>JAITQA010000134.1 GCA_031289145.1 Dysgonamonadaceae bacterium | reverse complement strand
CTTCATAATAAAAAGATGTTTAAAATGATTAATAATTGAAATTTCGAGGGCAAAATTGTGTTTGTTTAATGCAAAAAAGTTGCCTTAAAGTAAAATTTAAGAAAATTTAAATAATTATTGTATAAAACTTGTTTGTCAGACCTGTTGATACTCATGGAGCAACCCCTTTGCCGATACCGGAAGATAGCCGTAAAATTCTTTTTTTAACGAAAATTTTTGTTTTCATAAAATATATATTACTTTTGTAAAAGAATTACTGTGCACGTGCACGGTCGAAATTTTGAGCAAAAAAATATACATATATAAATAAAAAACAGATGAAAACAAATTATGAATTGCGTTATGCAGCGCATCCTGAAGATGTCAAATCGTACGATACGACACGTTTACGGAAAGAACATTTGATTGAAACTATTTTTACACCCGACGAAGTAAATATGGTTTATACCTTGTATGACCGTTTGATAGTGGGCGGTGCAATGCCGGTGAAAGAAACTTTGACGCTGGAAACCATCGAACACCTGAAATCGAAATTTTTCCTTTCGAGGCGGGAGCTTGGGACTTTCAATGTAGGAGGTCCGGGCAAAATTACGATTGACGGAAAAGTCTATGAATTAGACTATAAAGAAGCTCTCTACATTGGCGCCGGCGATAAAAAGGTGACTTTTGAAAGCAAAGACCCCAGTCATCCGGCAAAATTTTATTTCAACTCGGCTACGGCTCATTGCAGCTATCCCGACAAAAAAGTAACGAAAGCCGATGCCGTAGTTGCCGAAATGGGTTCCTTGGAAGGCTCTAATCATCGTAATATCAATAAAATGCTGGTTTCTCAGGTCTTACCTACCTGCCAATTGCAGATGGGAATGACCGAATTGGCGCCGGGAAGCGTCTGGAATACCATGCCGGCACATATACACAGTCGCCGCATGGAAGCTTATTTCTATTTCGAACTTCCGGAAGGTCAAGCTATCTGCCATTTTATGGGAGAGCCCGCCGAAACCCGCCATATCTGGATGAAAGGCGACCAAGCCGTTATTTCGCCCCAGTGGTCTATCCATTCGGCGGCGGCAACAAGCAATTATACCTTTATATGGGGAATGGGCGGTGAGAACTTGGATTATGGCGACCAGGATTTTTTCAAAGAAACAGAGTTGAGATAATAGAATTTAGATAGTAGTGATTAATAATAAAAAAAATGAGTCAATTTGATTTAACAGGAAAAGTCGCTTTCGTTACGGGAGCGTCTTACGGCATTGGCTATGCCTTAGCCCAAGCTTTTGCTTCGGCCGGAGCCACGATAGTTTTTAACGATATCAAGCAGGAATTGGTAGACAAGGGGTTGGCATCCTATGCGGCCGACGGAATCAAAGCGTACGGTTATGTCTGCGATGTGACGGACGAAGACGCCATCAATGCAACGGTTGCGCAAATTACCAAAGAAGTAGGCGTGATTGATATCCTGGTAAACAATGCAGGAATTATCAAACGGATACCTGCGATTGAAATGTCGGCGAAAGATTTTCGTCAGGTAATTGATATTGATTTGAACGGACCTTTTATCGTATCCAAGGCCGTAGCCCCGGGTATGATTGCTAAAGGCGCCGGTAAAATTATCAATATCTGCTCGATGATGAGCGAATTGGGTCGTGAAACAGTTTCGGCTTATGCAGCCGCTAAAGGTGGATTGAAAATGCTGACCCGCAACCTTGCCTGCGAATGGGCCGAGCACAATATTCAAGTAAACGGTATAGGCCCCGGATATATTGCAACACCGCAAACAGCGCCCCTGCGCGAACCGGGACATCCTTTCAACGAATTTATTATTGCCAAGACGCCGGCTGCCCGCTGGGGGACGACCGACGATTTACAAGGCCCGGCCGTATTCTTGGCTTCCAAAGCTTCCGATTTTGTGAACGGCCATATCCTCTATGTCGATGGCGGTATATTGGCTTACATCGGGAAACAACCGAAATAAGAGCGGAACAACTGCTTAGTATGTATTTTAATAGAACAATAGAAATATGGCGAAAAAAATAGTAACTTTAGGAGAAATAATGCTTCGCTTGTCTACACCGGGCAATACCCGTTTCATACAATCCGATACATTCGATGTAGTATATGGCGGAGGAGAGGCCAATGTGGCAGTCAGTTGTGCCAATTACGGCCACGACGCTTACTTTGTGACCAAGTTGCCGAAGCACGAAATCGGACAGTCTGCCGTGAACGCCCTGCGTAAATACGGCGTAAAAACGGATTATATTGTCCGTGGAGGCGACCGGGTCGGTATCTATTACTTGGAGACCGGCGCTTCCATGCGTCCCAGCAAAGTGATTTACGACCGTTCACATTCGGCTATTGCAGAAGCAAATGTATCCGATTTTGATTTTGATGCCATCATGGCGAATGCCAATTGGTTTCATTGGTCGGGCATCACACCGGCGATTTCCGATAAGGCAGCCGAACTGACGAAATTGGCCTGTGAAGCCGCCAAACGTCATGGCGTAACGGTTTCTGTCGATTTAAATTTCCGCAAGAAATTGTGGACTAAGGAAAAGGCGCAGTCGATTATGCGTCCCCTGATGCAATATGTTGACGTTTGTATCGGAAACGAAGAAGATGCAGAATTGTGTCTGGGTTTCAAACCCCAGGCCGATGTTGCGGCAGGACATACCGATGCAGAAGGATACAAGGGCATTTTCACGCAGATGGCCAAAGAATTTGATTTCAAATATGTGATTTCTACCTTACGAGAATCGTTTTCCGCTACGCATAATGGTTGGAAAGCGATGATTTACAACGGGAAAGAATTTTATGTTTCGAAACGTTACGATATAAATCCGATTATCGACCGCGTGGGAGGAGGCGACGCTTTCTCAGGCGGTATCATCCACGGTTTGCTCACGAAGCCGAATCAAGGCGAAGCCCTTGAATTTGCCGTAGCTGCTTCCGCATTGAAACATACCATCAACGGCGATTTCAATCTGGTGTCGGTCGAAGAAGCGGAAACGCTTGCCGGCGGTGATGCCAGCGGAAGGGTACAGCGATGAATCTTACATTTTATTTACTAATCTTCATTATAAATCTAAAAAACGAATTGACATGGTAAAACAAGAGAAAATGACCAATTACAGATGGATGATTTGCGCCATGCTGTTTTTCGCAACGACCGTCAACTACTTGGACAGACAGGTTCTGTCGTTGACGTGGCCCGGATTTATCGGACCTGAATTTGGTTGGACAAACGTGCATTATGGAAACATCACGGCGTGGTTTTCCATTTTATATGCTGTCAGTATGCTTTTTGCAGGGCGGCTTGTCGACTGGTTGGATACTAAAAAAGGCTTTCTTTGGGCCATTGGTATCTGGTCATTCGGAGCCTGTTTGCATGCCTTTTGTGGGATTGCCACAGCAGGAGTAACTTCCGGAACGTGGACGCTCAGCTTTGAGGGTGCAAAGAATTTGATTCAGACCGTGGGGGATACAGGAAAAGTGATTAATATCAGTGTTATGTTTTTTATTTTTTCCCGTTTTGTCCTTGCCCTCGGAGAAGCCGGAAACTTTCCGGCTGCGATAAAAGCAACGGCAGAATATTTCCCGAAAAAAGACAGGGCTTTTTCTACAAGTATCTTCAACTCAGGCGCTACAATTGGCGCAATGGTTGCACCTGTTTGTATCCTGTACATTGCAGAAGCCTGGGGATGGGAAAGCTCTTTCCTTATCATTGGTGTTTTGGGTTTTATCTGGATGGGCTTTTGGGTATTTGTTTATAAAAAACCCGAAGTACATCCGAAAGTCAATAAATTGGAATTGGCATATATTCAACAAGATAAAGATTCGGACAACAGCGCCGGAGATAGCACGGAAAAAGCGCAGATAAAAAAACTGTCTTTCTTAGATTGTTTCAAATTCAAACAAACATGGGCATTCGCCTTTGGAAAATTCATGACCGACGGCGTCTGGTGGTTTTATTTATTCTGGATGCCCAAATATCTGCAAACGGTATTCAAGTTGGAGGGTACGGCGCAAGTATTACCGCTTACCATTCTTTATACGGTCGTAATGCTTTCTATTATTGGTGGTTGGCTTCCTTCTTACTTTGTAGGTAGAAAAGGAATGAATCCGTATGACGGACGTATGAAAGCCATGTTGATATTTGCTTTCTTTCCATTATTGGCTTTATTTGCCCAACCCTTAGGTAATTATTCCTATTGGTTGCCGGTAGTGATTATCGGTATTGCCGGAGCGGCACATCAAGCCTGGTCGGCTAATATATTCTCTACCGTAGGCGATATGTTCCCGAAAACAGCCATCGCTACCGTTACCGGAATCGGAGGAATGGCGGGTGGCGTCGGTTCTTTTATCATTCAAAAAGGCGCCGGAAAATTGTTCGACCATGCCGGTTCTAAAGGAATGGAATTTATGGGATTCAAAGGTGAACCGGCCGGTTATTTTATCGTATTTATTATCTGTGCGGTAGCTTACCTGATTGGTTGGGTTGTGATGAAATCTTTGGTTCCTAAATACAAAGTGATAACTGTTTAGTATTGATAGTGTTAACCGCAGATAATGCGGAGAGCGCAAAGTGAACTATCCGAAGTTTCCTTTGCGCTCTCCGCGTTCTTTGCGGTTAATAACAACTTACCCTACTCAGCTTTCAGACTATCGGAAACCGTAGGCGGAGGCGGAGGCAAGAGATAAATCGGCGCTCTTTTGCGTAATAAATCGGAAACATGATTGAAATTCTTCCGGAAAAGGATACCAACCCCCTGGGTCATTTTAGGCGTCATACTATAAGGAGTCATGCTGTAAAAACTCTCATAATTGCGATAGTTATAGTGGTTATACCCTTTCAGTCGGATTTCTCCGCTTTCCGTCAGTTTGTATTCCAAGTCAAAATCACCGACCAATGGTATATTTTTTTGGTCGCCGCTGTTTAGGTAAGGATTGTCGAGATAACCAAAATTACCATTGATAATCAATCGGTTATTCAACAGTTGGCTGGAGAGCAGCACTTCTACCTCCGTACTGGTTTGTTCTCCCTCATACGCCTGATGAAACTTGATTCCCACCAATTTATCGCTCAATAATCCCAACATATTGGAAACCTGCGTAGACAAAGTAGAGGTCAGCAGAGACAAATCGTTATTGAAGCGAGAGTCCTCCCTGATAAATTCAGGCGAAGTATAAAACCGACCAAGCACTAACAGGTAAACAATTTGACGATTCATCATATCTTCGGTACGGATATAGCTTTTTACCTGATTTTTTAGTTCGGATGTCGCATTGGGTAGGTCAAGGTCAAAAGAAATGGACGGACGCACCAGAGGCCCTGTCAACTGTAGGATACAATTAACCGGAATATTGTTGCGGGCGCTTTGTTCGAGAAGTTGCTGGTCCAAATCACCCAAATTGGCGGAAACTGAATAATTCGCCCGTACATCCAATCCTGCGTTATAGGGGTCGCCTGTGAAAGCTATCGAACTCCCTTCCTGGATTTCGAAATTTCGGGAGAGTACTTTCTGGAGAGAGAATTTGTATTCTCCTCTCTCAATGACGTAATTTCCCACCACTTTCAAAGGCGTTTTTGTTCCGTATTGAATTTGCATATTTCCGGTTCCATAACCACTTATTTTGTCCCCTGAAACCGGGTCTGTAGTGATTTCAATACTTGCTTGTGAAGTTGCATTCAACAAAAGATTAAACCGGATTTCCGTTTTTGAAGTATTATTGAGATTCACCTGCGGAAAAATTACGGAAGTTATCTTGTCTTTATCTTTCGTAAAATCCATTTTTGGCGGTACAAACCGGATAAAATCATAGTCCATCACATCCGGTTCTTCCATGAAATTCAGGGTCATTCGCGTATTGTTCGTATTCTGCATGGAAACATCAATATTTAACAAGTCCTCCGTCCCGGAAAGCGTAGCGGTTCCGTTGCCGTAAGCAGTCCCGTAGAACATCGGATTTAGGGTTTTAGTGGCATTGAATACCATGAAATTATCATAATTAATAGTTGCCAAAAAACGGAAATCATCAAATAAATGGTGTTTGACATAACCGTTTACCAAAGCCGCTTTCCCTTTTTCATCAAAAAGCGAGATATTTTTTATCCGTATTTCATCGGGAAAGCATTTTACCGAGTCGGTGAAAGCATAATAAGTGTTGAGATATTCTATCCTGAAACGGCAATCTTTGGCAAAGGCATCTCCCTCAATGGTCGGTTTATTCAAATTTCCGAAAAGATGGATATGCCCCGATAAACTTCCAGTCAGGTCCTTGGTAACAGAATTCAGGTATTTCCGAAGAAAACGGGCATCGGTATTTCGTGTGTCAAAATGGATGGAAAGTTCTTCTTTCACCGGATAAATAATACCGGAGATACACACATCTGTCGAATCATTTTGATAGACATAACCATTCATCATGACGCCTTGATTTACATCATCCCAGTTCCCGGTTAACGCCAAATCGCCGAATACAACATTATTGAATGCAAAATTTTTCACAGCCAAACTTGTAGCTAATTTTTTCGTATGGTAAATATCCTGTGCATTTACATAGCCGGTAGCGAGGCCTCCAAACGCCAAGGATTTGATACTCAAAGATTTGAATATATACTCTAAATCTACCTTATTCAGTTCTAAAGCAAGGGTTTCCTGAGAATTATGTGAAACCGCGCCGCTAATTTTTATATATTGTTCCTTATGTTTTGCCTGTAAATGGTCAATTTTAATCGTAGATGAATCAATTAACAATACAGCGGGATGAAGCGTCCAAACCGAATCATTAAAGACCAATTCCGACCGGTGTACGTCTATTTTCGTCTGTAAGGCGGACGGATTCTTTTTCGAAAACAGGGCGGATAAATCTATTTTCCCTTTGTATTTTTGCGAATTACCGGTCCAATTTAAAGAGGTATTTACCACATCGTTGGAAGCCTCCATGCGAACATTAAATTCAAGTCTGTCGTTTTTCTTTTGTAATTGTGTCCCTTCGATGGTAAGCAAGGCAAAATTCTTCCCTTGCTGCAATGCAATCCGGGCAGATTCTATTGTAGACCCAGCGATATTCATTTCCGGCATATCGGCCTTCAGACTGAATACATCCTTGGTATCACTGTATTCGCCGATAATTCTTGTTTGGCTTTTCAATGAAAAAGGCAATTCCAAAATAGTGGAAAAGGCAGTCATATCCCCGATGCTTACATCAACTGTAAAAGTATTTTCTCTGTTTTTGTTATCCGGCAGGCTGGGTTCGAACAGGGAAGGCAAATAGGCGGAAAATGTACGTTTGATTGCCGGAAAAACCGTACTGAAAGCATAATTTCCCCGAATCTCACCGCGCATGAGTTCCGAGTTGATGCTGAGTATTTTTTCCTGTTCCAACTGTGTCGTACGAAGCAACAGGCTATCCAGGAAATAGCGCCCTTTATCCGTGCTAAACTGTAAATTGGTCAGTGATATAAGACCCAATAAATTATCCGGATTGTTTCCTGTAAAATCGGCATTTACTTCAAAAGAAAGCAACGGGTTTTTGAATTTTTGCGTAAGATTTAACTTATCTAACTGTAAATCTGTGGCCTTGGCCGTGAATTTGAATTCCGCATTTTCTCCATTGAAGTCAAAAAGTCCTTTCGCTTGAATTTTACCTTCCGAGCTATCCAAGTCCAACAAACCCTGAAAGCTATTTTCCGAAAATTCCCCGTCTATGCTTAAATTATTATACGTATATCCTTTATAAACAAACCTTTCTATATTTCCATCCACTATCCCCGAAAATCTTTTAGTGGCAGCTTGCTTCGCATCAAGGTGAATGTCAAAAACGATTTCCCCATACTTCTCATCATTCAGTAACTTATTCAAACGCAGACTTTCGGAAGAGATTTGCCCTTTTATAAATTGCGTTTTGTCTTTTCCTATCGTCACATTGGCGGCAATATTGCCAAGCCCCGTATTAAAAACTCCGGACGCCTCCAAATTATTCAACAATCCGTTTATCTCCCCGTGAAAACTAACATTTTCTATTTGCTTCACCGATAAGGGTAAACTGAAAGGTTTTTTGCTGAAACTGTTTATGATTCGCTCAACTCCTTCGGGTGAAAAAAAAGACTCTTCCACCGCTCCGCTGATAAAAATGGCATCCGGATTCGAATCAAAAAGATTTCTGAAATTTGCATTTGCCCGAATCATCAAACGATTATAATATCTGAAATACAAATTATTTAGTTCAATAGCATCCGGATTCCCGGAAAAATCACCTTCAATGTTGATTTTATCCTCAAATTGGGAAAAGGCCGGAACAAAAGCCGTTAATTCATTCAAAACAATACCGGAATCCATTAGTTTAAATTGGAATAGCGTACTTTTAATTCCTTTCCCCTTATCATTTATTTGACTGTAATCGGCTGAGATACCGGAAAAAGATAAAAAACTCTTATTCAGATTCAGATTCAACTGATTGATAAAAGCTTTCCCTTTATCTGCCGTCAAATCAAATGCCATATTTTTCACCTGAAATCCGGATCGCTCCCTAAATCCCAATTTACTGACCTCTATTACCAAATTTTTGTCTGTCACGGTATTGATATGTATCTTTGAAAAAATATCTTTCAACAAGATATTTTTTGCATCAAACTTACCTTGCATCTCTGGCGCGGACTTTATGCGATACGAAAAGACGCCCGAACGCAAACTCAGGGTATTTATTTGTAAATCAATCGAATTATCCGTTTGAGTGGTATCTTGCTTAGCAAATGCATCAATAATGTACTGAATATTTAAAGGGGAATCGTCTGTTTCTTTATTCAGATTGAAGCGGAAAGTGAACAACTGCAAAGAATTGAAGCGCCATTTTTTCTTGAAAAACGAAAGTAAGTCAAAGCCTGCGGCAATTCGCTTGGCTTCAAATAGCGTATCGCCGGATTGGTCTTCAAGGTACACATCTTTTAGTATCAATTTATTGAATAATCCCAATTCAACTTGTCTGACAGTAATCTTTGTTTTTAGTTTATTTTCCAGATAATGAGCCATTTTATATGAAATATTTTTCTGGAAATAGGGTGTTTGCAACAGGCCGGCAGGTATGACATAGAACACCACCGAAAAGACAAGTAAACCCCAAACAATGCGTTTGAATATCTTCATTAATTATACAACATATCTGCAAAGATACTAAGTCATTTGCGTTTTCGAAAATTTTTTCGGATATTTGTGAGATTTTAAGTGTATTTTTTTTACAATGGACAGTACAATATTGGGAATTGAATCCTCTTGCGACGATACTTCAGCCGCAGTTATCAGAAACGGACTTGTTTTATCGAATATCATAGCCGGACAGAAAGTACACGAAGCCTATGGCGGCGTCGTACCGGAATTGGCTTCGAGAGCGCATCAACAAAACATCATACCGGTTGTAGACCAAGCCTTGAAACAGGCCGGAGTAGACAAAAAAGACCTTTCTGCCATCGCTTTTACACGCGGACCGGGTCTGTTAGGTTCCCTGTTAGTCGGAACTTCTTTTGCCAAAGGCCTTTCGATGGCGTTACGGATTCCTTTGGTGGAGGTAAACCATTTGCAAGCGCATGTTCTGGCGCACTTTATCAAGGAATATGAATCGGACAACCGGCAACCTCAGTTTCCTTTTTTATGTTTGTTGGTATCGGGTGGAAATTCCCAGATTATTCTGGTGCGCCATTGGAACGATATGGAGGTCGTAGGGCAAACCATCGATGACGCCGCAGGAGAAGCCTTTGATAAATGCGCTAAAATCATGGGATTACCTTATCCGGGCGGACCGGCGGTCGACCGGCTGGCCAAAGAAGGGAATCCGAATGCTTTCAAACTCAATAAACCGCATATCCCGGATTACAACTACAGTTTCAGTGGATTGAAAACCTCGTTTTTGTACCTGATTCGGGACGAAATGAAAAACAATCCTCGTTTTATCGAAGAAAACAAAGCCGACCTTTGCGCCGCTCTACAGGCTACAATTATCGACATTCTGATGCAGAAACTGCGGAAAGCCGCCAAAGACTTAAATATAAGGGAAGTGGCTGTTGCCGGAGGCGTTTCGGCCAATTCCGGTTTGCGAAAAGCCTTTGCAGACCATGCCGAAAAATACCATTGGAAAATCCATGTCCCGGCCTTTTCCTATACAACCGACAATGCGGCCATGGTAGCTATGAGCGGCTATTTCAAATATATGGACAAGGATTTCGCAAGTATGGATTGCGTTCCGTTTGCAAGAGTGGAAATATAATGAAATTTTATTTACCTTCATGTAGTATGAATGGAAAAAGAAAAAGGGTAATTCTCTTTGTGATTGCGCTTTTGCTCATTGCCTATATTTTTTGCCTGCCCAAGCAGCTTTTCGACGTCCCTTATGCTACCGTTGTGACCGACCGGAACGGCGAATTGCTGGGCGCCCGCATTGCCGTTGATGAACAATGGCGCTTCCCGCCTTGCGATACGGTTCCGGAGAAATTCGGTATTTGCCTCACCCTGTTTGAAGACCGGTATTTCCGGTATCACCCCGGAGTGAACCCTTTCGCAATCGGACGCGCTATTATTCAGAATATCAAGAAAAAACAGGTAGTTAGCGGAGGTAGTACCATCACCATGCAGGTGATTCGTTTGTCGAGAAATAAAAACCGCACTGTTGGGGAAAAATGCATGGAAGCCATTCTGGCAAGCCGTTTGGAATTTCGGTATTCCAAGAAAAAAATCTTGGCTTTATATGCTTCTCATGCTCCTTTTGGTGGAAATGTCGTGGGATTGGATGCAGCTGCCTGGCGGTATTTCGGCTGTCCGGCAAGCCAACTTTCCTGGGCGGAAGCAGCTACATTGGCTGTATTGCCCAATGCGCCCGCTATGTTGCATCTTTCTAAAAACCGGAAATCTTTGTTGGAAAAAAGAAACCGTTTGTTGAAAAAATTGCAGGACAAAGGAATCTTTGATGAGACGACTTTCGATTTGGCCCTCAGCGAAGATTTGCCCGGCGAACCGATGCCCTTACCGCAAATTGCCCCGCATCTATCCGATTATTTCTACGAAACCGACAGAGGAAAACAGACGGTATCGAGCATTGACAGAGACATACAGTTACGCACGGAAGCTGTTCTGGAACGATGGAACCGGGAATTTCTTCAAAGCGACATTCGCAACATGGCCGCCATTGTGATAGCAGTGGAAACAAACCGGGTCATCGCTTATTGCGGAAATGTACGGTACACTGACAACCTGTCGGGAAACCAAGTCGATATTATCCGGTCGGAACGAAGTACCGGGAGCATTCTGAAGCCTTTTCTTTATTGCGCCACTTTGCAGGAAGGGGAAATTCTCTCCAAGACCTTGTTGCCCGATATTCCGGTCAATATCAATGGGTTTTCTCCACAAAATTTCAATCTACAGTTCGAAGGCGCCGTACCTGCCGATGTTGCGGTAAGTCGTTCGCTGAATATTCCGTTGGTTTCCCTGCTTCGGAAATACAGCGTGCCGAAATTTTACGATTTCCTGAAACAGAACCGGATTGCCAACCTGCCCAAACCGGCCGACCATTACGGTTTATCGCTTATTCTGGGAGGAGCGGAGGCACAATTAGGCGATATCGCCAATGCCTACGCCAATATGGCGCGAACGCTGTCGGGCTTGGAAAACGCGTATTATAGCTTGCGCCGGGATGAAAAAACAAAGAAAGAAAAATATACTTTCCAACGGGGAGCGGTTTGGCAGGTACTCGAAGCGATTACCGAGGTAAACCGTCCGGAGCAGATTGATTGGAAATCCTTGCCTTCGATGCAAAAAATCGCATGGAAAACAGGTACAAGTTATGGTTTCCGTGATGCTTGGGCTGTGGGTGTAACACCCCAATACGTCGTGGGCGTCTGGGTGGGAAACGCTTCAGGAGAAGGCAAACCGAATCTGACCGGCGCCAGAACCGCCGGCCCTGTGATGTTCGATATTTTTGAACTCCTGCCCGCGTCCGGATGGTTCGAAGCGCCGTCCGGCGAATTTATCGAAGCGGAAATCTGCCGCTTGTCCGGTCACCTGAAAGGCCGGTTCTGCGAAGAAACAGACACCGTATTAATCTGTCCGAACGGTTTGAGAACAGCGCCTTGCACCTATCATATCCCTGTAAACCTGACAGCCGATGAACGCCTGCGCGTCTACGAAAGCTGCATCGCAACCGAAAGTGTAGTCCGGAAAAATTGGTTCGTTCTTCCTCCCGCCTGGGCATGGTTTTACAAACAGCAACATCCGGAATACAAATCCCTTCCGCCTTTCAAGCCCGGATGCGGGGAAGACAGTTTTCAACCAATGCAATTTATTTATCCGCAGGGAAATACAAAAATTCACCCTACCAAGCAGTTGGACGGCAGCTATGGTGAAATCACTTTCGAACTGGCGCACAGCAATCCGGCGTCTGTCGTTTTTTGGCATATCGACAATGCGTATATCGCTTCTACAAGCGATTTTCACAAATTATCGGTCACTCTGTCTCCGGGCGTCCATTCCGTCACGGCAGTTGATAGCGAGGGAAACATGCTTTCCTGTTCGGTAGAAGTGGAGTAAAATTTATGGATAAAACATACCTCTATACCTGCATCACCGGAGTCTATTAGATTTTTTTTTGATTTGCTATTAAAATATTGAGAAAATTTATTACTTTTGTTCAGTGTTTAGGATTTGTATAATTGCGTATATCATGTAACTTTTTTATCATAATGAAGCACCATCGTTTTCAGACAGTTTTTTCTTTGTTAGTGTTTTTCTTTTTACCCTCAGCCGCATCGGCATGGGGAACTTTAGGGCACCGTATAGTCGGTGAAATCAGCGAAAATTTATTGGATGAAAATGTCCGGGAGCGAATTACAGCAATTATTGGTAACGCCAGTATTGCTATGATTTCCAACTGGGGAGATGAAGTTCGTTCCGATAGCGCATATAATTACACAGCGACCTGGCACTATACCAATTTTGATTCCGGTTTGACACGCGCTGCCTTCGATACCATTGCCGTAAAACAGACCGACGGGCAAAATATTTACCGTGTCGCTATGCTTACAGACTACTTGAAACGAGCGCCCAACGATACAGCCATGCTCAAAATGCTGATTCATTTGGTAGGCGATATGCACTGTCCCCTACATTTCGGACAGGCAGCAGACCGTGGAGGAAATAGTATACCCTGCACCTGGTTTGGCACTGCAACCAATTTACACAGTCTATGGGATAGCTACCTGATAGATTCACAAAAATTAAGTTACACAGAATACGCCATCCACCTGATGCGGGTAAATGACATACAAAATAGCCCGTTTGACGGATACCTGAACACAATACTTGATTGGGCATGGGACAATTACACAAACGCACAGATAGTGTATGCTTCATCCGGCGAAGTATACAAGTATTATGAATATACTTATCGTTACAAAAATTTATGGGAGCATAGCTTGGTAAAAGCAGCCGAACATCTTGCTTCCTTATTAAATTATATCTATCAATAATTTTCAATATAACATTCAAAAACAAATTTATGAAGATGAAACAAGTCAAAAAAATTGCTTTTTTAGTAATGACGATGGTTTTGGTTTATAATACAGCTATAGCCCAAACCATGCTGAAAGGACAAGTGGTAGACGCCGGGACAGGTGAACCGCTTGTTGGCGTTTCGGTTGCTACCCCGGACAAGACCGGTGGTGCAATAACCGATGCGAACGGCTACTTTACGCTTAATACGCCGACAAAAACGTCGCTGGTTTTTACGTATCTCGGATACGAAAACAAGACTATTCCTCCGACAGGGAAAGAAGATTTAGGCGTCATTTCGATGGAAACAAAAGACATCGCACTCAACGAGGTGCTTATTTCCGCATCTATTGTGCGGAAAGACCGGTTGGTGCCGATCGCGGTTTCAAATATTACCATGACGCAAATCGAAGAAAGATTAGGTAATCAGGAGTTTCCCGAAATTTTGAAATCGACGCCCTCTGTCTATGCCACCAAAGACAACGGCGGTTATGGCGACAGCCGTATCACCTTGCGCGGGTTCAATTCGGAAAACGTAGGCGTGCTTATCAATGGTATACCGATGAATGATATGGAAAACGGCCGATTATACTGGTCCAACTGGAGCGGACTGTCCGATGTTACGCAACTGATGCAGGTACAACGCGGATTGGGCGCTTCCAAATTGGGTTTATCATCGGTAGGCGGAACGATTAACATTGTTACGAAAAATACCGACGCCCAAAAAGGAGGCAGCGTTTATTACGGTACGGGCAACAACAATATGCAAAAATTGATGGTCAACATATCCACCGGTTTAATGGATAACGGTTGGGCAATCACGCTGTTAGGCGGAAAAGAAACAGCCGACTCACGCGGAGGCGTGAAAGGCACTCAATATGAAGCATGGAATTATTTTGCCAATATTTCAAAAGTGATTAATGCCGACCATCGCCTGTCGTTTACCGCTTTCGGCGCTCCGCAATGGCACAACCAACGCTCTCAAAGATACCTGATAGAAGATTATAAAAACAGTCCTGACGGCGGCAACATGAACTGGGGATACGGCTATATCAATGGCAAAGAAACCGGCTCTGCATACGGATACAATGTCTATCACAAACCGCAAATGTCTTTGAATCACTTCTGGACAATCAACGATAAATCGGCATTGACAACCTCCGTTTATGCTTCCATGAGCTATGGCTACGGAGGAAGGGCATTCGGTGAAAACAGCAATTGGATATCGTTGAACAACACAACCGGAAAAGCATACGCCGATACCAAGCGTACGCCCGACGGTTTGATTGATTTTGACTCTGTCCTCAAAGAAAACGCCGCTTCTACCAATGGCTCCAAGGCAATATTGGGCGCAGCTATGAATTCCCACGACTGGTACGGCTTGTTGAGTTCTTACAGCAACCAACTTACAGATGCAATAAAATTCACCGGAGGCTTCGACGGTCGCTATTACAAAGGATACCATTATAATAAAATTACCGATTTGTTGGGCGGCGCTTATTTCATAGACAATGGTATCTATGGTCGTCCCGCCAACACTCCGCTGAAAGTAGAAGATAAAATAGGTTATGACGAAACCGGAGAAGTGCTGTGGACCAGCTTGTTTGCACAGGCAGAATACCTGAAAGACGCATTTTCGGCATTTTTATCAGGCTCTTTTTCCGCTAACTTTTACCGTTGGCACAACGATGGCGCAGCGCCTTTGGACCCTGAAACCGGAAAGGTTGATGCGGTAAACGGCAAACAAATATCACAGTGGGTTAATTTCATCCCTTTCAGTATAAAAGGTGGCGTAAACTACAAATTTGCTGATTATCACAACGTATTTCTCAACGGCGGTTATTTTACCCGCGCCCCTTTCTTCAACAATTCATTTGTCAACTACACCGTTGTAGTCAACAAAGAGGCTAAAAGTGAAAAAGTATATACGGCAGAAGCAGGTTATGGATTCCGGGATGCGGATTGGGAAGTAACTTTCGATGGCTATTATACAGTTTGGAAAGATAAAGGATTGATACGTACCATCGGCACTACCACGGCCAATATTCCGGGTATCAATGCCCAACATACCGGGCTTGAATTGGAAGCCGCCTATAAACCGCTACCCTCTCTTGAACTGAAAGGAATGGCGTCGGTTGCCGATTGGATTTGGATGAATGATGTGGAGTTTACCTTGTACGATGAAGCTACCCAAGTAAATCTGGGTACTTATAACGCCTATTTGGGCGGTGTACATGTCGGTAACGCCGCACAGATAACAGCCGCCTTGGAGGCAAACTGGAATCCGTTCAAAGACTTCCGGATAAGCGGCAATATCAACTATTTCGGTAAAAATTATGCCAATTTCACACCCGAAAACAAAACCAACATCAAAGACAAAGTGGATTCATGGCAAATGCCGGATTTCTACACGGTTGACCTCGGATGTAACTACAAATTCAAATTGAGTAGCATGGATGCCGCTATTTACCTGAATGTGAACAATCTTTTCAACACTGAATATATCAGTGACGCTACGGACGGCGTCAACCACGATGCGCTTACTTCATTGGTATATTATGGTTCCGGAAGAACTTGGACTGCCGGTCTGAAAGTAAAATTTTAATTTTTAATTCATCAACTAAAAAATAAAAATATCATGTATAAAAAAATATCATACTTGTTCATAGCGGCAATGCTTACATTGTTTGCCTGTAACGATGAAACGCTTAGCGACATCTATAAAAGCATTGATGATAAGAATGCCGAAAACGGATTGGATGTCGTGAAAAAGAGCATCGAATACGAGCTTACCTCCGCCGATTATTCTACCATCAGTACGGCAGCCTTGGCAAAAGCCACCACAGCAGCCGATTCTGCCTTGGCAAGAAGTGTAAATACCACCAAAACACTGAATGAATTTACTGCTTCCGGCGATTATATTCCGGCAATAATAGCAAAAGCCTTTCCCGCACTCAACAAAGGTTCTAACGCAAAGATTAGCTATAAATATTCGGAAACCCGTTCGGATAAACTAAACAGTTTGTCAAAAGCATCCTACGTTTTGAATGCGAATGATTACAAACAGGTCTGGGGTAGCGACGTGGATTATGTAATGGCGCTGACGCCAACCCAATCGCCTCAGACAAAAATTCCGGCTGTATTGGCAGCTAACATTTCCGGAGCAGCTAACGGGGACTATAAAATTGTGCAATACAATTATTCTGCCGCCGAACCGGAAGTTTCGGTAGCGGAAGTTCAATATCTTTTTGCCGATTTCGAAGGAATGCCCAACGGCTCTACGGCTCCGGTCACCATTCCGGGATGGATTAACAAGGATGTTACCGGCACAAGGTTCTGGCAATGCCGGATTTTCAACGGAAACCAATATGCTCAGTTTTCGTCCAACGGCACAAATGAAGAAAATATCATTTGGCTGATAACAAGTCAGATTGACCTGACTGCCGGAGTCACGCCTCAGTTGTCATTCGACGTTACGGGCGGTTATTACAAAGGCGACCTTTTCTCGGTATGGGTATCCGAAAATTTCAACGGGACCGAAGCCGGTATCGCTACTGCTACCTGGACGGATATCACCGCTAATTTTGATATTCCGACTACACCTGAAATACCGGCTTCGGCGTATGGTACGCTACGACCTGCCGGAACCATGAATTTTGCACAATATGCAGGTAAAAAGGTATATGTAGCTTTCAAATATGCGGGAAACGGCGTAGGAAATGTGGCTACCACCACCTATCAGATTGATAATGTGAAAATAGCGGAAACAAAAAGCACCATGAATGTGGCTTCTTCGGTCGTACAATACGGCGCCTACCAGTTCGACGGAAGCGCATGGAAAGAAGTGGCGGCAAGCGCCAATATCGTTGTGCTTCAGCCGGATGATTATACGGCGATGGGTGTGAGCAATCTTTCGACAACAACCGCCCCGAATTATTTGCCGGTCTTGCTGTCGCAAAAATATCCGTTCGCACAGGAAGGTAACGCGAGGACAGTGGTTTACAGGACATCTTCGAGCAATTATGCCGACGACTACATTTTCACTGCCGGTCAATGGACGTTTGTATCCGGCGTTGTGGATAAGACGGAACAGTTTGTATTCAGTAATATCGGCTGGCTGTTCGACCCGACCGTCATACTGACCTTGATTGATAGAAGCGACGTTAAAGTACAAAAATTCATTGATTATATCCACTACGAACATCCGGATAAATGGTATCCGCGCGAAGCCGCCTCTGCCGGGTCTTCCACCTATACCGAAAATGGACATCACTACTACTCCAACGAAGACCATTATTATGGTTTCAATGCCTATTATGCTGAAATTATGTACGACCCCACTCGTTTGGTCAATGGCGATGCGGAAATCAAGGCGCTTGCAGGAAACTCGGATGCTTTGTATGCATTTTACGACCAAAGGCTTGAGGAAGCCTTGCCCATTTTTGCCGCTTTGACTTATCCGACCATGCAATCGCAGGTTTCGGGTGTTGACCAAATGTTAAAAATCAGGGTGCAACACTACTTCAGCACAGCTGACAGACGTTACTTCGAACACACGCTCCAATGCGTCAAGTCGGGAACGAGCGAAGCCGCTCCTGCCGAATTTGAATACATTGGGCGGGAACAAATTCCGGGGTTGTGATAGTACACTCCTGAATCCTTTCATACACCCCTAAATCCCCTAAAGGGGACTTTGGCTCTCAGGCGCTAAAAGTCTCCTTTAGGGGACTTAGGGGTGTGGATTTATAGGGTGGGGTGCATTTCTTTTTTCGCAAACAGTCTTGTCAAATTCGCTCAAATCAATAGTATACAGATAGAGAGAAGGGTATGTGGAATATTCTTCTTTCCGGCAACCGCCTACAATATATAATTTTCCATCGGCACAAAACAGTTCGGCATAGAATAATTTCAAATCAATAGCATACAATTTTAAACTTCGCGTTTGGGTGTCATATACCTGTATTTTTTCGTCTTCAAAAATATAAATCAACTGTTCATTTACGGCGATGGCCGGACGATCCACGGCCTCAAGTAAATCTCCTTCTTTCCGCCATTCTCCCGTTGTCGGATTATAGGTTTCGATACTTGTTAAAGGCGCCCCGTTAAAACCGCCTATCAGATAAATGGCGTCGTTTACCAAAGTTCCTTTGGTTTCTTTGGCTTGGGGCATAAGGCCTGATTCATACCAATAACCGTTTTGCAAATCGAACAAATGCACTTTATCGGAATATGTTTTTTTGCCGGTCAAGGTTTCTTTGATGGAACCACCCATCACAACCAGGTTATCACCATACAGGCAGGAAGCAAAGTTCATAGCCTGATGCGGATTGCTATTGTCCAGAAAAATTGTATCTCGTTTTATATCGTACACTTCCATTTTATCCTCCAAATATTCTGTCCGGCCATAGCGTGACAATCGCTTGCCTCCCAATACATAAATCCGGTCGTGACTGTAATGCAGGTTATGATAGGCGCGTTTCCCAAATTTCAAGGGATGCACCATCCATTCATCATTGGCTATGTCATATACCTGCATTTTGTCGCTAAAGCCTGACCATGAACGGCCTCCATTTGTTTTTATAGATCCGTAAGCCATACTGTATTCTGTGGCTTTTTGTTCAAAAGAAAAATCTCCTGCAACAACATAAATTTTATTGCCTGTCAACAAAGCGCCGAATGCGTATACAGCTACCGGTAAAGGGGCTAATTCATGATACTGAAGAAAGAGTTGCAATTCCGGCCTTACGCCGACAACCTCCACCTCATCCAGTAGTTTTTGTTTTTCTTGCAGGTAAACCACATAATTTGCCGCTTTTAATGCTGAAAAAGAAATCCGTAATGAATCATAAGCAATGTGAGAGAAATACAAGGTATCATTATGAGTATGTTTGGGGATTTGATTGATGCCAAACAAACCATCTTTTCCGGTAATCGCTACAACTTGATTTTTAAAGTATATATTGGTTCCGGGTAAAGCCTCATTCGTTTTGCTATCCAGCACCACACCATTATTTTGTGCCATTGCTAAAGATGTTTTCAATAAAAAAACAACTGACAACGCCAAAATCTTACAGTCATTCCTATTCTTTACCATAAATAACTTAGTGAATTTATGAAGACTATAGAACAAAGGTAATCATTATTTTCATTCAATGAGCAAATAAAAAAAACAATTACAAAAAAACAGATGCCGTTTGTATGACAAGCATCTGTTTTTTTACATAAAATGAGCCGGAAGTTCCTGAAAAGATAACTTCCGGCAAAACCTAATAACTATTTGGCTTTTTTTACAATAGTTTTCACGATGGAGCTATCTTTGGTAGAAACTTTAACCAACAATAAACCAGCTGGATATCTGGAAATATCAAGTGTAAATGAAGCTGTATTGTAAGTCTGTGTAAAATACCTCTCTCCGGAAATAGACAGAATATCTACGCTAACCGGAACCAAACTTTCATTCACTTTTACATTCAATATATCCGAAGCCGGATTGGGATATAAGTTGACTATTACGCTACCGCCGATTGCATCAATACCCGTTTTGGGTGATTTTAGAAAACAGGTTTCATAAACATTTGCATTTGTCACGGTTATACTTCCCATTGCGGAGTAATAACCTTCCCTGATTATGGTATATTCATATTCACCTTTCGCAATATTACTAAAAGTATAATTACCTGAAGGGTTGATCGTTGTACCGAAGATTATTCTGGCGTCATTGATCGGAATGTTTTGTTCATCCACCACTGTAAAAGACACATTATAAGTTGACTTTTGCATAACCAGCAGTTCAGAGACATTATTGCTTTCAACGGTCAATATCCCTGTCACGGTTTTGTAATCCGGTGCAACCACACTGTATGTGTATGAACCGGGGTTAATGTTGTAAAATCCATAGTCACCGGGAATGTTGGCAATACCGTTAAAAGTTATTACGGCATTATCTATTGTATGATTATCCACGTCTTTTACAGCAAAAATCACATTATACGAATTCGCTATCAGGATCACATGCTGGACAATATCACTACCGTTTACCGTAACCGTACCGTATGAATCCAAATAGCCACCTTTACCTATTACATACTCGTAATCACCATTGCCAAGCCCTGTAAATACATAGTCGCCCGCTATATTGTTTGAGCCGTTAAGCCATATTGTCGCATTGTCGATAGCTGTGTTAGAGATATTTCTAACGACAAAAGTGACCGTATAGGTTGGTGTATAACCCGTTGGCTGTAGCACAATGTTTCTGGTCTGATTACCATTGTTTACCGTTATGCTTCCATAAACCGTCAGGTAGCCCGGTCTTGTGACTGAAAAGCTATGTGTTCCGTTCGCAACATTGACAAACAAATAGTTTCCGGAAGGGTTATTGACGCCGTCTAATGTTATTACAGCATCGCTTACAGGCTCGTTAAAGATATCAACGACAGAGAAAGCGACAATATAGGTAAGTTCCATGGTTACATTTTTGGTAATATCTTCTCCACTGACGGTGACGTTACCGGTAGCGGTTTTATATCCTGTTTTTGTAACTGTATAGGAGTAGGTGCCGTTAGGATTGTTCGTAAACGTATAATCGCCGACCGGATTCGTAACGCCGTTAAATGTTACTACTGCATCGGTAATTGGCGTGTTTGATACATCTTTAATTACAAAAGTGACATCGAAGGTAGTTTTCAATTCCAAGACTATTTCTTTTGTAATATTCCGGTCGCTGACGGTTATACTTCCTGTCTGCGTAATGTATCCTGCTTTAGATACGGTATATGCATATGTTCCGGCAGAAAGTCCGGTAAAAGCATAATTGCCTGAAGGGTTCGTTACGCCATTCAATGTAACCACAGCATCGGTAATAGGAATTTCATCTACATCCACCACCTCGAAAGTTACGGCGATCGTTCCTAAACTTGTTACAATGCCCTGTACAGGATACGAAGGCGCTTTCCCGGGTTCAGTATTGACAAAGAAGAGCGTATCTCCCACAGCTACTTCCGATAGAAGATAAGTATTATCTCCTGCTGCTGTAACGGTCAAAGTAGACAGATACACTTTCTTATTTCCTTTATACACGTCTATGTTGCCTGATTCCGTAAGGGTATTAAGCGTGGTATTTAGGGCATAGAGGGAAGTGATGCCTACCGGTGCGCTCTGGTATTGGAAATAAGGGAAACTAATGTCTTCCCGGATAGCCCATGCGTTGGTAAAATCCCAGTTGATACCGGAGTAAGTTGCTTGGGCATTCAATTCGGCTAAGGTTTTGTCAAGTCCCCGGCTGCTGGTTGCTGATCCCCCTGTTTCAACAGCGCCTTTTACCAACATGTTGACGTAGGCATAGACGTCTGATAAATTGGTGACTCCATTCGTTGTATGCGAGGGATAAATGCGATGCGCAGTAGCAGAGGCGACATTGCCGTCTAGAGACTCCTGTGCTGCCACACTTTGGCTTATGGTAATGGGGTAAGCGGCTGAAACGCTATCGTATATCCTACCGCTAATTCCACCCAATCGACCGGCGATGTTTGCCATATTTGTTTCCAAGCGTCCTGTAGCATAGCATTGGGTGATTGTTAAAGGGCCGTAGGTTGCGTTATTCTGGTACGGGCATCCGATGATACCACCTAAAAGTCCTTCGGTGCTTGGACGGGTAGAAATAATAACCGCATCGCTATAACAGTTTGAAATAAGCAAGGATCCTGAAGCGTGTGTCACAGCAAGATTTCCAATAATTCCTCCGGCTCTGGCTACGCTTCCGTAGATATCTCCGGTATTTGCACAGTAAGAGATGGTCAGTGCAGACGCAGCGGTAGCGCCACCACCGATGATACCACCCGTATAGTTGGCGGTACCTTGGGCGTTATTGGTAATATTTACACTGTTGCTGCAATAACTGATCACAATAGCATCTGTAGTTGTCCCGTTAACACTCCCTGCAATACTGCCTGCATGAGCGCTCCCGGCTCCACTGCCGATTTCAATTTTTCCGCTTACAATATGGAGACTATCAATATGCGCACCGGAACCGATAACACCGAACAAACCGTAATAAGCTGTTCCGGAAGCAGGCGTCGTTTCTGTGATTTGCAGATTGGTAAGTTTGTGTCCTTTACCTTTTAGATGGGCACAAAACGGTGAAGCGTACGTACCGATGGGTTCCCAATTGCTACCGCTCATATTGATATCTGCCGTGAGTTGAAAGAAGACATCTTTATTTCCTGTTCCCAAGAAATCATGCAGCATCATCAATTCTTCTTTGTTAGATATGAGGAATGGTTCTTCTTCTGTTCCGACTCCTTCATAACCGAGCGAAGTCAAGCTTACGGTTTCAGTTGTATTGTCTAATACCGAAAAACTTCCGGTGGCCACTGTATAACCTGTTTTATATACTGTGTAATGATACAATCTGGGGCCGGTAATACCGGTAAAAGTGTAATCTCCGGCTGCGTTTGTTACATTATTAAAAGTGATTCGTGCATTTGTAATGGGTGTATCATCAGCTTCGTCAGTCACGCTGAACGTCACCGTATAGGTGCCGGTGGAGGTATAGGCAGAACCGGCCAGTTTCAGTGTGCCGGTATTTTCCGGGTCAAGATAAGTTTTCATGTGTAAATCCGGATTGGGCATTTGATCCCAGTCAAACCAGAGCTTGCCGTAAGAACTGGCTCTGGTAGTAAACTTATCGCAATCTTCGACAGTATTACCGCCATGTAGATGTCCGATAATCAGGTGTTCATTTTGACTAAACAAGGGTGAACCCGACGAACCGCCTTCCACGATACTCTTCCCATTCGGAGTTTCCGTATATCTGGGCACACGCCAATGCGTACCACTCACTACATCACCGCTCCATGTGGTAGAGTAAACATCAACATCTTTCGAATACGATATTTTCTTTACATCTCCGCCGGGGTGGTGTATGCCTATAGTACCCGTAACAATTTCTCCGGTCACATCCCATCCGTTGAAATAGGGACCGTAGGTTTCCGGTACATTGCTGTTGAGCAGGAGCAGCGAGCCGTCCGAATAACCGTCGCCGGTACTCACTTTTGCTTGGGCGCCTGTTATCGTTTGGGTAGTAGCAGGAGCAGTATTGCTACTGCAAGAAGCTGATTCATAATTGTAATAGAAGACCGATTGGTCTAAGCTCGCAGCATCTGTCTCTCTGACACAGTGGAAAGCCGTCAGCAAATAAGGCGCAAAATCGCCTTTGGTATTGTTGATCATTGAGGCGCTGCACATACCGGTACTGCCAGTCGTCTTTCTGAAGAATGCCCGCACCACACCTTTGCTTTCATTTTGCCAATCATCGCCCTCCGGGCTACAGATTACATTCACATAACACGCATAGGTTGCTGCTTCTTCTCCCTCTTTTTCGCGTGAATAGACATTCAGGTGATTGTATCCGTAGCTAACGCCTTCAATCCGGATACGCGGCAAATTGCCGGAAGCTTCACCGGCAGGCGCCACATATTCCAACGTGAGCACATCACCGGCCACAAATTCGGTGGCAAAACCACGTCCGGCAGCGTTTGTCGTGTGATTGTAAGCCCCCAGTACCTGGTTTTTTTCTTTGTTGTAAATAAACAATTTACCTCCACCAGGAATGTAAAAATCGCTGTAATAGAGCAATAGAGCTATTGCTTTTGGCGCTTCAATCGTCAATTGCCATACCTCCTGCCCATTGGACAAAGTTGACCATACGCCGCTATTTTCCATTGTCAGATCAACAGGAATAATTTTAGCGCAATTGATAGCTTCTCCTGCAGCTTCCGCTTCCTTGTCTTCGGCGATGAGTTGCTTTACATCGAAATTGATGGGGAGAATGATGTGTGCTTCATTGGAAGCAGATACCCTTAATGAGCTTTTCTTCTCGTATTGAAAACTGGGAGGCAAACCTCCTTCGCTAATCTGCGCAAAGAGCGGAATACTACACACACTAAGCGCAATTACTACTAAAAAAAATTTTGTAAGCGTTTTCATAAAACAAAATAGTAATTAAGTTTGTAAAAAGTAAAGTTATCTTTAATAATTGTAATATCATAAAAAGAGCACAATTATAAAATCTAATTTTGAATAAATTTTGAATTATTTAAAATTAACAATTGTTACATCCATTGTGTTACTTTCCAATATTTAGGTGCAAAAATAATAATAATTTATATAATAACAGCAATAAAAATAAAGAATTATCACAATTCGAATACATAAAAGTCTTAATATATGTGAAAATGTGATTTTTCGTCCCGCTTAAATGCACCCTTTCAACCTGTGGTTTTCATTCAAAACAGTCGGTAATTTGTTCGTAGTACTTTGAATTCCGTTCTCCGGTTGATTTGGTCTGCGATTTCCTGTTTATCGGGACTTAGTGTTTCGATAAATTCCGGATTCAGTAGCTGCCCTTCCGGCAGAAATTCGTGTTGCTTCGTTATGTTTTTCGTAACCTCTTTGGGCGCCGATTTACCGTATCCGACGGGGGTCAGCCGTTCTTTTTCTATTCCACCTGCAATCAGATAATCTACAACCGATTGCGCTCGTCTTTGTGATAAATTTTCGTTATAAATATCCGATCCTTTTCGGTCGGCATGGGCAGCTAATTCAATCGTTACATTCGGATTGTCTTCCAGCATGGCAATGAGGCCGTCAAGCGCTTCTTTTGAGTCGGGGCGCAATGTCGCCTGGTCAAAATTATAAAAAATATTTTCTATCAATACCGGTTTGGAGATGGAAGGCAAAAAGAAATCGACATAAAAGGTTTCGTTTTTCTCTTCGTCGGGCACCGTCAGCGTTTGTTTTTGGTTCAGGTAGCCGGGAGCGCTTCCAAGCATTACATATTCCATTCCTGAAACAATATCGGCAAAATAAGTCCCGTCCTTCCGGACAATAAATTTCCGGTTGCTACCGTCTTTCCCTACTATTCTGACGGAAGCATTGTCGATGATTTCCTCTTCTCTGTCCAATACCCAACCTTCAATCTGGACGTAAATGCCCGGACGTTCGAAAGAATAAATATGGTCGATCCCCCGCGCATCATTACGGTTACTGCTAAAAAACCCTTTTTCGTTTATGCCCTCAAATGTGATTCCGAAATCATCAGCCATACTGTTGACGGGCGATTGCATATTTTCGATACGCCATTCTCCGTTTTTGCTTGCTTTTGCCTTGAATAGATCCAAACCGCCCATTCCCGGATGCCCGTCTGAAGAAAAATAAAGAACGGTATCTTCCCGCATAAACGGAAACATCTCATCGCCGGGAGTGTTTATACTTGATCCGAGGTTTTCCGGAAAAGAAGCGCCTATTTCTTCTGTTTTAATCCGCCAGATGTCTTTTCCGCCATATCCGCCCTTGACATCCGAAACGAAATACAGATAACCGTCTGCGCCTACCGAAGGATGAGCAGCCATACTCAGGGTATCCCTGAAGATACGTTGTCTTTCTCCGGCGCTCCATTCTGCACCGGAACGCGATGATTTGTAAATCTCTGCCGTTCGTGGATATTCCTCTTCTTCCGAACAATACGTGTAGTACAAGGCAGTACCGTCTTGTGACAGAGTGCCTGCTCCTTCGTCATATTCCGTATTTATTTCGCCGCCTATCACTTTCGGTTTTAGCCATTGTCCGTTTTCATCTTGCTCTACCAAAAAGAAATCATTGTTTTTCAGTCCTGTAATCGCATTTTTCGAATCGCCCAAAGCTTCTTTTCGTGAGGAACTGAAAATAACCTGGTCGTTTTCTCCACCTGAAAGGATAGGGGAAAATTCTCCGTCTCTGGAATTGAATTTGTCCATCTTTTTGACAATGTAAATGGTAGGATTTTTTTTCCATACGAGCGCCGAATCGCAACCGGTTATACCATTCCGTGAAAGTGTATGATCGGGAACAATTTCTAAAAAAATATTGTATTGCTTGACGGCATCGGCGTATCTACCCAATTTGTGCATCATCCGGGCAGAGTGGAAAAGAGCGGAACTGTCGGCATAATTATACCGGATCGCGTTGGTATAAGCGCTCAAAGCCCGCTGTGTATTACCGGTCTCGCGGTAACATTCCGCCATACGGAAAGCTATATTTCCCCGTAAATACGTTTTTTTAGACGAAGTCTTAGTGTATACTTTCCGGTAAATCTGAGCGGCCTCATAATACTCCCCTCGCTCTTCTTTTTCCAAGGCATCGCTTAGCTTCGCCGACTTACAGGAAAAAAAGAGCAAAAATAAAAACAAAATGACCGGTAACTGTTTATTCATACAAACATTTTGAACAGGTGACGCTTCTTTTTAAAAACTGAAATTCAGTCTAAATATTGTATTCACCTAAACTTGGTCAAAAGTTTCTACAGTCATTAATATTCATCCTCGTTAAAAAAGAAATCTTCTTTCGTAGGATAGTCCGGCCAGATGTCTTCTATACATTCGTAGATTTCGCCTTCATCTTCCATATCCTGTAGATTTTCAATCACTTCCTGAGGAGCCCCCGAACGTAAGGCAAAATCTATCAACTCGTCTTTACTGGCCGGCCATGGTGCGTCTTCTAATTTTGATGCCAATTCTAATGTCCAATACATATTCTTTCTTTTAACATGTTTAGATATGGGTACTCTAATTTTTCCGCAAAAGTAAAAAAAAATCTTTTATTTACAAGTATTCTCCCATATTATTTCTTCAATATTATGAATGAAACTTTGTTTCCTTGCCAAAAGAAAGAAATAATCCGATAATCTGTTAATATATTTTAGTACATTTTCATTTATTTTATTTGATTTATGCAATTTGGAAATACATCTTTCCGCTCGTCGGCAGATTGTTCGGCAAACATGCGCCAAGGCATTGCTTTTGCATCCGCCCGGAAGGATAAAATAATGGAGTGGCGGAACCACCGTATCAAACCGATCAATTTCTGTTTCTATTTTGTCTATTTCTGTTTCCGGAATCGTGCAAACGCCTGTTTCCGAAGCAAGATAGCTACCCAAAGCGAATAAATTGGATTGGATACAAAGCAAAAATGCACGGTCTTCCCGATTATCTATTTCTTCCAACAGGCAAGCGATAAAGGCATTCAATTCATCAATCGTCCCATAAGCTTCGATGCGTTTACTGCTTTTTTGCACTCTTTTCCCACCTGCCAACGAAGTGAATCCTCCGTCGCCTTTTTTTGTGTAAATTTTGCTTTTTGCCATAATTAAAGTAATTTTTATAATGTTTCTTCTGTAATTTTTCATCGAAAAAGGCAATTCCCAAAGCCAATAAGTCAATGGTAAGCCGCGTTTTGGAATGATTGACTATCTTTTTCCACAATTCTTTCATCTCCGGACTGCGGGTAATACCGTCTACTATCAGCAAGGTGTTTTTATTAACAAGTTTGCCGACCTCATATATAATATGCTGCATTTTATCCGGCTCTCCGGATAAGTTGACAAAGATCAAGTCGAATGCAGCTATTTTTTCTTTCAATTTTAATAAATTTTCAGTATAATCACCCCTTATCAAGTGAAGATTTTGCAAGTGATTTTCATTTACATAATCGGCAAGGGCATTCAATAAACCACTTCTTTCTTCCAAAACGTAACAGTCACAGATATTTCGCAAAGGCAAAGCCAAGTATAAACTCATCACACCTGTAGAACCTCCGATTTGTAAAACGTTTTTGCACTTGAAAAAATTCACCAAACGAAACAGCAAAGCCCCATAATTTTGATGTTGGGTTTCACTTGCTGTTATTTTATATAGCTGATTTTCAGCAGATAACAGTTTTTTTCTAAAATTTTCTATATCATTGAAAACATAATAGGGTGTTTTTTCTTCTATGACTTTGGTAATCAGGTTATAGGTAAACGGGGAATGTACCCCGTATCCTTTTCTGTAACGGAACTTTCTGTATAATCTGAATTGCGCGGAAAATTTCAACACCGTTTTTTTTATAAAAACAATTAAATTACCTTATTAATTACAAAAGTAGTAATATTTTTTTAACTGTCAAAACAAAGTAGAATAAATTTGTTTTTTTATAAAATTTTCTCACAAAAAATTTTGCAATTATAAAATTAATCGTAATTTTGTAGAAAATTTCTCCGTGCACGTGCACGGAGAAATAAAAATATATCGGTTTGTGCTATGAACGAAGAGAATAAACAAGGTAGAATCGGAATAAAAGACATCGCATTATTAGCGGGGGTGTCGAAAGGTACCGTCGACCGAGTAATTCACAATAGGGGAGAAGTATCAATAAAAAGCAGGGAAGCCGTTCAAAAGGCAATAAAAGACCTGGATTATTCGCCGAATTTATTTGCCCGTTCCTTGGCATCCAGAAAACATTATCGTTTTGTGTGTATCATTCCCAAATATCAGCCGGGCGATTATTGGGAAACGGCAGACCTTAGTTTTGATGAGGCAGTCCGGAGTTTTACGGATTATAACGTATCTATCGAAAAAAAATATTTCGACCAGCTGGATGCATCTTCCTTTGCGGTGACCGCAGAAAGTGTATTCTCTCAACTTCCGGACGGCGTGATTTTAGCGCCTTTTTTCCGCACGGAAACCTTGGCCTTTGTATCGAAACTGATAGCGCAGAATATCCCGTTCTCATTTTTTGACTCCATGGTTGAAGATACGGATTTTCTGACTTATTACGGGCAAAACTCTTTTCAGAGCGGCTATATAGCGGCCAAACTTTTGCTTGACGGTTTGCCTGAAGATGCGGAAATTTTAGTTGTCCTAACCCAGCGTAAAAAAAATGTTTTATCAAATCAGACCGTCAACCGGAACAGGGGCTTTATAGAATATATCAAAAAACGCGGCTTGGAAGGGAAATTAAAATTAGTTGAAGTATGGTTGGCCGATGATGACGAAAAAGCTAATTTCAGCTTGCTTCAAGACGCTTTTTCCAAGAACAAATCGGTTAAAGCCGCTATTACCTTTAATTCAAAAGTGTACCGCTTGGCTATGTACCTGGAAAATTTGCACCGTACTGACGTCCGGCTGCTGGGGTATGACTTGTTGGAAAAAAATGTGAGGTATCTGAAGCAAGGCGTAATCTCTTTTTTGATAGCTCAACGTCCTGATAAACAGGTGTATTGTTCACTCAGAGATATGTGCCGGAAATTGATTTTCAAACAAGAGGTGACAAGAGTCAACTATGTGCCGGTCGACCTCCTGATAAAAGATAATATTGATTACTATATTGACTTTAAAGAATAAAATGGAAAATTTGAACAGAAAAACAGTTGAAAATGTAAAATGCTATCCCGAACGGATTATCCAATTCGGAGAAGGTAATTTTTTACGCGCTTTCGTAGATTGGATTGTATATAAAACAAACCAAAAAACGGATTTTAATGCAGGTGTAGTCGTTGTACAACCACTTCCGGTCGGAATGGTCGACCTGCTGAATGAACAGGATGGTTTATATCATGTAAATCTACAGGGAATAGACGGAGGTAAAACGGTGGACAGCATTGATTTAATTGACGTAATCACACGGGGCCTCAATCCCTATACTCAATTTGACGAATACCTGAAATTAGCCGAAAATCCGGATATGCGTTTTGTTATTTCCAACACGACTGAAGCCGGAATCGCTTACGACGAGACCTGTCGTTTAGACGATAAACCCACTCGTTCTTACCCCGGCAAACTAACGCAATTGCTCTATCACCGTTACCGGTTTTTCTCCGGCGCTGCCGATAAGGGTTGGCTTATTTTTCCCTGTGAACTGATATTCCACAATGGCACAGAATTGAAAAAATGTATTCACCGGTACATCGATTTGTGGCAATTAGGAGAAGCGTTCCGCAGTTGGTTCGATACGGCTTGCGGAGTGTATTGCACTTTGGTCGACCGCATTGTTCCCGGCTATCCCAAAGATTCTATCCGGGAGATTACAGAAAAAATAGGCGTCAACGACCGCTTGGTTGTAAAAGGCGAAATTTTCCATCTCTGGGTAATAGAAGCCCCTGAATCCGTAGCCGCAGAATTTCCTGCCGGAAAAGCCGGATTGAACGTTTTGTTTGTCCCTGACGAAAAACCGTATCACGAACGAAAAGTGACTTTGTTGAACGGCCCGCACACAGTTTTGTCGCCGGTGGGTTATTTGTCTGGCTTGGATACCGTGCGTGAATGTGTGGATGACGAAATTATTGGAAAATTTGTTCTCCGGGTGATGTACGATGAACTGCTTCCGACTTTGGATTTGCCGGAAAGCGAATTGAAACAATATGCAGGCGATGTTCTTGATCGTTTTCGGAACCCTTTCGTAAAGCATTTTGTTACCAGTATCATGTTGAATTCATTTCCGAAGTACAAAACCCGGGACCTGCCCGGCCTGAAAACATATCTGAAGCGCACCGGCCGACTGCCGTCGGGCTTGCTGCTCGGACTGGCGGGAATCATTACTTACTACAAAGGAGGCAAACGCGGAAACGATGAAATTACGCCGAACGATGACAAAGCTATTTTGGACTTACTGTCCGAACTTTGGCAATCAAATGATGTGGATAAAGTAACGCAAGGTGTTTTGGCTGCGGAATTTATCTGGGGAGAAGACTTGAATGAAATTGCCGGTTTAACGGAAAAACTCACCGGATACTTGCGGTCGATACAGGAAACGGGAATGAAAGAAGTGGTGAAAGAATTATGCAATTTTTAAAAATAAACCCGGCTGATAATGTTGCTGTTGCTTTGACCGATTTGTACAAGGGCGAGCAACTGATTGTGGAAGGAAAGGCGATTACTTTATTGTCTGATGTACCGGCCGGCCATAAATTCGCCTTGTCGGATATTCCGGAGAAAACGCATCTGGTTAAATACGGTTACCCCATCGGACACGCCTTGCAAGCTATTTCCCAGGGTGATTGGGTCAATGAAAAGAGCATCCGCACAAACTTGTCGGGCATGCTGGATTATGTGTATCTTCCGCAAAACGTTTCAGTAGAGGTCCCGCAATCAGACTTGACTTTCAAAGGCTACCGGAGACGGGACGGAGGTGTAGGCGTGCGCAACGAAATATGGATTATTCCCACTGTCGGGTGTGTGAACGGAACAGTGAAAACGCTTGCGGAAAATTTACGCAAAGAGACTCAAAACAAGGGCGTTGACGCCATTGTAGCCTTCCCGCACAATTACGGCTGTTCGCAATTGGGAGACGACCATGAAAACACAAGAAAAATACTGAGAGACATGGTCTTGCATCCCAATGCAGGAGGCGTTTTACTTGTCGGATTGGGTTGCGAAAACAACCAGATTAGCGAGTTTCGCAAACTCCTCGGCGAATACGATGCATCCCGCATCAAATTCATTGAAACGCAAAAAACGGAGGATGAGTATGAAACGGGGATGCAACTGTTGCGAGATATTTATGAAACCGTTTCAAAAGACACACGGGAAGAATTTCCTGTTTCCAAACTGAAAATCGGCCTGAAATGCGGAGGGTCGGATGGCTTTTCGGGTATTACGGCCAATCCCTTGTTGGGTGAATTTTCCGATTTCTTAGTTGCCCAAGGCGGAAGCGTCGTGCTGACGGAAGTCCCGGAGATGTTCGGGGCGGAAACGATTCTGATGAGCCGTTGTATCAACAAGGAAATATTTGACAAAACAGTTCTTCTAATCAACGATTTCAAAGAATATTTCATGCGTAGCGGACAGCCTGTCTATGAAAACCCTTCTCCGGGAAACAAGGCGGGCGGAATTTCTACATTGGAGGAAAAATCGCTGGGATGTACACAGAAATGCGGAAAATCGCCGGTGAAAGATGTTTTGATGTATGGCGACCGTATCCAAACCCAGGGATTGAACCTCTTGAGCGCTCCCGGAAACGATTTGGTCGCTTCAACTGCATTAGCATCAGCAGGATGCAATATTGTCTTGTTCACCACAGGACGTGGAACTCCTTTCGGAACATTTGTGCCGACGGTGAAAATTTCAACCAATACGGACTTATACCGGAGAAAACCCGGCTGGATTGATTTCAATGCCGGTACGATGATTGAAAATGAATCCATGAACGAGGCGAAAGAACGTTTCATCAACTATGTTGTACGGGTGGCAAGCGGAGAACTCGTAAATAATGAAAAGAAAGATTACAGGGAAATTGCTATCTTTAAAACCGGGGTTACTTTGTGAATTAAAAACTAAAAGTTAAGAACTAAAAATTTAAAATTATATGAGAATGAAAAATTTAGTGTTGTTTCTTGGTATTTTGCTGGTTTCATGTTCGGCAAAATCTGTAAAAATTGAGGTGTCAAATTCTTTGGATTTTGACCGTAAAGGTGAAATAATTGAAGTGGAAACAGCCGGATTGGCGGCTGATTTTAATCTTGAATCCTATATCCTGAAAGATGGAAATGGGAAAGAAGTCGCTTATCAGTTGTCGGCAAATGGCGACCGGTTAATTTTTCAGGCGGATATACCGGCTAAATCATCCGCAACATATTCTTTGCAGAAAGGTACGCCAAGCCCTGTTGCTGTCAGGACACAGGCGCGTTTTGTTCCGGAAAGGAGCGACGATTTTGCCTGGGAAAATGATATTGCGGCTTTTCGTATGTATGGATCTGCCTTGGAAAAAATAGAAGACCCGAGCAACGGCGTGGATATCTGGATGAAATACAAGGACGAACCGGTAATGGACAGTATTTATGCCGGACGTTTGCAGAATCTCTCCTATCATGAAGACAATGGACTCGGCGGATTTGACAGCTATGATGTCAAACACACATTAGGAGCTGGAGGTAATGCGCTTTATACCAACAAATTGTGGATTGGAGACGCCTTCGACCGTTACGAAATACTCGAATCCGGCCCTTTGCGTTCGGTTTTCAAATTGATATACGACACTATCCGTGTGGGAGATATCTATTATGAAGAAATATTTACCATCACTACCGATGCCGGAAGTATCCTGAATAAAGGAGAGGTTAGTTACCGCGGGCTTGAACAGGCCATTCAATTGGGTACAGGCATTTTTATGCATGGCGACAGTGTAAACACGTTCTATGACAAAGAAAATAAAACCTTGACTTATACTTTCAATACCGTTACGAACAAAGGCGTTCCGCAGGGACAGACCTATCTCGGTATTTATGTGCCGGAAGCAGCTTCCGAGCCGTTTGTGGAAAATAAGCAATATGTTGTTTTGAGTGATTACAAGATTGGTGATGTATTTACTTACTATTTCGGCGGCATATCAAGCAGATGGAAAATATCGACGGAAGCGGATTGGCTGAAAGCTTTGACACAATTCAGTCAAGCGAAAAAAGAACCTTTAAAAGTAACGATTTTATAAAGTCTTATGCGAAAATATTTATTATTACTGATTTTACCGGCTTTAGTATGCTGTGGATGCAACAACACGAAGCCGACGCCGAAGAATTATATCCGCATGGCGGATTCGGAAATCAGCCGGAATCCTGCCTCATGGATGCTTGATTTTTCGAAAGAGCCGAAATGGAATTATTGTCACGGATTGGTCTTACTGGCTATTCAGAAAATTTATGATAAAACCGGCGACAAACAATATTACGATTATGTTGCCTCCTATCCCGATACCATGTTTTTAGATGAGGGACGCGAGATATTGACGTATCGGCCGGAGAATTATAACATCGACCATGTCAATCCGGGACGTATCCTGTTTCCTTTGTACAGGGAGACTCACGATGAAAAGTACAAGAATGCGCTGGATTTACTGAGAGGACAAATGCTTACGCATCCGAGAACTTCAGAAGGCGGTTTTTGGCATAAACAGATTTATCCGCATCAAATGTGGTTGGACGGAATTTATATGGCTTCTCCTTTTTTGGCAGAGTATGCGCAAACTTTCGACGAACCTGACCTGTTTGACGATGTGGCGCACCAAATCACGCTGATTGCTGAAAAAACGTACAGCCCCGAAACCGGTTTGTACTATCATGGCTGGGACGAGATGAAGCAACAGATTTGGGCGAATCCCGAAACCGGTTTATCGCCTAATTTCTGGTCGAGAAGTATCGGTTGGTACGCTATGGCTTTGGTAGACGTCTTGGATTTTCTGCCGGAAAATCATCCGAAACGTTCGGATATCATCAAGATACTGAACGATTTGGCCGCTTCATTAGAAAAATACAGAGACCCGGTAAGCGGCATGTGGTACCAGGTAACCGATAAGCCGGATGCGGAAGGGAACTATTTGGAGTCGACCGGTTCCATCATGTTCATTTATATGTGGGTAAAGGGAGCGCAAAAAGGCTATTTAGACAATAGTTACTTAGAAAAAGGGGAAATAGCCTACGACCAATTTGTCAAACAGTTTATCACGGATAATCCCGACGGCACAATCAACGTTACCCACTGTTGCTCTGTGGCCGGATTGGGAGGTAAAGACAACAGGAGCGGCAGTTACATGTATTATATCTCCGAACCTGTCAGGGAGAACGACCCGAAAGCTACCGGCCCGTTCATCCTGACAAGTTTGCTGTTAGATAAATAGTTTCGTCTATTGCTTCGTTTGTTTTACAATTGTCCTCGAAACAGAACCGTTTGCATTCGACACTTTCACTAATAACACGCCTTCCTGATACCGTGAAAGGTCGATGCTGAACTGTGACGTAGAGGTGGTTTGTGTCAACAAACGTTTCCCTGTAACGGCATAAATTTCCACGCGAACCGGAGACAGGCTCCCGTCAACGCTTACATACAACTTGTCGTTTACCGGATTCGGATACAGTTTGACGGCTAAAGTTGCCGCTGAAACATGTAGAATACCGGTAGATACCGACAGTTCAACCGCTTCGCTTATATTGGCATTGTTCACCGCCACGGTTCCGGTGGCGGTAGCATAGCCTTGTTTTGTAACCGAATAATTGTAATTGCCGTTGTTAACATCCGCAAACAGGTAATCGCCGACCGGATTGGTTTTGTCACTAAGCGTTATCACCGCGTCGGCGACAGGTCTTTTGTGCGTATCATCAATTACGGTAAAGCGCACCGAGGGCGTTCCCAAAGATGTGACAGCTGCATACACCGGATAAGACGGCGACTTGCCCGATTCGTGATTGACGAAAGAAAGGGCATCCGATATCGTCACGTTCGACAGCAGAAAACGGCTGTCTCCCGCCGGAATACCATTTTCCGTATCACCCAATACAGTCAGGTAATCTTTGCCAATACCTTTGTAAACCATAATCTTATCGGATACGGCTAAAGTATTGAGCGTGACATTCAATGTTGATAGATTAGTTACGGTTACCGGTGCGCTCTGGAAGCGAAAATAGGGATAACTTTCACTATTCCTGTTGGTCCAAGTGTCGGAAAAATCCCAGGACAGACTTGGGTCTTGGTAAGTTGACCGGAGGTACAGTTGCTCAATATGAAGCGTAAGGCCGTTCAGTATGTTAGAGCCATTAGAGCCGGTTGTGCTGGAGCTGGACACGGTCTGACCGTTTACCAACATATCGGCAAAGGCGTAATTGCTTAATGTGTAATTACTTCCGACAATATATGTTCCCAGAATCCTGTATCTGTAACCGGTTCCGCCCTTTATGCTCCTGGCAGCGGCAATGGATTGCGTGATGGTTACTTGCCCAACAGTAGAAGACAGTCTTCCCACTAATCCGCCTACCCTGATATTTGTTATTTTTTCGGGGTCGCTTTCTATCGTTCCGGCTGCATAACACTTGTTGATGAATATGGTTGCTTTATCCTTATCGGAATGGGCATATCCTACCAATCCGCCTATGTAACTGTTAGTGCCGGCATTGACAGCTTGTATTGATGCCTTGCTGTAACTATTGATGATACAGATGGAATCCGCACCTCCGTTATAGATATATCCTACAATTCCACCGGTAGATCCAGTTCCGGTTACGTTACCGCTGTTGGAGACGGAAGCAATAATTATTTTTGCCGTATTTGAGCTGTTATTGTATGCCTGCCCGATAATACCGCCGGTATTAGCGCTACTGCTGCTTGAGAAAACAGACGCATTGTTGCTGCAATTGCGAATAACAATGCTGTCTGAAGCATCCGGGAGAACATCACACCTGGCCTGGCCGGCAATAGAACCTACCATTGTGCTTCCTGCTATATTCCCTCCGTTGATGTGCAAATTTTCAATACAAGCGCCTTCACCCAGCACGCCGAATAATCCGGCATTAATATAGTCGCCCTGAATGGTCAGGTTTTTAATCTGATGTTCGTCTCCATGCAATATGCCGTGAAAGGCATTGGAAACGATGCCTATTGGCGTCCAAGGGATATTTTCAAGGTCTACATCCTGCGTCAGCCGGAAATGGAGTTCTCTGCCGTTTTTTCCGAGGTAGTTGTCTATCAGCAGCAAATCCGTTCGGTTCGAAATTAGGAAAGGATCAGATTCCGACCCTCCCCCGGTAATATTCACGCTAGAAAGCGTTATGGGTTCGTTTATATCTCCGTCTTTTACGACCAAATAGCCGGATACAATTCTATAACCCGCCTTCATTATTGCGTAATCGTAAGTACGGGGCGCTGCAACATTGAGAAATACGTAATCCCCTTCCGGATTACGCCTGTCTTTTAAAGTCACCGTCGCACCTGCTACCGGATTTCCTTGTTCGTCTTTTATATCGAAAGTTACCTTGTACAAACCGGTTGTCTTGATGTAAGAACCGTTCATTACTTTTGTACCGGTATTATCCGGATCAAGATATGTCTTCACCCATTCATCCGGATTATTGGTACCTTGATCCCAATGGTATGACAATTTCCCGTATGAACTGCGTCTACTGGAAGCATTATCACAATTCGAAATCGTGGTTCCACCGGTTAAAGTTCCCACAATCAGTCCATTTTGATTAAACATGGGCGATCCCGATGAACCGCTTTCCAAAATACCGAATCCGTTCGGTGTTTGTTTGTAAGCAGAAACACGCCAATGTGCATTCTGTGCGCCACCGCTCCAGGTTGTACTGGTAAGGGTGGTTTCGTAGGTTGATATTTTTTTCACGTCGCCCCGGGGATGATGGATGCCAACACCGCTTGTAGCCGGTGTTTCGGAAGCATCCCAACCATTGAAGTATACATTATAATCCTCCGGAATCTCATTGTTTAGTCGCAACAGCGCTCCGTCCGATCCGCCCTCAATGGGATTGAACGCTTTTATCTGGGCGCCTACCATCGTCTTGGCTACCGGTTCGGAATTTCCGTTTTCACAGGTTTCAAATTCGTAATGGTAATAGACCATACTTTGATTCATTGCCGATGCGTCTGTTTCATCAATACAATGGAAAGCCGTCAGCAGGTAAGGGGTGAAATCTTCGCGCACGTTCGTCACAATCGCTCCGGAACACCATGAACCCGATCCGGTCGTATTTCGTATAAGCAGACGTATAACACCGGAGGTTTGTTTTACCCAGTTATCCCCTTCCGGACTGCAATGTACGTTTACATTACAAGATAATGCGTCTCCATAAGACTCTGTTGTTTCAACAGAATATATTTTGATATGGTTATAGCCGTAACCCACTCCCTCTATCCGGATTTGGGGCGGCATAGCTGCTGTATTCGGAAAAACAGGCGCTGCATATTCCAAAGTAATCACATCTCCGGCAACGAGTTCTGTTGCAAATTTACCGCCTGAGGGGTTGGTTATCGATGTGTATGCACCGAGTACTTGTGATTTGTCCCGGTTGTATATAAATAATTTACCGCCTTTCGGAATGGAAAATTCATCGTAATACAACATCGTTGCGATGGCTTTCGGAGCTTCAATGGTCAATTGCCAAATATGTTGTCCATTGGATAATACCGACCATTCTCCGCTGTTTTGCATCGTGATATCAACAGGGATAATCTTCACTGCATTCAGCGGGGTGAGTTCGTCCAAGGCTTCACGTTCCGCATCTTCTTTTCTCAATTGGTTAACATCAAAATCAATGGGTACGACATAGTTTGGGCTTTGTTGGCTCCTCAATGCGTACTGCACCGTTGATTTTTTGTATGCAAATCCGGGTGGTGTCCCTCCTTCGCTAATTTGTGCCTGCACAGCATGATATGTTAAAATCAGCATGACAGAGAATAACAGTTTTGCAATCGTTTTTTGCATAATATGTATTTATAAATTATTTTTCCGGGTACAATGCGTTCCACCATTCGGGCTGGTCTTTCAGCCATTTGGCAAACCAGGCATAAATGGTTTTGTTCCAGTCGATCCGTTTCTGGTAAACGGAGATTCCATGGTTTTCCCCGTCAACGGTAATAAATTCAACGGTTTTTCCCAGTATTCTCAAAGCATTGAACATTTGGATGCTTTCCCCAATGGGAACATTCGTATCAACCGTACCATGCAGCAATAACAAGGGCGTTTGGATTTTATCGGCGTGGAACAAAGGGCTTTGTTGGGTGTACAACTGCGGATTGTTCCATGGGTAACTGTTGGCGCTGGCTGCGCCGCTGTATGAATATCCCCAGTAGCCTTCGCCCCAGTAACTGGTGATGTTGCTGATTCCGGCGTGAGATACGGCTGCTGCAAAAATATCCGTTTTGGTTTGCAGGAACTGCGTCATGAATCCGCCGTAAGAGGCTCCGATACAACCGATTTTCCGGCTGTCGACAAAATCGTGTTCCTTGCAGAACAGTTGTGTACCCAATATGATTTCTTCAGCGGTTTTTTCTCCCCAGGCATTGACGTGCCGGGCGGCAAATTCCTGTCCGAAACCTACGGTACCGGATGGCTGCAAGGTGTATACCACATATCCCAGGGCGGCATAGACCTGTAGCGGATACGATGATTCAAATGTCCGCGATGTCGGAGATGTTCCGCCATAGTAATAAACGATCAAGGGGTATTTTTTCGCAGGATCAAATCCATAAGGCAAGTAATACCGGCCCTCAATGCTTGTTCCGTCCGCAGCGGTGAAATTCCAGTCGGTTACCTGACTCAAAGCCAATTCATCCACTTGTTTTTTTAACGGGTCGGCTAAGAGCGTAGATTTGGCTGTTTTCAAGTCGTAGCGGTACATGCGGTATCCGTTGCTCGGACCTTCTCCCTGATAAATGGCAACCGGGGTTTTATCTGCCGGATTGAACCCGCGTATCATATCTTCCGCGAGATTGAGCTTTTTGAACGTGCCGGTTTGGGTATTATACACATATATCTGTACCCTGTCTTTGTCCTGGGCGGTGAAATAAATCTGTTTGTCGTAGATAGACCAATATGCGTCGGTAATACTCGGATCAAAATCTTTGGTAATCGGTCGGACGTCCTTGGTTTTCAAATCTACGATAAATGATTGATAATCATACGTATTCGAAATTTGTCCGGCTTTGATATTCAGTCCGATGCCGCTGAATGCCTCCCCGCTTCCTCTGATCAACAATTGCGTGCCGTCGGGCGAGTATTGTGCGTCATTGATAAACGGATCGGAAAAGAGCGTATCGACTGCCAACGTAATCAAATCAAGTTCATACAAAGTTCTTTTGCTGAATGGCCTTTCGGTGATGTTTTCTTCGGATACGGCAAACAGCGCTTTTTTGCTGTCGAACCTGATGTCGTTGATGAATGTATTGGTTCGCCCGAAAGTAATGCGTTGTTCGGTTTGTGTCTCAAGATCGTACAGGTAAACCGAATTGCGTCCGCGGTAAGACCCGGCGCGGTCTGCGGGAGACAACACACGTTTCAGGTCTCCTTTGTCTGCCGGAATTTCTTCCCGCACCAGAATGATTAAAAACCGGCTATCCGGTGAGAAATGGTAGGAATCGAATTTGATATTTTCGGCCATCTTTTTTTCTTCTGCAGTAGCAAGGTCCAACAGATAGATATCCTTGTTGCTAACGCCTGTTTTGGAATATGCCAACTGGTCTTTCCCATAAACCCAGCGTGGATTCACGTCGGAAGGAAACCGATAAATGATTTTATTGGTCTGGGTTTCCCGTAGATCTATTGATGTGTTTCCTTTGCCGCCCGGAAAAGTGTTGATGATGCCGGACAGAAAGTAGTTTCCACTGGAAGAGATGTTGGAATTACTCGACAAACGACTGCCTTCCAGCATATCATGAATGGTTGTTTTTCGCAGAGCGTCTGTTGAAACGGTCAGCTGAGCCAAAGAATCTTTTTTGGACGGGCTAACTGAAATTTTCAATACCGGTTCATCGGTGTTTTTCGCTCCGGTTAGCCGTTTTATAAATATTTTGTATTGGCGAGGTTCCAGCGTAAGATCAACTGTGATGATTTTCGCTTTGGATAAACTGTCCTCTTTTGTTTCTTTGGTTTTTTCTAATTTATTATTCACGTAAATTTCCAACATATCCGTTGATGTAACGGACAAATTTGCCTGGCAATACCTGTCGGCGTCAATATTGAACGACAACAACTGAATGGCTTTGTTGCGTGAGGACAGGCTTGTATCGGTCACGGAAGACATCGCAAAAACACCTGCGGTATCGGCAATTAAAACCACTTTGTTGCGGAAAGATTCTTCAAAATTGACGATGGTTTTCAATAATTCTTTTTGTTCGAAAGCCTTTTTTTCGACATTGGTACTGTCGATTAGTACCGGCGTAAAAACCGGTATTAAGGGTGAAGCTTTGATCTTTTCGACTCTGATTTCTGACTGGGCAAAAGCGCCGCATCCGATCGTTGTAATCAGTACGGCAATGAAGGCTAATAAACGGAAGCGTTTCATGTATTTGATTTTTTTAGGATTTGAGCGCCAAAGGTAATAATAATTTCATTATTGTCGTAAATTATTTCCTGTAAATTATAAGTTTGACGCTATTTATTTCATAAATTTGTAAAATGAATGTAATTTTTATTCATCCCTCCCACTTGAAAATATCATAGCCGTCCCCATGCCGCCACCGATACACAACGAAGCCAATCCGGTCTTCTTTCCGGAACGTTTCATTTCATGAATCAGGGAAACAACAATACGACTGCCCGACGCCCCAATGGGATGCCCCAGCGCCAAAGCGCCACCGTTCGGATTGGCTCTTTCCTTGATCCAAAC
>JAITQA010000123.1 GCA_031289145.1 Dysgonamonadaceae bacterium | reverse complement strand
TAATTGTACACTTCTGGCGAGGAATAACCATCATTTTCCCAATGAAAATAACGGTAAAAAGCCAGATATTCATTCTGCCTTAAATTTTTTAAATAAATGTTTTTTTCGTTCATAATATTCTATTTTAAAAATTTGATACAAATAATTTCTCAATGCAAAAGCATTTAAAATCGTAAAATTTTTGTATGTTTCGGTAAGAGTAAGGAATTTTGCCTTGCCAATCACATATTTTCCATTAAAACGCACTATAAAGTCAAGTCCGATTGCCTCGTAAAACCGGATAATTTCGGAATGAATCGGAATAACCTTGTAACGACCATAATAAACGGAACGCGCAAACTGGTCGCCGATATTGATGCATAGCCTGCAACCGTTGTGCAGAACACGGTTACATTCCGACCAAACCAAATTCAGGTTGTTGATATAGCTTTCGAACTGTCATTAAACCCGATTTGATTGTCAGACCCGTAATCTTTCAGCTGCCAATAAGGTGGCGAAGTGATAATCAAATGAACGGATTTGTCTTCTATCTCACTCATTTGCCGACTGTCGCCATTAATTATTTTATGAATCGTCTTCATTTTTCATCTTCTGTTTTTGCAAAAGTACGATTTTTTTTCTATATATTCGATTGTTCGTTAGTGGAACGGAGGCATCTTCCACTCTTCTTTTGCATCCCAATGACAATCTAATAATCGCTGCTTGGCCATTAATTTTTTTTCTTTAAAATTTACTATTTCAATAGCGGTATTCAAGGATTTTTCGTACATTTGCAGGAATAAATAAAACTACCCGGAATTTTGGAATCATCGATATACATATTGGCTGATAACCAGGAAATAACAAAGGCAGGGATTCGTCATCTGTTAAAAGAGGCCGGTTTTACCGGTCAACAATTTGAGGCAAAAGATAAAAAAGCGCTGATTAATCTTATATCGGGCTACGCGGACGCAACAGTGGTACTGGATTATACCTTGTTCGATTTCGCACATATAGAAGATTTGCTTGTTGTCGCATCCCGATTTTCAGAAGTTCATTGGCTCTTGTTTTCGGACGAACTGAGTTTTACATTTCTGAAAAGGATGATGCTGGAGAAATCGTTCAGCATTCTTTTGAAAAATTCGACGGCGGAAGAAATCAAGCGAGCGCTTGTGATGGCACGCTTTCGGGAAAAATACATTTGTCCGAGGGTGACGCAGTTTGTGACATTGTCGAAAGAAAACAGGGAAACAGAAACGCTTACATTGGCTGAAAAAGAGATTTTAAAACTGATTGCGTTGGGGAAATCGGTGAAAGAAATTGCGGAAGAAAGATTTTCAAGTGTACATACGATTACGACGCACAAGAAAAATATTTTTCGAAAATTAGAAGTAAACAGTATTCATGAAGCGACCAAGTACGCACTTCGCTCAGGATTGGTTGATTCGACGGATTACTATATTTAAATTATTTAAACTATTTTTGTCATGAAAAAGACTTATAAATGGGGCATTATCGGTTTAGGTAGAATAGCGCATTCATTTGTGGAAGGCCTGAAAATTCTACCGAATGCAACGTGTTATGCAGTAGCAGCGCGTTCTTTGGAAAAAGCAGAAGTATTCAAAAAAGAGCATGGGTTTCAGAAAGCTTTCGGGTCGTATGCAGAGATGTTGGCCGACCCTGATTTGGATGTGGTTTATATTGCAACAACCAATAATTTGCATTTTGAACATACCATGTTGAGCTTGGAAGCCGGGAAAGCCGTTTTATGCGAAAAACCTTTTGCTTCAGACTTATCGCAGGTGTTGCAGATGGTAGACAAAGCACGCGAAAAAAAATGTTTCCTGATGGAGGCCTTGTGGAGCCGTTTTATCCCCAGCATGACGCAATTCAAGGCGCAGGCTGAAAGTGGCGTCATCCGGCAACCCTTATTGCTACAGTGCAATTTTGGCTTCGTTTCTCCTTTTGACCCATTCAAAAGGGTTTATGACCCGGAATTGGGCGGCGGTTCCGTCCCTGATATTGGTATTTATCCGATTTTCACCGCCATGTACCTGTTCGGTAAACCCGAAAGTATCTCGGTAACTTCTGTGCCTGCCCCGACCGGTACGGATTGGACTACTGCCATTGTTTTCAAACACAAAGAAAAAGAAATCAGCGTGTTGACGTCTTCCTTCGAAATGGTTTTGGATAATGAAGCCCGTTTGTATGGAGAAGAAGGCTGCCTGAAATTGCACTCCATGTTTCATATCCCGACCAAACTTTCGCTTCGGAAGAACGATGGAACGGAAACGGAAATTCCGGTAGAAATGACCGGCAACGGCTACAACTACGAAGCTGCCGAGGTGATGGACTGTTTGGACAAAGGATTAATCGAAAGTCCCGGTATGCCCCATGCTTTTTCCATCGACCTGATAAAGGTAATCGACGAAGTTGTACAAAAAGCAGCAAAAAGTTATTGATAAGAATGATACGGAATGTTTCACTTTCCGATGCCCCGCGCATTGCGGAGATATACAACTATTATATCAACAATACGATTATCACGTTCGAAGAAACGGAAATTGATGCCGGGGAAATTGAACGAAGGATACAGCATGTTCGGGAAAAACATTTCCCGTATATTGTGTATGAAGAGGATGGTCGGTTGTTGGCTTATGCCTATATAGATAATTGGCGTTCGCGTTCGGCCTACGATATTTCCCTGGAAACGAGTATTTATTTAGATATACATGCCACAGGCAAGGGGATAGGTCCGGTTTTGTACCGGGAACTGATAACAAAATCCAAAGAAATCAATATCCATTCCCTGATAGGCGTTATATCCTTGCCCAACGAAGCCAGCCGGAAATTGCACGAGCGCTTGGGTTTCCGTTTGGTCGGAAATTTCAGGGAATCGGGTCTGAAATTCAACCGCTTAATTGATGTGGAGTTTTGGCAATTAATTTTAAGTTAAATTTTATTACATGTAAATATGAACAATTTCAAATTTTGGAGCCCGACCGAATTTATTTTCGGGAGAAACACGGTAAACAGAGTGGGACAATTGATAAAAAAATGGGGCGGAACAAAAGTGCTGGTTCATTATGGCGGACAATCGGCTGTTAAGAGCGGCTTGTTGGCCGATATTGAAAAATGCCTCCAGAACGATTTTATAGAATATGTGAAATTGGGCGGCGTTCAACCCAATCCGCTTGATACCTTAGTATATAAAGGAATTGACCTTTGCCGGAACGAAAATGTAAATTTTATCCTGGCGGTAGGAGGGGGGAGTGTCATTGATTCTGCGAAAGCCATTGCGGCAGGTGTTCCTTACGCAGGCGATTTCTGGAATTTCTTCGACAGAACCGTTACTATCAACAAGGCTTTGCCGGTAGCTACAGTTCTGACTATTCCTGCAGCCGGTAGCGAAGGTTCCGACAGCATGGTCATCACAAAAACCAAGGGCGGCTTGAAACGAGGCGCCGGCAGTTCACAACTCCGACCGGTATTTTCTATTCTGGACCCGTCGCTGACATTTACCTTACCGGCTAACCAGACCGCTAACGGTATCGCCGACATGATGGCGCATGTGATGGAACGTTATTTTTCGCAAACGCCTGCCGTAGAACTAACCGACCGCTTATGCGAAGCCATTTTGCTGGCTATCATAAAGGAAGCGCCTGTCGTACTCCGAGAACCGGACAACTATGACGCCCGCGCCAATATCATGTGGGCGGGAACGGTTGCCCATAACGGCCTTTGCGGTGTGGGACGGGAAGAAGACTGGGCGACTCACGGATTGGAACACGAATTAAGCGCCTTGTACGATGTGCCTCATGGCGCCGGTCTGTCGGTGATGTTTCCGGCTTGGATGCAGTACGTATATACTTCCGGTATTGACCGGTTTGTGCAGTTTGCTACGAGGGTTTGGGGCGTCGAACCGGCTGATGCTAAAAAAGATACGGCTTTGAAAGGTATAAAAGCGCTGAAAGATTTCTTTTCATCCCTTGGTTTACCTGTTAATTTCGAACAATTAGGCGCCAAATCGGCCGATATAGATAAACTGATAGCGACTTTGAAAATCAATTCCGGCGACCAATTCGGCGCTTTCCGCAAATTGGATATGCGCGATGCCCGGACTATATACGAGATAGCGGCAAAAGGCTGAGCCTGTTCATCTCATTGGTGTGCAGACTGACTTAGTGTGATATCCATATTCAGCGACCTTTTTTCACGCAGATTCCCTTCGGAGTCTGCGTAGATAAAAAGGTAATCCAATCCGGGAATCTGTTCTGCGACGGAGACAGCTGTTTCTAAGTCCATCGTCATGAAAGTGGTAGCAAAAGCGTCTGCCGTCATGCAGTCCGTATAAAGAACCGAGGCGCTCAGGATATTGCTTTCGGCCGGATAACCGGTGAGCGGGTTGATGGTGTGTGCAATTTTTTTCCCGTCTTTGAGGTAATAATTACGGTAATTCCCGGAAGTCGCCATTGATTTGTCGCACAATTCTACTACGTCCATCCGTTCTTTTTCCTGTCCGCTTGCATCGTCTACAGGTTTGGTGATTTCTATCTGCCAGCAGCGCCCTTTGGAATTTTTACCTTTGGCGTGCACCTCTCCGCCAATTTCTATCATATAATCGGTAATAGATAGAGAGTCAAATATTTCGGCAATTATATCACAGGCATAACCCTTGGCAATGGAAGAAGCATTCAGTTGGATGCGCGGGTCTTCTTTTATCAGTTTTTTCCCTTCCAAACGAACTTTTTCATAACCGACAAATTGCTTCAAACTGTCGATTATCGCCTGATTGACGGCCTCCATTTTACTGAAACCGAATCCCCATAAATTGACCAAAGGCGCACAACTGATATCGTACCTGCCGCCGGAAATCACAGACACCTCATGTGCTTTGTTGAAGACGGTGATAAAGGCTTCGTCTATTTCCACGGGTTCATTGTTATTGACCTTGTAGATAATGGATTCCCGATTGAATGGATTGAGCGATAAGTCGATTGTTTTCAAGCCGGAGTGAATTTCCTCTACCAAGGGCTTTGCATATTTGTATTTTATATGAAAACTTGTTGCAAACGCTTCACCTGCAGTTTCGTAATAAGCCATTTCCTGCTTGCAGGAAAAAGTACACATAAAGAGGAATAAACAATAGTAAACGACTATTTTTTTATCATAAACCATTCGTTCTTAATTTTTACCTTTTACCTTATTAGTCTCACTCCCATTCAATCGTCGCCGGCGGTTTGGAACTGATGTCGTAAACAACCCGGTTTACACCGCGCACCTTATTGATTATTTCATTGGAAATTTTGGACAGAAATTCATACGGCAAATGCGCCCAATCGGCGGTCATGGCATCGGTAGAGGTAACCGCACGCAATGCAACGGCATTTTCGTAAGTCCGCTCATCACCCATAACACCGACCGACTGAACGGGTAACAGGATTACGCCTGCCTGCCACACCGCATCATAAAGATTCCACTCACGCAATCCGGAGATGAAAATAGCATCGGCATCCTGAAGAATCCGTACCTTTTCCGGTGTTATATCTCCCAGAATACGAACGCCTAAGCCCGGTCCCGGGAAAGGGTGGCGCTTGATTAAATGCGCATTCATACCTAATTCCCGTCCCACTTTCCGAACTTCGTCCTTGAACAGTAAACGCAAGGGTTCGACCAATTTCAGGTTCATCTTTTCCGGAAGGCCACCCACATTATGATGCGATTTGATGGTGGTTCCGGTGATAGACAACGATTCGATAATATCCGGATAAATAGTGCCTTGCGCCAACCATTTGATGTCTTTGCGTTTTTGGGCTTCCCGGTCGAAAACAGTAATAAACCCTTTTCCGATTATTTTGCGCTTTTGCTCCGGGTCGCTTACGCCTTTCAATTCCTTGTAAAAATGTTCTTTGGCGTCGATTCCGATTACATTCAACCCCAAGTGTTGGTAATCGGCAATCACTTTTTCAAATTCATTTTTCCGGAGCAGACCGTTGTCGACAAAGATACAGGTCAGGTTTTTTCCGATGGCCTTGTGCAGAAGTACCGCGCTGACCGACGAATCCACGCCGCCCGAAAGCGCCAGTATTACTTTGTCGTCGCCCAATTGCACTTTCAACTTTCCGACAGTGGTCTCAATAAAAGAAGCCGGCGTCCAGTCTCTTTTGGCTCCGCAGATAGTCAGGAAATTATCCAAAATCGTCATTCCTATTTCAGTATGAAAGACTTCCGGATGGAACTGTACGCCCCAGGTTTTTTCCCCTTCGATGCGATAAGCGGCGGCTTTCACATCTTCCGTCCCGGCGACAATCGTGAAATTATCCGGGATGACAGTAATCGTATCCCCATGAGACATCCAGACTTGTGAATTTTTTCCGATATTTTTCATTAATAAATCGTCCGGAACGACAGGCGAAAGCATCGCCCGTCCATACTCCCTCGAATCGCCTTTTTCTACTTTCCCGCCGGAAGCATACGCGAGGTATTGTGCTCCGTAACAAATACCGAGGACAGGATATTTTCCGCGAATGGCCGACAAATCCGGTTGAAAGGCTTCCGGGTCATTCACCGAAAACGGACTCCCGGAGAGAATCACGCCGACAATCTGTTCGTCGCTTGTGGGAAACTTGTTATAAGGAACAATTTCGCAATATTCGTTCAATTCCCGTAAACGGCGGGCAATCAACTGGGTGGTCTGAGAACCGAAATCAAGAATGATAATTTTTTCCGGCATAATGCATAATGATTAATAGCTATTGTTTAATTGTCTGCAAATTTACAAAAAAATTTCTTTCAACCCCCTAAAAAACAATTTTCTGCTCAAAAGAAAAGCATAAATGGGTAACGATTTGGAAACGAGTGAAGTTCTCTCGCTTGCTGCGTTTTGCCATTGTTTCAAATAACTTGCTACAAAGGTAAAACTAATTTTTATAATGTTCAAATAGCATCAAGCTAAATTACCTCTGGCACAGTTTTATATGCTGCATTATGTTCATAAAAATTTTCAATACCAATTTGTCATTGGGAATTTCCGAAAACGCCAATGTGGTCAACTCATTCTGATAAACAAAACGCACGTTTTCCCAAATTGCAGGAAAGTTTGTTACCAAGGGCGATTCTGAAATACTTTTTGTTTGCCAACCTGTTGGCTCGTCAAATGTCAATTGGTCATGAGTAACCAATTCGGATAAATCTTTTTGAAAATCATCGGACTGAATGTATTGCGCACATTCTGCATCAGTTGCTAAATAATATAAATCATAAAAGTGACGAATCTTAGAAGCAATTGCCTTAGATGTGTCTTCAGAAAATGAAAAGCGAATAAGCGACACCAACTTCTCAACTATTGTCCGGCGTTTGTCCAAAATGTTTAATGAAAAAGGCTGTAATTGATATTGTTCAATCGCTTCCTCTTGATTTGTAACTTTAAGATATTCAGTAATAAAAGAAGTAATTCCTTGTTGTACAAAAGGATATGGATTAGCAAAGGCATTGATTTCAACAATAATTCGTTTAGGAGTATTGGCTATATCCGTAATAATTGACGGATAAGAAAATAAAGATTTACGATACATAGAACCTTTACTTGTAAGATATGGCTCAACAATTTCGGTCAATTCCGCTGTGATTTCTTTCTCAATAGTGCGAATTTTTGTCTTCAACGCATTTCCACTTAAGTTTTCGTTAATCATAGCCAAATCAATATCTTCCGAAAAACGATTGACAAGCCGGTAACCTTTTGAGAGCGAAGTTCCACCTTTGAAAACGACATTTTTACTATTGGTAGATTGTGATAATCTACACAAAATCAATGTAATCCAATAATCCTTTTCAATAAATCCGGTAGCGATATTGAAATGATTTGCAGTCAATTTGACGAGTTCGATAAAATCCTGAGTATGTTGATGTAGTTTCATCGGATATTCCATTTTTTTTGATTAGACAATATTGTATTTGATATTCCGAGTTTATAAGTCGTCATCGGATTGAGTATTTTGAAAAGAGCGATTGTATCCTCTTGCGGATTAAGCGCTTCAAGCATGGCGCCCAAAAGAGCAATCGTTTGAGGAGTGTATTTGAGCGCTAATTTTTTCAATTTATTTCTTTGATTATCATCCAATTGCGATAACAAATAAAGCAATCGCCTGCAAGCAACATCGGGCATTACATCGGGAATAATTTTGAAAAAACGCAAACAATCAAGTAGTTTCAGCAACGGAATATTGTCTTTTATAATCGTATTTCTTTGTTTGATAAAGCCAATCCGGTATGCGCCTCTTTTGATTGCTTTTTTCTCATCGTAAGTTCCTATTTGCAAAGCAAAAGGCACTTGCGTAGTTAATCCCAACTCATTGAAAGCCGTATAACCGGTAATATAGCCAATCAATTTGCCTCTTTCGACGAGCAAATCTTTCACTACTTCATAATCATCGGGAGGTAATTCACCGAATTTACCGATTACCGGTTTATAGAAACGTCCTTTCGACAACTTGCGCAAAATGCCTTCTTCAACAAAACCATTGAGGATTCTGCTGACGTTCGTCGGACTTTTTACCGTAACATCAAATTCATCGGCGGTAAATACGTATCCGGGCGCTAATTTTTCTATTTTGTTTTTAATTATGTCAAGCATATATATGTCATTTTTAAATTACATGGCAAGTTTTTACGGGTAAATACTTGCCATGTAAAGTATCTTTTTCATAATCTTTCAATTTCAACTTACCGGATATTACCTTTCTCAATTCGCTATTTATTTTATTATTCCAATACATTCAACAATTTTGTTTAATAATTCTTTGGAAGTACTTTTTTGTGGCAGCGGAACAATTCTGCTAAATTGCTTTTTCCCATTATAGTAAAAATCAATTTCTGCAATAAAACTCCCTTGTTTAAAAATATATTTTTGCATCCATTGATTTTGTATAATATCTTCTACAAGGATATTTTCCGATTGCACTTTTGAAATAACATGGCTATGAAAATCTTGCAAGAATTTTTCAGAAAACTCAAATTCTTTTTGAATTTGCACATCACTCCCTTTATCACTCACAATTGTTTTGCCTACTATGATTTGTAATTTAGAATATAATAATTCAATCCAATCATTATTAGCAACAGGCTTCTGAATATTACTAATCAGAAATTTACTATTATAGTAAATTTTAAACAAGATGTTCTCTTCCCCTTTGCTGAAAACATAATCTTCGCAAAATTGATAATGAACAATACTTTCTATGACAATCCCTTCATCTTTAATCAAATCTGAAATCACATAACAAATATTTTTCAGATGCTCTTGGTTTTCTGAGAAATTAAAAGATTGAGCCGATTCTAATAATTCAGATTTTAGTACAATTAAATCTGCCCTTGTAACCATGTTTTCTGTTTTAGGTGGTTTTATTGTGCTTTCTATGCCAAAGTGAGGTTCATCAAGCGTATATAAAATCTCTTTTGCTCTCGTCAATGCCGTATAAAGCCAACGATAATAAGAGGCATTAAAATAACCCATTGAGGCTTTACAATTAACAAACGTCTGCTTCCATTCCCCACCTTGCGCCTTATGGCAAGTTATGGCATATCCAAATTTGACACGAAGTGCATTGAAATATTTGTCGGACCGTAACGCATCTTTAAATGCTTTCGTTCCCGGTTTGAGATTGGAATTGCGAATTTTGAAATCAATATATAAAGCTTTTAACTCATCTGAACTCAAATCTCGTTCTTTTGAGTATAATAGATTTTCAATAATCTTACAAGGTATTCGGAATATTCTATCTTCTACATCCGTAAATTCAACCGTGACTTCTCTAAATGTTATTAGCACATTGAGTTCCTTAACTTTACCATTATTTAGTTTCTTTTTCAGTGTAATTGTCCTTGTTTCATTCTTTGCATTTACTTCAACAACCTTTCCAAAATCGCCATTCAATAGTTCTATTTCATAGTTATAATTGTTATGGACTAATATCAATCTGTCGTTTGTGGTAACAGTTGCTTGGTTTGGAAAAAAATGATTGCGAACAAAATCATTATATTCTTTCACCGATGAATTAGAATGTGCAATTATGATTGTATCTTCATCAATTTGATTATGGCATGCTTGCAAATATGTTGCCAATAAACCAGCATGTTCGACATGTTTTGTATCTGCATAATCAGTTTTGACGTTGATTTGATTAAAAACATTTTCTTTAATCGCATCCCGTATTTTGGTAGCATTTTGGAGTATTCCACTGTCTTTTTGTTGTCTTACTACTTCTGTCAGCTCGAAACTTCTAACACGGATATGATATTTATCTGTTAAATAACGCTCGTTCAAAGCAGGGGAAAAATTCATGTTTACAGGAGGTAGCTGTGCATTATCCCCTATAAATATCAGTTTTTTATTATGTTCATTATTATCGAAATTGATGTATTTCAAGAAATCGGTCAATAAGAATCCGGAACCAAATCTAAAAAATTCCCCTTCCGAATAGGTGTCGGATACCATAGACGCTTCATCAACAATATAGACAGTGTTTGCATTGTCAGTATTATTTTTAAGACTGTAATAGAATTTGAAGGTTTCGCTTCCATCCAAATCCGTTGTCCTATATTCTTGAATATCGTCGTTTGAATAAATAGTTTTATGAATGGTATATGCCTTTGATTTTGTCCTTCTATAAATTACTTTTGCCGCCCGACCTGTTGGTGCAGCCAGAATGAAAGGATGTTCTGTTGATTTGAAATAATCAGCCAATCCTTTCATAAGAAAAGTTTTCCCTGTTCCGGCATATCCTTTCAACAAAAAACAGTTAGAACTTTTATCGTTGAGAAAAAGTTCCAACTCGTTAAGCAGGGCGCTTTGTCCGCTTGTTAGAGTGTATGTGTTGAATGATTCGCGAAGTGTCATATTTTACGTCCTCACTATGATAGAAATAAATTATTTTTTATTGAGTGCTTGTTGCAATCTCTCTCCAAAATCTGAAACAGAATCGGATAGAGTAATATTTTTATTTTTACCTTGATAATAAGACGTAGAATTTTTACGAGTTATCTGTTTGATTTTTTCTTCTTTCCTTTTGAATTGTTTATGAAAGTTACTCGGTGCACAATAATATATATATTGGCATATTTGTAGTATTTCATCAAATTTTTGTAATCTCATTAAGACTTCTATATATGCATATAGTCCAGCGATGATATTTTGTCTTGCTCCACCAACCATATCCGTTAGTTTCTTTTGAGATACATTGTTGAATAAAAATACACCTTGTTTGTCGTGAATATCTTTACATTTTTGTTTTTGTTTATCTCTTATTCTACGAAATTCGTTATCAGATATTTCATCATATTTACTTTTCTCTTTTAAATCCAACCAATCGGAAATTACGGAAATAGAATTATATTGAAGCAAAATCCCCGACAATTCTAAATCAGTATCATTGTTATAATCAAATCCAAATTTAGCATATTCAAATAAAATGTCAATAGCTTTCTCCTTTTGCTGTTTTGTTCCATTTGCCCAATAATACGAAGCCCACATTTTTGTAAAAGTAGCATATTGTTTCCTTTCAGAACTGCCTTTTTTTGCATTTTTGTCAAAATAATGGCTATAATCATCAAGGTATTTAAGTGCATCTTCTTTTTTTCCTCTATCAACAACGAGATATGCCGCTAAATTTAAAATAGCCGCAAGTTTTACCTCTAATGAACTTGTTGCTCGATTAATTATTTGCTTGTAATTATCAATAACCTCAATTTCATTTTTTGCCACACGGTTTGTATTTGCCGAAAGTAATAAAGAGTGTTCTATATCTAAATTCTTGTCTTTATTTATTTGGTCTCTTCGACTTACACAATTTCCTTTAAATATATGGTCTCTTTTTTGAAAATATTCCGACATCATTTGGAATATTTCCTTTGAATAAATTTCAAAAAAACGATTATCCGCATCAGCAAATTTTATTATTCTGAGTTTTATCAGTTCATCAACAATAGATTTGAATGTTTCAGACTCTTGTTCTAAGTTTAATATGTATTGCGCTTTTTCTATTACATTTACCAAATCATCATTATTAACTAATAAACTTAACACTACAAATAAATCTTTAGCTTTTGGAGATAAATAATCGTATATACGTCCATACAAAAAATTAATTGCGGAATCTCCTTCTTTGATTTTGAACTTTATTGCATCGTTAAATCCTTTTTGTCCAATTACATAAGCAAATTGAAAAATAAATAATGGACGTCCATTAGTAATTTCATATATTTTTTGAAGATTTTCTTTATTTTCTAATTCTCGTCGTATAATTTCTTCACTACCAAAATTCTCATTTTCAATAACTTCAAGCAAAAACTTTTTTGTTTCTTCTTGTGAAAGTTCATTAGTTTGAAATTCTTTACCTATTCTAATATTTGCAGCCCTTGTTGTAATAATAATCTTATGAAAATTGGGATTCAAAAGTGAAATAAAACTTTCAATTTTTGTTTTTTCTTCTGTTGAGAATGTTTCAAAATCATCGATAACTAATAACATGACACCTTTGTAATCAGCAATATGTTGAGTATCATAATTATCGAAATTAAATATCACTTTATTTATTCCACTAATTAACTCATCAAAGGAAGAAATGCAATCTTTTATTTCTTCAATATTTCCAGTGTGATAATTATATTTTCTATCTTTTGCTGAAAGAAAAACAATATAATCAAATTGTTTTCTCTCTCCATTTGCTAAATCTTCGCAAATACTTTGAATAGTTGCTGTTTTTCCTACACCTCCATGCCCCCATAAGGTAGCACAAACAGAGGATTTATCTTTTAAGAGAAAATCGGTAATTTTTTTCTTAATTTCAAGAACATTTATGTATTTCTTAAAGTTATTTTCATAAACATTTAGAATTGTCCCATTACTCGTTTTTATTTTTATTCCATCCTCAACAATATTCATCTCTGCAAGCTCTTTCCACTCCCTATTAATAACTCCGGTTTCTAACAATCTGTTATATTTAACTTTCCCCAGTAGTTTTTCTTCAATGCCATTGAAAAAATAAATTTCTTTTCCATAGTTAACAATTTCAATGAAAGGCGAAAGGCGAAAATAGGAATTGATACCTATGGAGCCATATAAGTTTTTAATCTCAAAATCTGAAATATCTTTTGGACAACTCCATGGGGTTGTAGAACCATCGCACTTATAATTGATACCCTTATAAAGATGGTCGTCAAAAGTAAGTACATATATCAAATCAACATTTGCTGATAATGCTGATAAATTTGCAGTAAGGACATTATCGTATAACTCCTTTAGATTAGAAATTAAGTCGCTTGAATCTTCAAAGGAATAGCCATGCCCTAAATAGTCGTTCCTTAGTTTTGGATATTTTTCTATGGATTTACTTAATTTGCTATCTTTTAAAACCTCTTTATCAACATCAAGTATTCTGCATAATTTTACAATAGAACCAATTGAAGGTTTAATTATTTCCTGAAAAACTTGCTCTTTTGTTGTATCTTCTAATTTTGACACATTTTTATTCCATAAATATGCCAATAGGTAAACCAATACATATTCAAACCTTGATTGGTAATGAACTTTTAAGTCGACTTTATTATCTATTGCTTGCAGTAAGTCGATTCTTTGATCAATTTGTTTTCTTATAAAATCCATAACTCTTCTAAATTAATTTTTTAATCTTTCGGCTGCAAAAATACAACAAGTTTTAATATTTCACAAGTTTTCACCCGTAAAAACATAAATAAACTACCAAATGCGCTATATTTTCACATCAAATTAATCGTGCCTGACTGCACAGTACCTGAACCTGTCCGCATTGCGGGAATAAACCCGAAGCGCCAAAGCCATAAACGAATGTACAGACCTCGCCGCCATTTTCAAATCAACTTTTAAATAATAGGCATAGTCCTCAATCAGTGCAATATCTACTTTTCCAAACGGAATATCATCAACGCTTAATTTATCTTTCTGGAAATTTTTCAAATGTCGGAATCCCTTACAATACTGAATATATGTGTTTCCCGAAATCCTTATACCGGTACTTTTCTTTTTCTCTTCCAAAAACAAAGAAAATTCCTGCATGACGGTATTGTGATTCGTTCCGATGCCCCGAAGTGCATTTTTAAGACATTCGGCTGTTACAAAACCTGATTCAGTCGTTCTCTTTTCAGGTAGAACGACACCTTTAAATTTCCGTCCATAAACGCACATTTTTAAGATAATAAAATTACTCTATTTGTGAGTTATCTGAACAATGTAAACAGCAGACAAACAGTGAAGTAAACAGCCAACTAAGGACATCGTTTTGCCGGATTTTGCGCCGTCCCGGATGGGTAACGGTTTGGAAACGGAACTTTTGCTGTAAAGTGCAAAAATTAGCATTTTACCTGTCCGGCAACTGAAGACACTTAAAGCCAACTGCTGCTGACTTCCAATCGTTTACCTTGTTTTTCTTTTTGATGCGTTTTTGTAGGATGGTTTGCAAATTTACAAAAAACTATTGAAAGAGAAAAAAAAGCCTGTAATTATCTTTGAAGAATTATTCCGATTATTGTTTCCCGGAAGAAACCACGGTACACAAAATTACAATGTGCGAATACGCACATATTATGTTCGTATTCGCACATCATCAACTGTCAAACCGGAAAACAAGCTAATCAGTTATAAGCCGTTTCCCCGTGTTCGTAAATATCCAAACCTTCTTCTTCAACACGCCTTGGAACACGGAGTCCGAATGCCATATCCAAGCCTTTGAAAATGATATATCCCATGGCAAGCGCCCAGATACCGATTGTTACGGCTCCCGTTAATTGAGCCAGTACCAAGCCGGAACCGCCGCCATAGAACAAACCGCCGTCGATGGCTAATAAACCGGTGAAGATGGTACCGAAGAATCCGCATACGCCGTGTACGGAGGAAGCGCCCACAGGGTCGTCAATTTTCAATACCCTTTCAATGAATTCAACGGAGAACACCATGATAGCGCCGCAAAGTGCACCGATAATGATGGCGCCAACAGGAGATACCGCGTCACAACCGGCTGTGATACCGACTAATCCGGCCAATACACCGTTCAAAGTAAGCGATAAAGACGGCTTTTTATACCTGAGCCAGGCAGTTATTAATGCAAAGAAACCTCCGGCGCACGCGGCAAGATTCGTTGTCAGGAAAACATGAGAAATAGCGATGCGGTTTTCTTCACCGGATGCAGCCAACTGGGAACCCGGATTGAACCCGAACCATCCGAACCACAAGATAAATACGCCTAAGGCCGCAATGGTAAGGTTGTGCCCCGGTATGGCTTTCGATTTTCCGTTTTTCCCGTATTTACCTATACGAGGCCCCAAAATCCAGGCGCCGATAAGCGCTATCCATCCACCCACAGAGTGAACAATTGTAGAGCCGGCAAAGTCGTGGAAAGTGGCGCCGAATGTTTTGGCTACCCATCCGTCATCAGCCATCAACCAACCGCCACCCCAGGTCCAGTGTCCGGAAACAGGATAAATAAATACGCTGATAAGTACAGTATAAATCAGGTACATGTGAAATTTAGTACGTTCCGCCATGGCTCCGGATACGATGGTGGCTGCTGTAGCGCAGAATACGGTTTGGAATACAAGGAACCCTTCTACCGGCAAATCGGTGGGGTTATTGTCCAAACAAAAGAAATTAGGTACCCCGATAAATCCTCCGGCGCCAAACATAATACCGTAGCCGACAAAGAAAAACAAGATAGAACCCAAGGTAAAATCAAGAAAATTCTTCATCAATATATTGGCCGTGTTTTTAGTCCTTGTAAAACCGGCTTCAACCAAAGCAAAGCCCGGTTGCATAAAAAACACCAGCATGGCAGCCAACAACATCCAAACGGTATCCAAGGAAAGCGCCAGTTCGCCGAATGTGTCCGGCGCGGCGGTTACAGTTTCAACCGGCTGCTCTATTATTGCCGTAATTTCTTCAACAACAGGTTCTCCTGCTACTGAAACCGTATCCTGTGCACTTATTCCGGATACAAACGTAACGCATAAAATTGCCAATAGTAAAACCAATACTAATCTTGCATGCAAAGTTTTAAAATATGTCTTCATAATCATTTTTAATTAAAGGGTTATTTTTTCTTTTCGGATATAAATAAGGTTTCTTCACCTCTTTTCCCCGTGCGTATACTGATTGCATCTTCAGTAGAGAAGATAAAAATACGGCCATCGCCGATTTCACCTGTGTAAGCCGCATTTTGTATAGCCTTGACGGCTTTCTCCACATTTATGTCACGGACAATGATGCTGAGCTGATACCGTTCTATTGAACTCGTATCGTAAATAACGCCTCTGTAAATCCTTTCCTCGCGGTCCTTGCCAACACCTCTTACCTCCGAATAGGAGAACCATTCGATGTCGGCTTCGATAAGCGCTTCTTTCACATCGTCAAACTTCGTTTTACGAATAATTGCTTCAATCTTTTTCATACCTTAAAAATAAATTAAAATTTTTGAAAATTATATTTACTGTGATCTTGCGTGTAACTATTCTGTTTTTAAAAACAGCATATAAATTTTTTTTTGCAAAAGTATAGCTTTTATTTCGAACAAAAAAATATTTTTATTTAAATATTATGTTCTATTTGTAAGAATTATTTATATTTTACTATCAAACAGACAAATAAAAATTTTGTTTTTTCTTTCATTTTAAACTATATATTTTTTGAAAATATATTTTTGTTCTATTTTTGTCCAAATATGCTATAATAATGAAATGAAAAAATATAAATATGGAATAAATTATTATAAAAATTTGCATATATAAAATAAAATGATTTTCTTTGCACCGAAAAATAATAAAAGAAAACGAATATTTACCGATTAATATTTGTATCGGGTAAATTGTAAGTTATTAATTGTCTAAACTTAAAAAAAACAAAAAAATGAAAAAGATTTTTGTAACAATTATGGGAATGATGCTTGCATTTGGCGCAAGTGCACAAGAAGAAAACGGGTTGAATTTTTCAGCCGGTGCGGATTTGGTGAGTTCTTATGTTTGGCGGGGAGCGTATCAAACCGGTTTTAGCATTCAACCGGGTGTAGGATTGGAAGTTGGTGGATTTTCTATTTCCGCTTGGGGTAGTAGCGACCTTTTTGGCGGCGGTTTTAAAGAGGTAGATTTTACGGCCGGATACAGTATTGCGGGCATTTCCCTTGCCATTACCGATTATTGGTGGGCGGGTGAATACAGTTACAAGTACTTCAATTACAAAAACGAATCGACCGAACATCTTTGGGAAGCAAGTATCGGTTATACGCTGCCTACCGAATCTTTCCCTTTATCTTTGGCAGTGAGTACTTTTTTTGCCGGCGCCGATGCCCTTACAGCCGATGAAAAAAGAGCCTATTCGACCTATATAGAGGCTACACTTCCGTTTTCGGTGAAAGATACCGGTTTGGAAGTTGCAATAGGTGCGACTCCCGACAGCGGTATCTATGCATCCAAAGCCGCTGTGGTGAACCTGAGCCTGAAAGCAAGCAAAGAAATCAAAATTACCGATAGCTTTTCTTTGCCGGTATTCGGACAAATCATAGCGAATCCGCGTTCCGAAGGTATTTATTTTGTTTTTGGCGTCAGTTTGTAATGATAATTAAAAAAAAGAAGTATCTTTGCAAAATAATAGTGAAAATGTATAATTAAATGCGATAAATTACAATAAAATAGTAGTAACATTGAAATAATAAAAACAAGAAAACATGTCAAGTTTAAGATTCAAAGCAGTTGAGGATGCTTTCAAGAAAAAGGCGGTAGCCGTATCAGCTCCGGCGCAATTAACTTCCGAGTATTACGGAAGAGATGTATTCAACAAAGAGCAAATGATAAAGTATCTTGCCAAGGAAACCTTGGAGGCGCTTACAGCCGTTGTTGAAAAAGGAGTGACGTTGGACCGCGATTTAGCTAACCATGTAGCTGCAGGTATGAAAATGTGGGCCTTAGAAAGAGGCGCTACGCATTATACACACTGGTTCCAACCTTTAACGGGTGGAACAGCAGAAAAGCATGATTCTTTTATCGAATACACAGGCGCTCCTGGAAGCCCCATCATTGAAGAATTTTCCGGTAAATTACTGGCGCAACAGGAACCGGACGCTTCTTCTTTCCCCAGCGGCGGTATTCGCAACACTTTCGAAGCGCGTGGCTATACGGCATGGGACCCTTCTTCCCCGGCATTTATTGTTGACGATACCCTTTGTATTCCTACTGTTTTCATCTCGTATACAGGCGAAGCCTTGGATTATAAAACGCCTTTGCTGAAATCATTGAATGCGGTAGACAAGGCTGCTACAGAAGTTTGTCATTATTTTGACCCTTCCGTTAAAAAAGTGTTTTCTTATTTGGGATGGGAACAGGAATATTTCTTGGTCGACGACGGATTGTATGCAACCCGCCCCGACTTGGTAATGACCGGTCGCACTTTGATTGGCCATGAATCGGCCAAGAACCAGCAATTGGAAGACCATTATTTCGGTTCTATTCCGACCCGTGTGCAAGCTTACATGAAAGATTTGGAGTTCGAAGGTTACAAATACGGTATTCCTTTAAAAACCCGTCACAACGAGGTGGCTCCCAACCAGTTTGAATTGGCCCCTATTTTCGGTGAAACCAACCTGTCCGTCGACCAGAATCTGCTGATTATGGCTATTATGAAAAAAATAGCCCGCCGTCACGGATTCCGTTTACTGTTGCACGAAAAGCCTTTTGCCGGCATCAACGGTTCGGGTAAACACAACAACTGGTCGCTCGGAACGGATACCGGTGTAGGTCTCTTAACGCCGGGTAAAACACCGGAAGAAAACCTCCAGTTTATTACGTTTGTAGTCAATATATTACTGGCTGTTTACAAAAACAATGCCTTATTGAAAGCATCCATCATGACGGCGCAGAATGCACATCGTTTAGGCGCTAACGAAGCGCCTCCCGCTATTATTTCCGTATTCCTCGGCAGTCAGATTACGGCTGTATTGGATAAATTGGAAAAAAGTTCCAGCGAAGAAGCCATCCAAATGGACGCCAAACAAAGGATGAAATTAGGCATCGCCAAGATTCCGGAAGTGCTGCTTGATAACACCGACCGCAACCGGACATCTCCGTTTGCTTTCACCGGCAATCGTTTTGAATTCCGTGCAGTAGGTTCTTCGGCGAACTGTGCTTCCGGAATGATTGTATTGAATTCAATCGTAGCCGACCAATTGGCACTATTCAAGAAAACCGTCGATGCCAAAATTGCATCCGGTATTTCTAAAGAAAAAGCGATTTTTGATGTTTTGAAAGAATATATCAAAGCATCCAAACCCATCTGTTTCGATGGCAACGGTTACAGCGAAGAATGGAAGGTCGAAGCAGCCAAACGGGGTCTGGATTGTGAAACTAGCGTTCCCTTGATTATAGATGCCTATACAAAAGCCGAATCGGTCAGATTGTTTGAAAACATCAATGTGTTCTCGGAAAGGGAATTACATGCACGCAACGAAGTGCAATGGGAAACCTACACGAAGAAAATTCAGATTGAAGCCCGCGTATTAGGTGATTTGGTGATGAACCACGTTATCCCGCTTGCTACAAAATACCAGTCTTCATTGCTTGACAATGTCTATAAAATTTATCAGGTATATGACAAAGAAAAAGCATCTAAATTATCTGCCCACGATACCGGTATTATCGAAGAAATATCCGAAAGAATATCCATTATCAAATCAAATCTGGAAACTTTGGTAGAAGCCCGCAAAGTGGCGAACAAAATTGAAGGAGAAAAAGAAAAAGCAATTGCGTATCACGACAAAGTGTTATCGTATTTCGATGTAATCCGCTACAATGTAGACAAATTGGAATTGGTGATTAATGACGAATTGTGGACTTTGCCGAAATACCGCGAGTTGCTTTTCATCCGGTAATTTTCGATTGGGAATAAACAGCAAAAAACTGTCTCAAAAGTTCTCCAAAAGAACTTTTGAGACAGTTTCCTTGTTGTGCGCCGTGCAAATAATAACTCGGTGCAAGTCTACTACGGGGCTTGGGGTGTGAATTAAAAAACTACCATTATATATAAGAACAGAGTTGTTTTATTTAAGGTGATTTTTATTGAAAAATGACCCAAATTAACGATTATAGAAAGTTTTTTCATAAAAAATAGCAAATTCTTCGTTAATGTTTAGGTTGTTTTCAAAAAAATATATTACCTTTGCAGGCCTTTTGTGTACATTATCTATAATGTAGAGAGAGGATATTGATTTTTCAGGGATAAACTATTTGTTCCAAATAAAATCAATAGAGAGTGTTAAATATTGTCCGGAAAGTCCGGATCAATTTAATTTTTAATTAATTATGACAGATCCTATTGCAGATTATCTGACAAGACTAAGGAACGCCATCAAAGCAAAGCATAGAGTGGTGGAGATTCCAGCGTCGAATTTGAAGAAAGAGATCACCAAGATCCTTTTCGAAAAAGGCTACATCTTGAATTTCAAGTTTGTAGAGGAGGGTCCTCAAGGCACGATAAAAATCGCCTTGAAGTACGACCCTGTTAATAAAGTGAACGCAATTAAAATCCTGAAGCGAGTTTCTACTCCGGGTTTGCGTCGATATGCGGGCTATAAAGATATACCTCGTGTATTGAATGGTTTGGGAATTGCCGTACTGAGTACTTCTAAGGGAGTAATGACGGACAAAGAAGCGCGAGACCTGAAGATTGGCGGCGAAGTATTATGTTATGTTTATTAATTGAAGGAGGAGGAAATTATTATGTCAAGAATTGGTAAATTACCCATAACATTGCCGGCGAATGTAACTGTATCGCAGAAAGACAGCGTAATTACAGTGAAAGGCCCGAAAGGAGAATTATCTCAGGCGATCAATCCGGTCATCAAAGTAGAAGTGGATGGAAATACTTTAACGGTGTCCCGCCCTGATGATGAACGTCAAAACCGCGCTATGCACGGTCTGTATCGCGCCCTGATCAACAACATGGTTGTAGGCGTGTCGGAAGGTTATAAAAAGCAACTCGAATTAGTTGGCGTCGGTTACCGTGTAACCGGTACAGGCAACGTTTTGGATTTTTCCTTAGGTTACACGCATAATATCTTTTTGCAGTTACCTTCGGAAATCAAAGTGGAAACGAAAAGCGAACGTAACAAAAATCCGTTAGTGATTCTGGAATCAAACGATAAACAATTACTTGGACAAGTGTGCGCAAAGATTCGTTCTTTCCGCAAAGTAGAACCTTACAAAGGTAAGGGTATTCGTTTTGTCGGAGAAGTAGTTCGTAGAAAATCCGGAAAATCGGCAGGTAAATAATCTTTAAAACCGGAATTATTATGACAACAAAGGAATTAAGAAGAATCAAAATAAAACAACGGGTGCGCAAGCATATCTCAGGAACAGGCGAGCGTCCTCGTTTGACGGTATTCAGGAGTAACAAACAGATTTACGCCCAAGTCATTGATGACTTGACCGGTAAAACTTTAGCCGCTGCTTCTTCCATTGCAATTACAGAAAAAGCGCCTAAAAAGGAAATCGCTTCCAAAGTAGGCGAACTGATCGCACAGAAATCTAAAGAGGCAGGCATAGAAGCCGTAGTTTTTGACAGAAATGGTTATTTATACCATGGTAGAGTGAAAGAATTGGCGGAAGCTGCTCGTAAAGGTGGACTTAAATTTTAAAAAGAAATGGCAGTAAATAATAAAGTAAAGTCGACAAACGACTTAGAATTGAAAGACAGATTAGTTGCCATCAACCGTGTAACGAAAGTTACCAAAGGCGGTCGCACTTTCAGCTTTGCAGCTATCGTTGTAGTTGGAAACGAAGACGGAATTGTAGGCTGGGGCTTAGGCAAAGCAGGTGAAGTAACGGCTGCTATCGCCAAAGGCATTGAAGCGGCAAAGAAAAATCTGGTAAAAGTTCCTGTGTATAAAGGAACTATCCCTCATGAACAATTGGCCAAATTCGGCGGAGCGCAAGTTTTTATCAAACCGGCTACCCATGGTACCGGCGTAAAAGCCGGCGGCGCTATGCGTGCGGTATTGGAAAGTGTTGGTATTACAGACGTTTTGGCAAAATCGAAGGGTTCGTCCAATCCGCATAACTTGGTGAAAGCGACTATCGCTGCCCTGAGTGAATTGCGTGACCCGGCTATGGTTGCCCAAAACCGTGGAATCTCAGTTGAAAAAGTATTTAAAGGATAAGGAGAAAAAGATATGGCAACGATAAAAATCAAGCAAGTTAAAAGTCGCATCAACTGTCCGAAAGCTCAGAAAAGAACTTTAGATGCTTTGGGCCTGAGAAAAACCGGCCGCGTAGTGGAACATGAAGCCAATCCCGCTATTCTGGGAATGGTAGAGAAGGTTAAACATTTAGTAACAGTAGAATTATGAATTTATCAAATTTAACACCGGCTAAAGGTTCTGTAAAAACACGGAAAAGAATTGGTCGTGGAACAGGTTCAGGTCTGGGAGGAACTTCTACCAGAGGTCACAAAGGCCAGAAATCAAGATCCGGATATTCCAAGAAAATTGGTTTCGAAGGTGGTCAGATGCCTATTCAGAGACGTTTACCGAAATTCGGCTTCAAGAATATCAATCGTGTAGAATACAAAGCGATTAATCTTGATACCTTGCAACAATTGGCTGATGCCCAGCAGTTGACAAAAATCGGTATTGAGGAATTAATAAATGCAGGATTTATTTCATCCAAGCAATTAGTTAAAATTCTTGCCAAAGGCGCCCTTACTTCCGCATTGGAAATTACAGCTCACGCTTTTTCCAAAACGGCAGAAGAGGCAATCGTCAAGGCAGGAGGCACTATTGTAAAACGCTAAGGCAGAATGAGAGCAATTCAAACTATAAAGAATATATGGAAGATTGAGGATTTAAAGAGCAGGATTCTTTTAACCTTTCTTCTGATTGTAGTGTTCCGTTTTTTAACGGTTATAACGCTTCCGGGGATTGACCCGCATTCATTAACGGCATTGGAGCAGCAAACCTCAAGTGGTTTGATGTCTCTATTGGATATGTTTTCAGGTGGCGCGTTTTCCAATGCATCTATTGTCGCTTTGGGAATCATGCCTTATATATCGGCGTCTATCGTAATCCAATTATTAGCCATTGCTGTTCCTTATTTTCAAAAGTTACAGCGTGAAGGCGAAAGCGGAAGACGGAAAATTAATCAGTATACCCGTTACTTAACGGTAATTATTCTGATTTTCCAAGCCCCTGCTTATTTGATTAATATGAATGGTCAACTAAGGCAAGTTGCAGGTGCGGTAGTCCCGACAGGGCTGTGGTTTAATCTCAGTTCGACGATTATTCTGACTGCAGGTTCCATGTTTGTCCTTTGGTTAGGCGAAAGGATTACCGATAAAGGTATTGGAAATGGTATCTCATTCATCATCATGGTTGGTATTTTGGCTCGGTTGCCACATGCTTTGTTTCAGGAATTTGTATCCAGAATCAGCGAACCGACCGGTGGTTTGATCATGTTTTTGGTGGAAATCATTTTCTTGCTGTTTGTTATTGCAGGTGCGATTTTGCTTGTTCAAGGAACGAGGAGAATCCCGGTTCAATATGCAAAACAGATGGTAGGGAATAAACAATACGGCGGTGCGCGTCAATATATACCCTTGAAAGTGAATGCGGCAAATGTGATGCCTATCATTTTCGCGCAAGCCATCATGTTTATCCCTATTTCCCTTTTGGGATTTGGATCTGCTTCGCCTGATGCATGGTATGCCAAATTGTTTCAACCCTTATCCGATCACCAAAGTTTTTGGTATAATTTCATATTTGCCGTCTTAATTATTGCGTTTACGTATTTTTATACGGCGATTACGATTAACCCCAAGCAAATGGCAGAAGATTTGAAGCGGAACAACGGTTTTATTCCGGGCATTAAACCGGGAAAGAAAACCGCTGAGTATATTGATGAGATCATGTCGAGAATAACCTTTCCGGGTTCCTTCTTTTTGGCAGGGGTAGCTATTTTACCTGCTTTTGCTGGAAAATTAGGAATTCAGCAGGAGTTTGCCCAGTTTTTCGGGGGCACCTCCCTGTTAATCTTGGTTGGTGTTGTTTTAGATACGCTACAACAAGTGGAAAGTCATTTGTTGATGCGCCATTACGATGGCTTACTGAAGTCAGGCAGAATTAAAGGACGACAAGGTACGGCTTATTGAGGATGATTTATCTTAAGACAGACGAAGAAATAGAATTGATGCGTGTAGCGAACCGGTTGGTTGGGGCTACCCTGGCTGAAGTGGCAAAACACATTGCTCCGGGCGTTACAACGTTTCAATTAGATAAAATAGCTGAAGAATTTATCTGCGATCATGGAGCAATTCCATTGTTCAAAGGATACAACGGATTTCCCAATGCGCTTTGCATTTCCGTAAATGAACAAGTTGTTCACGGGATACCGGGCGTATATGTGTTGAAAGAAGGCGATGTAGCTTCTGTCGATTGTGGTGCGAAGATCAATGGTTATTGCGGTGATTCGGCCTACACTTTTGAGGTAGGAATCGTTGCTCCGGAAGTAAAAAAATTACTTCAAACCACGAAAGAAGCCTTATACGAAGGCATCGGTCAAGCAGTTGAAGGGAAAAGGGTAGGGGACGTCAGTCATGCCGTCCAGACCTATTGCGAAGCGAGAGGCTACAGTGTTGTAAGAGAATTGGTCGGACACGGAATCGGGAAAGACATGCACGAAGCGCCTGAAGTTCCTAATTATGGGAAAAGAGGTTACGGGCCCTTGTTAAAAAGCGGCATGTGTATCGCGATAGAACCGATGATCAATCTGGGCACGAAAAATGTAAAGTTCGAGAAAGACGGCTGGACAGTTCGTACAAGGGATAATAAACCATCCGCCCATTTTGAACATACGGTGGCTATTCGGCCGGGGAAAGCAGATATTTTATCAACGTTTGAATTGATAGATCAGGTTTTAAATAAGTTATAATATGGCTAAACAGTCGGCAATAGAACAAGATGGAGTCATTGTAGAAGCGTTATCGAATGCAATGTTCCGGGTAGAATTGGAAAATGGGCACGAAATTACGGCGCATATTTCAGGGAAGATGCGGATGCACTACATCAAGATTCTTCCGGGAGATAAAGTAAAGGTCGAAATGTCGCCTTATGATTTATCTAAGGGTAGGATTTCATTCAGGTATAAATAAAAAAATAAAAAATATTAAAGAAATGAAAGTAAGAGCTTCAGTAAAAAAACGCACTCCCGATTCAAAAATCGTACGGAGAAAAGGGCGTTTGTATGTGATCAATAAGAAAAACCCTAAATTTAAACAACGTCAGGGATAAGTTTTATTTTTGCTAAATTTTTAAAAAAATGGCTATAAGAATAGTAGGGGTAGATTTACCTCAAAACAAAAGAGGCGAAATTGCGTTGACTTATATTTTCGGTATTGGTCGCAGTTCAGCCAACAAAATCCTGTCGGAAGCAGGAGTTGACAGAGATATCAAAGTGAAGGACTGGACGGATGAACAAGCGGCGTCAGTGCGCGAAATCATTGGTCGCAGCTTCAAGGTAGAAGGGGATCTTCGTTCTGAGGTTCAGTTGAATATCAAACGTTTGATGGATATAGGCGCTTATCGCGGCGTGCGTCATCGTATCGGACTACCCGTGAGAGGCCAGAGTACAAAAAACAATGCCCGCACCCGTAAGGGCAGAAAGAAAACGGTAGCGAACAAGAAAAAAGCAACTAAATAATTATGAATTATGAATTATGCGTTATGCGTCGTAATCGGCAAGTAATTCTTAATTCTTAATTCTTAATTCTTAATTAAAAAAGAATTATGGCAAAGAAAACAGTCGCAGCTAAAAAAAGAGTCGTAAAAGTTGACGCTAACGGTCAACTGCACGTACACTCTTCGTTTAACAACATCATTGTTACCCTCGCTAACAGCGAAGGGCAAGTTATTTCATGGTCTTCAGCCGGTAAGATGGGATTCAGAAGTTCGAAGAAAAACACGCCTTACGCAGCCCAAATGGCGGCGCAGGATTGTGCAAAAATTGCTTACGATCTGGGTTTGAGAAGAGTAAAAGCGTATGTGAAAGGTCCCGGTAATGGCCGTGAGTCTGCCATCCGGACTATACATGGCGCCGGAATCGAAGTAACGGAAATCATAGACGTTACGCCTTTACCACACAATGGTTGTCGTCCTCCGAAGAGAAGAAGAGTTTAATTAAATTTTAAAATAGAAAAAATGGCAAGATATACTGGACCAAAAACAAAGATCGCACGCAAATTCGGCGAGCCTATTTTCGGACCGGATAAAGTTCTGAGTAAAAAGAACTATCCTCCGGGACAACATGGTAATGGGAGAAAGAAAAAAACTTCAGAATACGGTATCCAATTACGTGAAAAACAAAAAGCGAAATATACCTACGGTGTTCTGGAAAAACAATTCCGCAATATGTTTGAAAAGGCTTCCCGTTCGAAAGGAATCACCGGAGAAGTGCTCCTTCAATTGCTGGAATCCCGCTTGGATAATATAGTTTATCGTATGGGCTTGGCGAAAACGAGAGCCGGTGCACGCCAATTGGTGTCGCATCGTCATATCGTAGTAGACGGGAAAGTTGTGAATATTCCTTCTTATACCGTAAAACCCGGACAAGTTGTCGGTGTTCGCGAAAAGGCCAAATCCTTAGAAGTTATCCTTGATAGCGTTTCCGGATTTAATCATAGTAAATATCCTTGGATAGAATGGGATCAACCTTCGGCGAGTGCAAAATTTTTGCATATTCCCGACAGGTCTGATATTCCTGAAAATATTAAAGAGCAATTAATTGTAGAATTATATTCTAAATAAAAACTTCAGAATGGCGATACTAACATTTCAAAAACCCGATAAAGTATTAATGTTGGAAGCGGACAGCAATTACGGGAAATTTGAATTCCGTCCGTTGGAGCCCGGCTATGGGATTACTATCGGTAATTCGCTTCGCCGTATTCTTTTGTCATCACTTGAAGGCTTTGCTATTACTTCCATCCGGATTGATGGGGTTGAGCACGAATTTTCTACAATTCCAGGCGTAATTGAGGATATTACAAACATCATTCTTAATCTCAAAAAAGTACGTTTTAAACAGACTATTAAAACGATAGAGAATGAGAAAATCAGTATTTTTGTGTCGGGGTCAGATAAATTCAAAGCGGGAGATATTGGAAAATATTTGGCCGGATTTGATATTTTGAACCCTGATTTGGTAATTTGCAATTTAGATAAGACGGCAGGCTTCAATATTGAATTGACCATTGATAGAGGCCGTGGTTATGTTCCGGCAGAAGAAAATCGGAAAGAATCCGATTTGATCAATCAAATCGCAATTGATTCAATTTTTACGCCGATTCGTAATGTGAAATACACGATTGAAAATTTCCGTGTTGAACAAAAAACTGATTATGAAAAGTTGATTTTCGAGATTACTACCGATGGCTCTATTCATCCGAAGGAAGCTTTGAAAGAAGCCGCACGTATACTGATTCACCACTTTATGTTATTCTCCGATGATAAAATTCATTTGGAACAAGCGCATACGGAAGTGAATGAGGAATTTGATGAAGATGCTTTACACATGCGTCAGTTACTGAAATCCAAATTGGCCGATATGAATCTTTCCGTCCGTGCTTTAAATTGTTTGAAGGCAGCAGATGTGGAAACTTTAGGCGAATTGGTCAAATACCAAAAGAATGATTTGTTGAAATTCCGTAATTTTGGTAAGAAATCTTTGACCGAGTTGGATGATTTGTTAGATAATCTAAAGCTTAACTTTGGGATGGATATCGCGAAATATAAATTAGATAAAGATAATTAAAATGAGACATAACAATAAAATCAATCATTTAGGTCGTACACACTCCCATAGGGAAGCTATGTTATCGAATATGGCTGTTTCTTTGATTACACACAAAAGGATTTTTACGACCTTGGCAAAGGCAAAAGAACTTCGTAAATATGTGGAACCGCTTATCACGAAAAGTAAAGACGATACCACTCATTCGCGTCGTGTCGTATTCAGTAATTTGCGTGATAAATACGCTGTAACCGAATTGTTCAAAGAAGTTTCCCAAAAAATCGGAGACCGCCCCGGCGGTTATACCCGGATTATCAAGACAGGTAACCGTTTGGGAGACAATGCATCCATGTGTTTCATAGAATTGGTGGATTACAATGAGCTGATGTTGAAAGACAAAAAGGCTCCGGCAAAAGCCAAGACTCGCCGTTCGAGAAGAAAAGCAGATGATGCAACGCCGAATGTTGAAGTGAAGACGACAAATCAAAAAGCTGCAAAAGTAGCAACTCCAGTTGAAGAAGCTGTGGTTGAAGCACAAGCAGAAATTGTAGCAGAAGTTCCGGAAGCAGAAACACCTTCCGCGGAAGACGAAGCGCCCAAAGAAGCCTGATTTTTCGGACGAAACGATAACTACGAACTCAATTCAAAACGACCTGTTTCAGGTCGTTTTGAATTGAGTTCGTAGTGTTATGTAAATTATATTTGGCCGTCATTGCGAAGCCGAAAGCTGAAGCAATCTGGTTTCTATATCTCTTTCTCCGGATTGCTTCGGGCTTCGCCCTCGCAATGACGATACGACGTTTTTTAGTTTACTTAACACTAGTTTATTTAGCTTTCTTTACCGCCTCCATCACACGTATCAGGTTGCCGCCCCAAATCTTGGCAATGTCTTCGTCGGAATAGCCTCGCCGGAGTAATTCTAAGGTAATCTGAGGCGCTTCACTTGCATTTTGTATGCCGGGGATTCCACCATCTCCATCGAAGTCCGTGCCGATGCCGACATAGTCAACGCCTACCGATTTTACTACATAATCAATGTGGTCGATAGCGTCTTTCAGCTTGGCTTGTCCGTCTTTTTTAAGAAAACCCTTGTAAAAACAAATCTGGATGAGACCTCTTTTGGCAGCAATCGCTTTCATCAATTTGTCGGAAATATTGCGCGGATGATTGCAAAGCGCTTTCACGGAAGAATGGGAAGCTATCACCGGATATTGACTGATTTCCAACACATCGAAAGACGTTTTTTCGGAAGTATGGGAAATATCGACCATGATTCCCAGTCGGTTCATTTCGCGTACTACCTCCCGGCCAAACTCACTTAACCCCTTGTGTTCCTTGTTTCCGCGATTGGAGTCGCAGATATCGTTGTCGCCATTGTGTGATAAAGTGATGTATTTGACGCCCATACGGGCAAAATATTCCACATTCCGGATGTCTTTGCCGATGGCATAGCCGTTTTCGATACCGATAAAAATTGTTTTTTTGGATTCCGCCTTGTTCTTTTTCAGGTCTTCTACGGAATTAGCAATGGCGACAAGGTCTTTGTTCTTTTCTACTTGTTGTTTGATTTGATTGATGATGGAAACGGCCTTGTCAAATGCTTTCTGGGAAGCTGCTGCCGTCCTTGCTCCCTGAGGCAGATAAGCCACCATAAAGACTGCATCCAACATGCCTTCCTGCATCTTGGGAATATCGACCTTGGTTTTATTGTTTTTCTTCCCAATATCAATGCCTTGAGAGAAAAACATAGGCGTATCGCAATGAGAATCAATTGTATATATTTTTTTGTGTAAGGCTTTGACTTTGTCGTACGCTGCTGCCATCCGTACCGGTTCGATTTCGTAATGGTCGCGTTCCAAGTCATAATCCGTTACGGTCGGATGCAGTTCTTCGTTGAACAGGGGCGTGCAGATATCGCCTCCGCCGGAAAGAAGTAAGCCGTCAATATGGCTGATATTTTCTTCCAGAACAGACCGGTTCGTTGTCAATGGAATCAAAACAGGACTTCCTCCTGCTTTGACAACAGCGTTCACATACGCGTCGGCAATGCGGGATGTCCCGTCTTTATGATTGACTGATAAGCCAATAATCATATTGAATACAAGTATTAATGTGTGTAATAATATTTGCAAATTTACAGTTTGATTAACCTACTGCAAAGATAATGTAATTTTCAGATAAAAACAAATAAAGAAATATAAACAATGTTTGACACTTGTTTTCTTTGTAGTTGTCAATTTTTGTGTAAATTTGCCATCAATAAACAAATGTAATTATCATGGGCAATAGACTTGCCGTTTTCTTTATCATCTGCCTGTTTTTCCCGGAGATTGCGTTTTCCCAAAGTCTGAACGGTAAGATAACAGACGTTTCCGGCCATCCGGTTCCTTCGGCTTCCGTTTACATCCAAGAGACCAAACAAGGTTTGATATGTAATTCGGAAGGAGAATTTCAAATCAAGTTGTTGCCCGGAAACTATCATTTTGAGTTTCGGTGCGTTGGTTTTGAGTCTGTCAAAAAGGAAATTACGGTCAGAGATGTGGATTTGAAAATCAGCATAAAACTCACAGAAAAAACAATTCTGCTGGCAGAAGTAACCGTGGGAACGGGAGGAGAAGACCCGGCTTATGCCATTATGCGGAAGGCCATTGAGAAGGCCCCTTACTATCAGTCCGTGATAAAAGCATTGACTTATGAGACTTACAGCAAAGGCTCCGGAAAATTTACGGGACAGTCTAAACTGATAGAATTTATTGCCAAAAAAGCCGGAGAGAATTTGAATATGTATAAAGACAAAGTTTTCATGCAGGAATCTACCAGCGAAATAAAATACACTGCGCCGGATTTGTACGAACAAAAAGTACAGGCCTTTTCGAGTACGTTTCCTGACAATAACGACCCCAACGAAGCCTTGGAGATGAAAGTAAGTAACTTTTCCTTATATAGCCCCATGATCGGAAGCGTTGTTTCCCCTTTGAATCCCAAGGCCTTTACTTACTATCAGTTCCGGTATGAAGAATGTGAAATAGAAGACGGGCAAATTATTAATAAAATCCGCATCATTCCCAAAGTAAAAGATCGTCGGCTGATGGAGGGAATTATTTACATCGCGGATGAGGAATGGAACATCCGGTATGCCGACTTTACGGTTCATTTTCTGATGGGACAAATCAACCGTTACCGTTTCAATTATCACCGGGTAATTGAGAATATCTTTCTGGTAACTACCTGTGAACAGGATATTACATTTGGACTGATGGGAATGCGGATACAAGCCGGTTTTTTACATTCCATCCGTTACACTGATATTCAAATTGACGATTCCTTGATAGCGCTTGAAGCCAATCAGCAAAAAGCCGAAAAGAAAAAGGAGAAAAAGAGCCTTGAAATCAAACGGAATGAAGACATCAAGAAGACCATTGATACTTTGGCCGTAAAACGGGACTCTTCTTATTGGGTCAAAGTCAGAACAATTCCGTTAAGTACGGATGAAATACGCAGTTATGTTCGGAAAGACACCATGCAAGCCTATGTAGATTCGGTCAGCAATGCCCATATAAATCCGAAATTCTCTTATTCCAGCCTGATTTTCGGAGGCAAATTGGGAAATGACAGCACAGCTTTTGTACGTTTCAGTTATTCCGGATTAAAAGAGATTTTCCGGGAATACAATTATGTAGACGGGCTTTGGTTGGGACAATCTTTAGGATTTGATTTCAGGAAAGGGAAAAACAGCGGCTTGAGAATAAACCCTGCAGTTCATTGGGCGAGCGCACGCAAAACCATAATATGGAAAACAGATATTTTCTATGATTATGCACCTGAAAAATTAGGCATAGCCTATTTTTCGGCAGGAAAAACTTCTCGGGATTTTAGCGAAAGCCATGGTGTAGAACGCTTTTTGAATGCTGCATATTCTTTGTTGAGAGGGGAAAATTACGCCAAACTATATGAGAAAACATTTGCAGGAGCGATAAATCGTATTGACATAGCCAACGGTTTGAATATGCTGCTTGAATTGCAATATGCCAAACGTGAATACACAGATAACCACACTACATGGAATTTCTTTGGGATAAAAGACAAGTACACGCCCAATTTGCCCGATTATTCCCAAGACTTGAACCTCGCTCACTCCGATTTAGCGGAATTCGCTGTGCAATTGCAATATACACCTGAATATTATTACGAAATGGAAAAAGGGAAAAAACACTATGTTCGTACGAAATATCCAACAATATGGGCTATCTATAAACAAGGGTTCGATGGTGGAATTGGCGATAATTATTCGAAATATGCGGTTTTGGCGGCAGGTATTCAACAAGAAATAAAATCAGGAATTTTCGACCGTTTTAATTATACGTTGATGGCCGGGAAATTTTTCAACAAAAATCCTTTCAATTATATAGATTACAAGCATTTTGATACAAATGGGAATATGTTGCTGAGTTTTAATTTCACCGACCAATCTTATGCCTTGCTACCTTTCTACGTTTATTCGACGAACAAGGAATGGCTTCAGGCTTTTGTCAATTACAAGACTGATTACCTGTTACTGAAGCGTTTACCATTTTTGCAGGGAAAATTATTCAACGAAGGTTTACAGGCGAAGTTCCTGCACATGCCCAACAAGAAATACTATTCCGAATGGGCTTATTCGGTCGAAATGTTTGCCGGTATTGGATTGTCGGGCGGTTTGTTTGTCGCTTTCGATGCTTTCAAATACAATGGTTTCGGTATAAAATTAACCACACCTCTTTTTGGGGCGCTGATTAATTAATTTGGCGCCTCATTTTTGAATCGGAAGACCGGATGTCGATTTTTCACAGCTAATTTGTGTCGGTTTTATTTTTTCGATCAGGTTTCTGTTGAATATTTCAACTCCTGCTTGATTTAAATGATCCCAATCGTAAAAATGCAATGAATCGTCAAGGTTCAGTATTTTATTGAAATTATAGTAAGTTCCGAAGGTTTTCATTTTATCATCAAAATTCTCATTATCGGGAAAGTTTTCATAGTAATCATCTGTAACGGGGGTATAAACCAGCAGATAATCAATACCCTGTCTCTTGAAAAGGCGGATAATTTCATGAAAGGCGTCCGTCTGCTTTTCGTTGGAAACAAATTCCACGTCCGCCATATCTTTGTTATCCGAAAAATCCAGCTGTCGCCTTTCTACATATCCTCCGGATATATAAGTGTCATTTTCGTCTTGAAGCGGTTGGTGAAAATCTACATTCAAATGTAACAAATCTCTTTCAATAGCGTAACATAATGTATTATAAACTTTTATATGATTGATTGTCAATGCCATATCTATGGATTCCCTGTCATTTTTATCATTGGAAATAATATCCAAAGCCGATTCTACTCCATCAACATAAAATATTTCGGGAGAGACTTCGTAAATAATCAGTTTGGGATTTAGTCTGTCTAAATATCTGTTTAACAGTACTTTTGTTTGTAGTGGCGTTTGACTGCTTGATCCTAAATTGAAAGAATAAAAGCCGTATTGATTAAAAATTCTTGTATCAAAGCCTCGGTAGGAACGTGACGAACCTAAGAAAAGGATATCCACTTCCTTGAAATTCTTTACTTCCTGTAATCTGGAATATGAATATCCTCCGGAGCCAAGGCCGTAATTTAAATTCGATTTTATTTTATCCGGCACAAAACCCCAAAAGAAAAGATAAACAAAACAGGTGGGAATCAGCAACAAGGCGAATGTAAAAATTGATTTGATAAAGCGTTTCATATTCAGGTAGTTCGGATGGGTTAAAATTGAAAATAAATAAATGGCGTTTCTTTTGTCTTTACAAACATAAAAATTGCAAAGATAATAAACATGTACACAGCCCAACGGAAGCATTTTTTCCATCGCAATCCCAAAAATTCTATTGCATATTGATTATTTCTCCCCGACCATTCGATGAACATCAATACACAAATGAGTACACAAAAAGTGAGAGAATTTGCTAACACTTTTCTCGAAGGAATTGTGAACAAGGATGACGAAAAAATACCGGAGACAAATGTCCATGCACTGCTTATACTTTCAGAATTGAAAAAAATCAATCCGAAAGTCACTAAAAAGAAAGTAAAAATCATGCTGCCCAAGGTTTTCAATGTAGGAAGCCCCCGTTTACTGGTTTCTATCTTTGTTTTTTTGAACATTTTTCCGGATAAGATGATGGGAATAAAAAGAAGTCCATGATAAAATCCCCACAATACAAATGTCCAGTTGGCTCCATGCCACAAGCCACAAATAATAAAATCAATAATGATTGCCAGTATCATACCTTTCTTGCCCCAATCTCTCCATTTTATGTTCAAAGGCATAAATACATAATCGGTCAACCATGAAGTCAGCGATATATGCCATCTACGCCAGAAATCGGCAATATTTTGGGCGAAAAGCGGATAGTTGAAATTTTGTGTAATCTTGAATCCCAATAGTTTGGCGATACCGATTGCCATATCCGAGTAGCCTGAAAAATCGGCATACATCTGGAAGGAAAAGAAAACAGCTCCCAACAGCAATGTACTCCCCGATAAATTGGCTGAATTATCGAAAACAAAATTGGTTACCACAGCGCAGTTATCGGCGATAACCGCTTTTTTAAACAAGCCCCAAAGGATTTGTTTGCATCCGTCCACCGCCAAGTTATAATCAAAAACTCTTTTTGTCTGCAATTGCGGAAGCAGCAACTTGGGGCGGTCGATAGGGCCGGCCAGGATAGAGGGGAAAAATGCCACATAAGCGGAAAAAGCTACAATATCCTGTGCCGGTTTTTGATTCCCTCGGTTTATATCTATCAGATAACTCAATAAACGGAAAGTGTAGAAGCTGATACCGACCGGCACAATGATACTGAATGTATGCAGGTTGGTTTGCAATCCGATGTGCTCAACTACATCTTTGAACGCTGTAATGAAGAAATTGGCATACTTGAAATAAAGGAGAATGCCCAGTCCGAAAAGAACGCCAAGCGTGTTCAGCCGATTTTTCTTTTTTGTATCGACAGCATTGTAAATTGCGATGCCTAAACCATAAAAAACAAGCGTTGTGACAATCAGCAAGGACAGAATTTTCCAATTAACCCAAGCATAGAAAACATAACTTGCCATTAATAGCAGCATATTTTGCCATCGCGAATTATGCTGAAACACAATCCAATAGAGAAAAAACACTATTGGCAGGAAAATTGCAAATGTAATCGAATTAAAAAGCATATTATTTTTCTTTTGTAATTCTGCTACACGATTGCTATGGTCAAGCGCTCAACGGTAATTTATACGTCGATATTCGCGTAAGTAGCGTTTTCTTCAATAAATTCGCGGCGGGGAGCTACTTCTTCTCCCATCAGCATGGAAAACACATTATCGGCTTCTGCGGCGTTTTCGATGGAAATCTGCCGAAGCGTACGCATTTCGGGATTCATCGTTGTATCCCAGAGTTGCTCGGCGTTCATTTCTCCCAAACCTTTGTAGCGTTGGGTAGAAGTCAGGTTTTCGTTTCCATCGGCATATCTTTCGATAAAAATCTGTCGTTGTTGGTCTGTCCAGCAATATTCCTCTGTTTTACCTTTCTTCATCAGGTAGAGCGGCGGCGTAGCGATATAGATATAGCCGTTTTCAATCATCGGGCGCATGTGCCGGAAAAAGAAAGTAAGAATCAGCGTAGCAATATGGCTGCCATCGACATCGGCATCAGTCATGATGACTACTTTATGATATCTCAGTTTGTTCATATTCAGCCCTTTCGAATCATCTTCCGTACCGATGCTTACACCGAGAGCCGTGTAAATATTGCGGATTTCTTCACTTTCAAGGACTTTGTGATTCATGGCTTTTTCGACGTTCAGGATTTTACCGCGCAAGGGCAAGATAGCCTGAAACTGTCGGTTACGACCTGATTTGGCGGTTCCGCCGGCGGAATCTCCCTCGACGAGGAATATCTCACATTGCTGAGGGTCTTTGTTCGAACAGTCCGCTAATTTGCCGGGCAGACCGGCTCCGGAAAGAGGCGATTTTCGCTGCACCATTTCACGGGCTTTGCGGGCGGCGTGACGGGCTGTGGCAGCCAAAATTACTTTTTCGACAATCACTTTGGCTTCTTTGGGGTGCTCTTCCAGAAAATTTCCCAAGGCTTCGCTGACGGCAATATCTACGGCGCCGATAACCTCGTTGTTGCCTAATTTGGTTTTCGTCTGACCTTCGAACTGCGGTTCCTGTACCTTGATAGAGATAACCGCCGTCAGTCCTTCGCGGAAGTCGTCGCCATTGATTTCCACTTTGACTTTTTCGAGCATTTTGGATTCTTCGGCGTATTTTTTCAAGGTACGTGTTAATCCGCGGCGGAAACCGGCCAGATGCGTACCTCCTTCTATCGTGTTGATATTGTTTACGTAAGAATAAACATTCTCGTTGTAGGAAGTGTTATAAGTCATGGCCACTTCCACCGGCACATTCTGTTTTTCGGTGATGATGTGTATTATCTCCGGAATCAGCGGCTCTTTGTTGGCATCAATGAACTTAACAAATTCTTTGAGGCCTTCCATCGAGTAAAAAATTTCGCGCTTGTAGTTCCCGTCATCCTTTATTACCCGTTTGTCGATAAGTTCCAATTTGACGCCTGCATTCAGGTAAGCCAATTCGCGCAAGCGTTTCGACAGGATTTCGTATTTGTATTCGGAGACAATAAAGATAGTGGTATCCGGCAGGAAAGTGATAACAGTTCCCCGGATATCGGTTTTCCCTACCTCCCGGATTTCGTGCAGGGGCTTTCCGCAGGAATATTCCTGTTCGTATATTTTCCCGTCGCGGTGAACTTCTGCTTTCAGGTAAGAAGAAAGTGCATTCACGCACGATACCCCTACGCCGTGCAATCCGCCGGAGACTTTATAGGAATCCTTATCGAATTTTCCACCGGCATGCAAGACTGTCAAGACGACTTCCAAGGCCGATTTTTGTTCTTTCTCGTGAAAATCCACCGGGATGCCGCGGCCATCGTCTTTTACCGTGACGGAATTATTCTCGTTGATGGTTACTTCAATATTTTTGCAATACCCGGCCATGGCTTCATCGATGGAATTATCAACTACTTCGTAAACCAAATGGTGCAAACCTTTTTCGCTAATATCGCCGATATACATAGCCGGACGTTTTCTAACGGCCTCTAAACCTTCAAGAACCTGAATACTATCGGCTGAATATTCATTAGAAATGTTTTTTTCTTCTTCTTCGCTCATTCTTATTTTTATACTTATATTTTATCGTAGAATTTTACCTTAAAAAGCAAACAAAGATAGTAAAAATTGATGAATATTCGCGCTTTTATTTGAAAAAAATCGAAACTATATTTCCTTTGCCGCCTCTGCCATGATTTTCAGCAGTGTTTGCGATTCGTTTTCCCAGGTAAGGTCTGCATTGGCCGCTTCAAATCCGGCTGTATTTTTCCCTTCGGCAATTAATTTTTCAACAAGGAAAGCCAGGTTTTGCGGTTCATAATTGTCAGTTAAGATTCCGATACCATACTGCGCAACGATGTTGCGCACTTCCGGGAAATCACAAGCCAGTATGGGAATATTTTGTCGGATATAATCGAAAATCCGGTTGGGAAGCGAATAGTAATAATTTAATCCTTTGTTTTCTAACAGATTGATTCCGACATCAGCGCAAGCCGTATAATCCGGTAGTTTTTCAAACGGAATTCTACCGGTAAAAATCACTTTATCGTTCAGGTTCATGCGTTTTACCTTCTCTTTCAGTTCCGTTAATACATCGCCGTCTCCCACCACATAAAACAAACAATCGTCCAAATAAGGCATTGCATCAATCATGCTTTCTATTCCGCGCCCCAAGTTGACGGCTCCCTGGTAGAGAATCATTTTTTTTTCCTGAGCTTTTTCTTCAGGGAAACGGCTTGTATATCTTGCCTGACCGGCAGGCGGAATATTCCGCACGACTTGCATGTTTATTCCATACTTGCGGTTGTAAATATCGGCAATAGACCGGCAAACCGTGTAGGTATTTTTCAATTGCGGGAAAATCCGGTCTTCTATACTTGTCCATATTGCTTTGACAAATTTTCGACCGGTTACTTCCGGTACTTCCGGAAACATTTCGTGGGCGTCAAATACCATGGGCTTATGCCGGATTTTGGCAGCTAAATAATTGGCCGGAAGCGTATCCGTATCATTGGAAAGATAAATATCCGTTTTAGCAAATAGCAAATAAAAAAACAGGCGTATATTGTATTCGGCGTAAAAGAATGCGGAACGATTGAATAGCAGGCGCATCCGGAATGTTTGGTAGGAACGTAGCAAAGGTTTGCTATCTTTGAATCTGCGACCCACCAATTTGACATCGTACCCATTTTGCGACAGGGTAGTACACACTTTATGCACCCGTTGGTCGGTTACCAAATCGTTTGTTACGGAAACAGTTATTCTCATACAACTTTGAAAAAACAAAGGATTAAACTTTTGCCTTTAAGATTCTGAGGGAATTCATTACAGCCAACAGGGTGACACCTACATCGGCAAAAACGGCTTCCCACAGTGAGGCTATACCAATAACAGCCAAAGACAGTATCAATATTTTAAGCCCAATTGCCATACAGATGTTTTGGATAACGATACGTCGGGTAAACCTGCCCAAGCGTATGGCTGTCGCTATCTTGATAAGCCGGTCGGTCTGGATTACCACATCCGCCGCTTCAATCGCCACCTCACTTCCCAGGCCGCCCATGGCAATTCCTACATCGCTCAGGGCTAATACGGGTGCATCGTTGATTCCATCGCCTACAAAAGCAAGGATATTGGACGGATTCGATTTGAGGATTTCAATTTGTTTAACTTTCTCTTCGGGCAACAAGCCTCCGTATGCTTGCGTAATTCCTAATTTTGTTGCCAAATGGGTGACAAGCGCTTGCTTGTCGCCGGATAACACAACGAAATTTTTTATGCCGCACTTATTCAATGCCGTTATGGCGTCGTGCGCATCTGTTTTCAAAGCATCGGCAAGCCTTAAGTAGCCTGCATAAACATTCTCAATAGCGCATAAAACAGTTGTTTCCGGTATGGCGCGTATTGTCGCCGGATAATCTATTTCATACCTGTCTAAAAGTTCCGCATTACCGACAACTATCTTTTTCCCATTCAATTCGGCAGTTAAGCCCAAGCCGCCTGTCTCTGCAATCCGGTCGGGAATAGCCAAACTGATATTCTGTATGCGGACATAATCTACGATGGCTTTTGCAATAGGGTGCGTACTTTTGCTCTCAACGGCGGCTATGGTTTTCAATAATTCAATGGTATCAACTGTACCGGCGCTGACGATTTCTTGTATTTCGAAAATTCCTTGTGTCAATGTTCCGGTCTTATCAAACACAACCGTATTCACGTGCGTGATAGCCTCTAAATAATTGCTTCCCTTGAATAAGACACCTTCTTTAGATGCTGCGCCAATGCCACTGAAATAACTTAACGGGATACTGATTACCAAAGCGCAAGGACAGGATATGACTAAGAAAACCAATCCTTTATAAAACCAATCGTTAAAATTATAGGTGAATGTGGGCGCTAAAAAAGCATATAGCCAAGGCAAACAAACAATCAGGAGCGCTAAAACAATTACGGTCGGCGTGTAAATACGGGCGAATTTTCGGATGAATTGTTCTGCCGGCGCTTTGCGTTCCACCGCATTTTCTACCAATTCGAGGATACGGGACAATGCACTTTGTCCATAAGAGCGGATTGTTTTGAGCCGGATTACATGGTCTGTAACAATCATCCCGGCCGGTACTTCTTCTTCTTTCTTTATTTCGCGCGGGATACTTTCTCCGGTCAGGGCGGAAGTGTTAAAAGTAGCTGAATCGTTCAGCAGAAGGCCGTCAAGGGGTACCCTTTCTCCGGTTTTCACTTCAATTATTTCGCCTATATTTACTTCTTCCGGTGGAACGGACTCCAGGGAATCGGCAGTCACAACCCTTGCTCTATCCGGACGAATAGCCAGCAAAGCGTCGATACTTTTTTTTGCATGATGAACCGCTTTTTCCTGAAAGATTTCCCCTATCGTGTAAAAAAGCATAACAGCTACGCCTTCAGGATATTCTCCGATAAAAAAAGCGCCGATAGTGGCTAAACTCATCAGCAGGTATTCGCTGAAAATATCTTTTTCGAGAACACTCTCCCATGCTTCACGCATCACGACAAGTCCCACAAGAAGATAGGCGATAAAATACCAACCGAACCTTATCCATTGATTTTCAAATAAATCTACATTTGCGAAAGAAGCCGTAAGTCCGGTAATAAGCATTACGAACGAAACGGACGGTAGCAGATATGTTTTCAGCAGATTTTTCAAACCCATATTTTTTATTTTTGTTATTCCGATCATATACCGGAATTCGGTTCAAATATAAGAAATATAATCATTGATTTACATAAATATTTAAATAAAACCTTTATTTGTTGATTTAGCACAATGAAATTCACAAATTTTTTTTACTTTTGCGGTTAATTGTAATGGTATGGATAGGTCTATTATTCAGATAGGGGATAAAAATTTCGAACTGTTTCTTCCGGAAAGTATTATTTTAGAAGAAATTAAGAGGGTCGCGTATGAAATCAAGCAGGATTTTGCGCACAAAGACCCGCTGTTTGTTTGTGTATTAAACGGGGCGTTTATGTTTGCCTCCGATTTAATAAAGCAACTTGATTTCCCTTGTATGCTGACTTTTGTCAGGTTAAAATCATATACAGGAACTCAGTCAGAGGGAGTTGTGAAAGAGATGTACGGTTTGAGTGAAAATATTGAAAACCGGCATGTTGTAATTCTTGAGGATATCATAGATACAGGTTATACGATGTGTTATCTGACGGAAAAACTACAGGAGGGGCATCCGGCCTCTCTGAAGATAGCTACCTTGCTGTTTAAACCGGAAGCGCTGCTGTCAGCTGTTAAACCGGATTATGTCGCCAAAGAAATTCCGAATGATTTTATTGTCGGATATGGTTTGGATTATGATGGACATGGCAGGAATCTACGGAATATTTACAAAATAAAAGAGTAAATGAATTATAATTGCTAATTTTGCGTTACTAATAAAAAATGAAGAATGATGTTGAATATTGTAATTTTTGGTGCTCCCGGTTCGGGAAAAGGCACCCAAAGTGAATTAATCATTTCCAAATATGGTTTGTATCATATCTCGACAGGGGATATTTTACGAACCGAAATGAAAAATCAAACCGAATTGGGAAAAATAGCAGAAGACTATATCAAAAATGGCCGATTGATTCCGGATGATTTGATAATCAGTATATTATCAAATGTATTAGAAGAAAATTCTCAGTTCAAAGGATATATTTTTGACGGTTTCCCGCGCACACTTGTGCAAGGAGAAACTTTGGATCAACTGTTGCGGGAGAAAAATACCAGCGTAGTAGCGGTATTTAATCTCCAGGTGGAAGAGGAGGAGTTAATTACCCGTTTGCTGAAAAGAGGAAATGACCAGCAGCGTACGGATGATAATCTTGAAGTCATACAAAACAGGCTGAAAGTTTATCATACACAGACGGAACCCTTGAAGAAATATTATAGAAAAAAAGGAAAGCTTTTCACAATTAAAGGTGGTAATTCCATAGATGATGTTTTTGAACAAATCACGGATGTTATTGACCATCTTTCTTTCTAAAAATAAAAAAAATGGCTGAGTCTAATTTTGTAGATTACATAAAAATTTATGCCCGTTCAGGGAAAGGCGGAAGAGGTTCAACTCATTTTCGCCGTGAAAAATACATCCCTTGGGGAGGCCCCGACGGAGGCGATGGTGGAGACGGAGGCAGTGTAATCTTGCGTGGAAACCGCAATCATTGGACTTTGCTTCACCTGAAATATGAGCGTCATATCCTGGCCGGACACGGTCAGAGTGGCTCAGGACGCCTGAGCAAAGGCAAAGACGGAGATAATAAAATCATTGATGTGCCGGTCGGAACAGTCGTATTCGACGGCGAAACCGGTGCATTTATTACTGATATTCAGTACGATGGACAAGAAATAGCGCTCCTTAAAGGTGGTCGCGGAGGGAAAGGAAATAACTTTTTCAAAACGGCAACCAACCAAGCGCCCAAATATTCCCAACCGGGCGAACCGTATCAGGAAAGGAAAATTATCATGCAACTGAAACTGCTGGCCGATGTGGGTCTGGTAGGATTTCCCAATGTGGGGAAGTCGACTTTGCTTTCTGTCGTTTCGGCAGCGAAACCCAAAATAGCCAATTATCCTTTCACCACTTTAGAACCCAGTCTCGGCATCGTAGCTGTCAGAGATTCCTATTCTTTTGTGATGGCCGATATACCCGGAATCATCGAAGGAGCCAGTGAAGGTAAAGGTTTGGGGTTGCGGTTTCTACGCCATATTGAGCGGAATTCCTTACTGCTCTTTTTAGTCCCGGCCGATAGCAACGATATCCGGAAAGAATATGAAATCCTGTTGAACGAACTAAAACTTTACAACCCGGAACTATTGGATAAACAAAGAATCCTGGCTATCTCCAAATCCGATATGCTCGACGAAGAATTGGAACAGGAATCGGCCAAAGATTTACCCGAAGACATTCCCTGTATTTTTATTTCTTCCCTGACGCACAAAGGGATAATCCCATTGAAAGATTTGCTTTGGAAAATGCTGAACGAGCAAGAATTTCACGATGTGGAAAGTATAGTCCAAAAGCCGATGGATATTCGTTTATCCGATTTGGATGATGATTTCGATTACGAATACAAGGAAGAAGAAGCGGATGATGAAGTGTCAGATTGATCAAAAAAATACGGTTTCCCTACGCTCAGATGGTTTGGAAACCGTATTTATCCGTTTATTAGCTTATTCCTTTTCGAAATAGTATCGCACAAACAACTCTATTGCCTGGTATTCGGCCATACCCAATTTGTCGTATCGTACTGCGGTAGCGATATTGCGTTCTTCGGCGCGTTGCCAGAACTCACGCGGGTCGGTGCCGGGAAATAAAGGCCGGTCTTTTTGCGATTGGTGTTTGAATATCGCCATCCGTTTGGTCCGGCTTTCTTCCGGACTCAAGGGTACGGCCATATCTACCTCAGCGATGTCCCACTCCTGCCATGCGCCACGATACAACCACAGTCGACAATCTTTTACCCAATCTTCCTGTTTCACTTGTTTTAAGGCTTCCAGAATGGCAATAAAACACACGCGATGCGTGCCGTGCGGGTCGGATAAATCGCCTGCGGCAAAGATTTGATGCGGTTTCACTTTGCGGAGTAAATCCACAATAATCTTGACGTCTTCCGTTCCAATCGGTTTTTTCTTTACCGTTCCCGTTTCATAAAAAGGCAGGTTTAGAAAATGTACCCTGTCTTCCGGGATACGCAGATACCGGCAGGCCGCTTTGGCCTCGCCTTGACGAATAGCTGTTTTTGCGGCTGCAATTTGGGAAAGGTCTACCTGACCGGGACGTTTCCGGTCGAAAAATTGCAAGGTATTCCGGTAAGCGTCTTGCGCTTTCTGTGTTTCCCATTCATAATGCGGTGCGATATCCCGGACAAAATCCAAGAAACGGGTCACTTCATCATCAAAAACCGCAATGTTTCCGGAAGTCTGATAAGCGACGTGCACTTCATGACCGTGCTCGGAAAGCCGGGCCAGCGTACCACCCATCGAAATTACGTCATCGTCCGGATGCGGACTGAAAACGACTACCCGCTTGGGATAAGGAACGGCGCGTTCGGGACGGGTACTGTCGTCGGCATCGGGTTTACCTCCGGGCCAGCCGGTGATGGTATGTTGTAAATCGTTGAAGACTTTTATGTTGATTTTATTTGCCGGGCCTATTTCGGAAATCAGCTCTCCCAAGCCGCTGTCGTTGTAGTCACGTTCAGTCAGTTTCAAAATGGGTTTATCTAATTTTTCACTCAGCCAGAACACAGCTCTCCGGATAGATTTGTTCGACCAACGGACGGAACCGGTGAGCCAAGGCGTTTTTATTCTCGTCAGATTTGCGGCGGCAGCCGAGTCGAAAACGAAAGAAGCATTCGGATGTTTTTGCAGAACCGAAGCCGGCAACATTTCCGTAATCGGGCCTTCCACCATCTTTTGTACCGTTTTGGATTTGCCTTCTCCCCATGCCATGACGATAATTCTCCGGGCTTCCATAATGGTCTCAAGACCCATGGTGATGCAATGGTCAGGCACATTTTCTTCTCCGAAGAAATTGCTGGCCGCACTCATCCGGGTAGAATAATCCAGCGTGATCAGACGGGTTCTCGAATTAAACATGGACCCCGGTTCGTTGGCGCCTATCTGTCCGCGACTGTCCAATCCCAACAATTGCAAATCAATCCCCCCTAAATCTTTTATTTTCTTTTCGTAATTCCGGCAAAATTCGGCGATATCCGTCTTCTTTAAATCACTGGGAATCAAATGAATATTTTCCGGAAGAATATCTATTTCGGAGAATAGATATTCGTACAAATACTTGTAATGGCTTTGCAATTCGTCTTTGGCCAGCGGATAATATTCGTCAATATTGAAAACGATTACATTTTTGAAACGAAGACCTTCGTCTTTATGTAAACGCACCAATTGCTCATAAACGCCTACTACCGTAGAACCGGCAACGAGTCCCAATACACACATTTCATTTTTCGCCGCTTTTTCCCGAATAAGGGAAGCGACTTGTTTGGCCACTAAATCGGACGCAGTTTCAGCATCCGTAAAAATTGATACGGGCACTTTTTCGTATCTTTTTTCAAAGTTGTTCATGTATACTTTTTTAATTATTTTTTATGCTTGGCATCAGCCGGACAAAGGTAGTGATTATTTTTTTTTCGGCGAAATATTTTTGATGTGCCGGTTTGTTACACCATCAAACATAATAGCATATTATTTCACTTTTTTATCTAAATCGGTATATGAAGAATTATTACTGATAAATTCAGGTACAATTTCTTTCATTATTTTCACAACTTCTGTTTGTCTGCAAGCACATGCGGCGGCTATCATCCGGCTGATAGCTGCGTCCATTGTATTGAAATCGCGATCTTCGGTTTTTCCGATCATGATTTTCTTGTTATTGGTCGGTTTTGTATTTTCTTTATCGTACAACAATTCTTCATACAGTTTTTCTCCCGGACGGAGGCCGGTATAAATGATATCAATATCTTTATAAGGCTCCAGGCCGGACAGCCGGATCATTTCTTCCGCCATACTTTTGATTTTGACGGGTTCTCCCATGTCAAACACAAAGATTTCCCCACCTTTTCCCATATTGCCTGCTTCCAATACCAAACTACAAGCTTCCTGAGTCGTCATAAAATAACGGATAATGTCGGGATGCGTTACCGTAATCGGGCCTCCTTGTGCTATTTGTTGTGTAAAACGGGGAATGACCGATCCGTTTGAGCCCAATACATTGCCGAAACGGGTGATAATAAACCGGGTTTCAGCCGTTTCTTTTTCTTTTGCCTGCCGCTGCTTCGCTAAAGTCTGGACGTAAATTTCAGCTATCCGTTTGGAAGCGCCCATCACATTGCTCGGATTGACCGCTTTGTCTGTCGATATCATTACAAAACACTCCGCTTTATAGTCCAATGCCAAACTCGACATAATTTTGGACCCCAACACATTGGCCAAGATAGCTTCGCAGGGATGATTTTCCATCAGCGGGACATGTTTGTAAGCCGCCGCATGATAGATATAATGGGGACGGAAAGAATCGACAACTGATTTCATTTTGTCATAATTCCTTACATCACATATAGATAAATGAAATTTCAAATCCGGATAAGTATCCATCAATTCCAGACCCAACTGATGAAGCGGGCTTTCTGCCATATCGCAAAGTACCAATAAGCCTACCTCAAAATTACTCAATTGCCGCACAATTTCACTTCCTATTGAGCCGGCAGCGCCTGTTATCATGATGGTTTTGCCTTGCAAAGTTTGTCCTATCGACTCCATATTTATTTGGAGGCAACCCCGTCCCAATAAATCTTTTATATCTACTTTGGTGATTTTACTTTCCCTGCTATCCGAATTAACCCAATTGCTTATTGACGGCGCAGTGAGTAAATCTATTTTATTTTGCAAACAAATTTCGGCTAAGTATCTTTTTTCTTCCTGTTCTGTTTCCTCAGAATTAATCAAAATGGCTTTTATCCATGGAAAGGTATCAATATGACTAAATATATAGTCTGCCTTGTATATTGGTAATCCGATAATCTTCTGATCCGAAATTTCCGATTTTGGAGAAATAAAACCCACAATATGGTAAGGTAGTTTTTGATCGGCAATAATCATCTTTGCTGTATTTACCTGAGATAAGTCTATTCCGTAAATAAAAGTTTCTATATACTTTTTCTTGGTTTGCCGGTTGATAACGGAATCAAATATCAAGCGAATCGCCATTCGGAAACAGAATATGGCGAAAAACGCCATTATAAAATTGAAAAAACAGATCGTGAACGATAAAAATAATTTTTCGTGAACAGCGGTAGGCAAGGCATTACTTCCTATCAATAAGATATTGGCAAACAACAGGGATATGAAAATGCGCATCCCATCTTTAAATGTTGTATAACGCAAAACATTTGCATACGTTCTGAACCATAAGAAAAACATACAGCTGAAGATAACACATAGCCCCAATTTGTATAAAAAGAGGTACGGATTTATCGGCATAGAAGCAATATTGTAACAGAGGAGATAGGATATAGCAAATGCTATTGCCACAAAACAACTATCTACAAAAAAGATAATTTTTTTTGGCAAGTAAGGTACTTTACATAAGTCTAATATAATCGAAAATGCGTATCGGACTAGTTTTTTCAAATACAAATTCATTTTAATTGAAAATCGTTGCTATCGGATGGCAAAATTAGTAAAAAATTGCGTATTGCAATAAAAAATGACACTAAATATTTCTTTTTAAAACAATAAATATGTTAAAAACGCTGTTGTGCCTGTGTGTAAAAGGGAAAGTTATAAGCTGAATTTTATGCATTATTCCCTGTAAACAGTTCCATTGTAAGGCCGTCTTGTGCGTTAATTCCTTCTGTCCTGAAAACTTTCAGAACAGTCCTGTATAAAATCTTTATATCCAATCCGAAAGAAATATGCTGAACATACCAGACATCGTATTCGAATTTTCGTTTCCATGAAATAGCGTTTCTTCCGTTCACCTGCGCCCAACCGGTAATGCCGGGACATATAGCATGCCTTTTTCGCTGCTCGTCGTTATAGAGCGGCAAATATTCCACTAATAAAGGACGAGGCCCTACCAAACTCATATCGCCTTTGATAACATTTAACAATTGCGGTATTTCGTCTAAGGAAGTTTTACGGATAAAATTTCCAACCGGGGTTATCCGTTCGGTATCGGGCAATAAATTTCCTTCTGTATCTTTCCGATCGTTCATGGTTTTGAATTTGATGACCTTGAATCGCTTTTCGTTTTTACCGGGACGCAACTGAAAAAAGAAAGGTTTCCCTTTGTTGGCAACCGACAAAAGCAGCATAATCAACAGAAAGACCGGCGACAGGACGATAAGCCCCGTTGTGGACAACGCGATATCAAATATTCGTTTAAAGAAATTCCGGTACATGATGTGTAAAACAATATTCTATGAAGATATTTTTGCCGCCAAGCGTCAATGCCAACAACTGAATATAGTGCGGTATATCGGAAGTGACGGAAATAATATACTTCGCTGTTTCCCCGGAGCGCGTAATGGCCGATCCGGCAAATTTTTCCCGTAAATAAGCAATCGTATCTTTCTCCGGCAGGCATCCGATCGTCATTTGTGAGGCTGCATGATAGAAGGCTCTTTTTTTGTCGTTAAACAACGCGCTCAACAAGTGGGTCTTACTGCCAAAGAAAAGATAATTTGGTTCTATTGCATGTTTAGTCGGAAAATTAACTATTTTCATTCGCTTTTTTTCTGATACCGGCAATTACATATAAGGCACGTGCCCGACTTTCAACCTGCTGCTGTATAGGCAATTATTTCTTGATTATTATACAGTTCCTTTTGCATACGCAGATACAACTTGCTCTTGTCGGCTTCCGACAAAAGCATTATTTCACAAAAAATACTTTCTATATTTACCTGTTCCATGACGAAATGTTTTAATTATATAAAAGTATTTTCAATTCATTTTCGCTGTCACAAAAATACTCATTTGACTGAGAAATTTTTATTATAAATGGATTTATATTTTTCATATCTAAAATATATTTTTTACAAAGATAGTATTTTTTTAGATTATACAAAACAGATAAGGATGTACGATGAATTACAGATGAGAATACCTCTCTTAATTGCGAGACCGGTACCCGTTCTCTGTATTTTGCAAAATCGGCATAAAGTGTCAATAATTTTATGAATTTCGGGGCAATAATCAACTATGTTTTTAATTTTTTGACAGCACAACTATATTTTTCTCCATCGTTCAAACTTAGATTGGATATATTCTTCGACTTTGGTGAAATACCATAATATTGAAGTTTAAATACCACGCCAATATTTAAAGTTCATTGATAAATTTGGCGGGATTACCACCTACAACCGACCAAGGTTCTATATCATATTGCTCATATCAAGTCCTTGGTATTTTCACAATAAACTGTTCACCATCCACATCATTGGTGAGTTCTATATTGGGTTGTTTAGAGAAGGCTCTTGCAATGCCGGAACCAAGTCCGCGGTAGATCATCATTTTGGCGCCATAGCTGATAAGCAGATTATTTCTTGCCACGGCTTGTCCCAACTTGATATTTTCCACCGTTAAGCTGTTGGGTAAACAACCGGGACTGATTATTTCAATCCTGTTCTCGAAGACCATCAGCCGGACAGGTGCGTTTTTAGCATAGTCTCTGTGTATGAGCGCTTATGTAAAGTCTAATATTATGTATAGTCTGCCTGTTTCTGCTCTTAAAGTAGCCTGATAATAAGCAAGATACAAAATTTGCATAGCAGACAGACTTTACATAATAAATCAATACTT
>JAITQA010000074.1 GCA_031289145.1 Dysgonamonadaceae bacterium | reverse complement strand
TTTTGCCGTCATTGCGAAGCCGAAGGCTGAAGCAATCTAATTACTACATCTCTTTCTCCGGATTGCTTCGGGCTTCGCCCTCGCAATGACGATACGACGTTTTTTAGTTTACTTAACACTAGTTAGTTTTGATTATCCGGACATTTATTCCCAATTTTCAGACAAATAGACTTCATCCGGACTTTTGCCAACAACCAAATTAACAAATTTCTTCCCCCTTTTGATGGATACTCGTTCGTTCTCTGCCATTTCAAAGTAGGTTTTTGTATTATTCCTGATTTCTCGTGTCGTAATTATTTTCATGATTGTGTACTTTTTTGTGTATCCAAGTGTAGGTACTTTTTCTTAAATAGGCAAGGAATATTTGTAATTTTTAATTACGCCTTTAATGAAAATAATTATTACGAAGGCTTTTTGGTTAGGAGTTCCGCCAGCAGCTCCTTCACCGTTTTTTGCAGTACCGGATGCACCACATCCGGCGCTATTTCACATAAAGGTTCCAAGACGAAGGGCCGCAAATGAAAAAGCGGGTGGGGGAGTGTCAGGTCTTTTGATTGGAGAATCAGTTTGTCGAATAGAATCAGGTCAATATCTATCAATCTATCCCGGTAGACGTCTTGGGTTTTCTCCGAGCGGCCGATTTCTTTTTCGATGACTTGTGTGGCTGACAGGATTTCCAGCGGACTTAAACCGGTTTCCACACAAACCGCTATGTTCAGAAAATCATTCTCCGAATCGAATCCCCATGCCGGTGTTTCATAGACGGATGAAACCGCTGAAAGTGTACCTGTTCTACCGGCAATCAGCGCAATCGCTTTCAATAAATTCAGGCTCCTGTCGCCCAAGTTGGCGCCTAAGGACAAATAAACGGTGTGCATACATCAGATTATCAGCATGGCATCTCCGTAAGCGCCAAACTGGTATCCGTTCTTGATGGCTTGTTGGTAGATGTCCATTATGAAATCAAATCCACCGAAAGCGGCTGTTTGCATCAACATGGTGGACAGCGGTAAGTGGAAATTGGTGATAAGACTGTTTGCTACAGTGAAGTCATACGGAGGAAAAATAAATTTGTTTGTCCATCCGACGTATTCTTTTAAATGTCCGCGTGTAGTTACCGCACTTTCGATTGCCCGTAGTACGGATGAACCCACCGCACAGACCTGTCGGTGTTCGTCTTTGGCTTTATTGACAATATTAACCGCCTCTTCGCCGATAATCATTTCTTCCGAATCCATTTTGTGTTTAGTCAGGTCTTCTACGTCTATTTCCCTGAAATTTCCCAATCCGGAATGTACAGTGACGAAAGCGAATTTAACTCCTTTAATTTCAAGTCGTTTCATCAGTTCACGGCTAAAATGCAAACCGGCAGCCGGTGCAATTACCGCGCCTTCATTCTTTGCGAAAATAGTCTGGTAACGGTCTGCGTCTTCCGTAGTGGCAGCCCTTTTGATATAACTTGGGATAGGCATTTCTCCCAAGACATACAAAGATTTTTTGAATTCTTCGTGAGAACCGTCGTACAAAAAGCGGAGCGTACGTCCTCTTGATGTCGTATTGTCAATCACTTCGGCTACCATCGAATCGTCTTCTCCGAAATAGAGTTTATTCCCTATCCGGATTTTCCGGGCAGGATCGACCAATACATCCCAAAGACGCAAGGTCTGATTCAGTTCACGTAGCAAGAATACTTCTATTTTAGCGCCGGTTTTTTCTTTATTCCCGTACAAACGCGCCGGAAAAACCAAGGTGTCATTGAAAATTAAAACATCTTTGTCTCCATAATAACCGAGAATATCTTTGAATACTTTATGTTCCACTTTTCCCGTTTTCGAATGGATTACCATCAAGCGGGATTCATCCCTGTTTTTTGCGGGAAATAAAGCAATTTGCTCTTGGGGCAGATTAAATTTAAATTTTGACAGCTTCATTTTGTGTTATTTTATCAATATCTTCTATTTTTAAACAGTTATCCAAGGTGATATCACCTATTCGTGTTCGTTGCAAGGCCGTCAAATGCGCACCCGATTGCATGGCGAAACCGATATCTCTGGCCAAAGCGCGAATGTAAGTACCTTTACTGCAAACGACCCTGATGCGTATCAGGCTAATGCCGGAACCTGTTTCATCCGGCTGATAGTCCAAAAGTTCTATTGCATCAACGACCAGCAATTTAGGTTTCAATTCCACTTCAATTCCTTTCCGGGCTAAGCTATACGCCCTTTCTCCATTGACTTTACACGCTGAAAAAGCAGGCGGTATTTGCTTGATTTCACCTATGAATTGAAGTAAAGTCTTTTCTACTAATTCTTTCGTAATATGCTCCGTATTGTAAGTCGCGTCTATGTCCGTTTCCAGATCAAAAGAGGGAGTTGTTGCCCCTAATCGAAGTGTTGCAATATATTCTTTCGTCTGATACTGAAACTCGTCTATTCTTTTTGTCGCTTTACCGGTACAGATAATCATTACCCCTGTTGCCAAGGGGTCTAAGGTTCCGGCATGCCCTACCTTGATTTTTTTTATTTTTAAGTAACAGGAAATCCTATACCTCAACTTGGAAACTACATCAAACGAAGTCCAATGTAGCGGCTTGTCAAAATATAAAACCGATCCTTCCTGAAAATGATGTTCTTTTTTTTCTACTTGCGCTGTGTTAAGATTTTCTAACATCAAATTATATTCAGATTATAACCCATTGACAACATAGCGAGCAAGGCTCCTCCTACCACAATCCGGTAATATCCGAATGCTTTAAATCCATATTTGCTTACATAATTAATGAAAAACTTGATGGCTAAAATCGCGATGATAAAAGCGACGATATTGCCGATAATCAATAGATTCATATTCTCTATCAACACTTGTTGACCGGCCGGGTCGCTGACGAGTTTGTATAATTTGTAAGCCGAAGCAGCAAACATGGTAGGAACCGCTAAAAAGAACGAAAATTCAGCAGCGTTTTTTCGCGTCAACTTTTGCGACATTCCTCCGACAATTGTTGCCATGGAACGGGAAACCCCCGGAATCATGGCAATGCACTGACACAAACCGATAATAACAGCTTTTTTGGGTGTTATTACCTGTTCTTTAGTTGTCTTTTCAAATAATTTATCTACAAAGAGCATAAAAATACCACCAATTATCAGCATGATAGCCACTACGGTAACATTCTCCAATAATTCATCAATTTTTTCACTGAATAAAAATCCCAAAATAGCAGCGGGAATAAAAGCAATGCCTAATTTCCAATAAAAATCCCAAGTTTGAAAAAATCGTTTGAAATACAAGACCAAAACGGAAAGAATAGCTCCGAACTGGATAATGACGGTAAAAGCTTTCACAAATTCGGAAGGTTCGACGCCCAGGACGCTTTCGGCAATAATCATGTGCCCGGTACTTGATACCGGAAGAAATTCGGTCAATCCTTCGACAATCGCAATGATAATCGTTTGTAATATGTTCATTAATTGATGTTTTTGTAATTATCGCTCTTGTCTTTCGGTTTTTTAAGAATAGCCCATATCACCAAGCCGAATCCGATCATCGTTACAATCGGTGCAATGACTATTCTCCGGGCATCGAATATATGCGGATCAAATCCGGTTTCTTCCGTAGTTTTCGCTCCCGACATCAACCAGAATCCGATCACAATAATTACAATTGAGATACCCAACATGATAAAGTTTTCTTTTCCAAATACAAAATTCTTTTTATCCATATCTATTATATTTTTTAATGTAATACTCAATTAAATATAGTATAAATCTCCTTCGTCCATACGAATATATTTGTTTACCGCAGAAAATGTTGCGGCCACAGAGATAAGAATACCTAAAACAAAAACGCCTCCGAATACAATATATAATGTGTTTGCGTTCACCAATTCCGACAGATTTCCCAAATCATTTGAAATATAATACAATAGCCAGAATAACAGGCCATTTGCAATGATGGCCGCTATGATTCCGGATACAACTTGTGCCCGGATAAAGGGCTTCCGGATAAAACCGGCAGTAGCGCCGACCAGTTTCATCGTATGAATCAAAAATCTTTTGGAATAAACCGTTAAACGGATGGTATTGTTGATTAATGCAAACGAAATAATAAGCAGTAATGCGGTCAGTCCCAGCAAGATAATGCCTGCATTTCTCAAATTGTCATTGACTATCTCCATCAACTCTTTCCGGTATTCTATGTCTTTGATATTTGTCGAGAAACCTTTGATTTGGCTTTCAACAACGAAAAGACTGTCGGTGTTTGCATACCGGGAGTTCAAATGTACGACTATCATCTCCGGGAGCGGATTGAATCCCAGAAAATCTTCCGGATTTTGCCCCAAGTCTTCTTCCAATTGTTTGGCTGCATCTGCTTTTGAAATGTATTCGGTCGATTTTACAAAAACAGTTTTCTCTAATTTTTTCATTAAATCGGTCACCTGTGTATGCTTTACCTCTTCGTTTAAAATAATGTCGAACGAAAAACGCTCCTTTACATAAGACGAAAGATTCCCTGCAAACAAGGTGAGCAAAATGATTAATCCCAATAAAAAGAGTACTAACGAGATACTTATTGTAGCTGTTACCCTCGAATTAAAAAAAGTAGTTGCAGAAATTGTTCGCTTATTTTTCATTATTTAGTTAGTGAAATATTGCTTGTAAAAAAGACATATAATACCCAAATTTGGCGCAAAATTACAGAATTAATATGAACTTTTCGAGGAATTAGTTTTTTTTAACTAAAAATTATCCGGTTCTCCAAACAGTGTTGCTGCGGAAGCCTCTTTAATACGGACATTTACAAAGTCGCCCACCTTGTGTGTGCCCTTATTAAAAATGACTACTTTATTTTGAGAAGTCCTGCCGAATAATTGTTCCCGAGAGCGTTTTGAGAAACCTTCCACTACTACTTCAACCGTTTTACCGATATCTTCTTTGTTCCGTTTCAGCGATAATGCCAATTGTAATGCGATAATTTCTTCCAATCTTCTCACTTTTTCAGCTTCCGGAACACTGTCCGGCATATTTCTGGCTGCATAAGTTCCCGGCCGTTCCGAGTATTTGAACATGAAAGCCGAGTCAAAACCTACTGCTCTCATTAAGGAAAGCGTTTCGAGATGGTCTTCTTCCGTTTCGGACGAGAATCCGCAAAACAAGTCGGTTGAAATGGCTGCATCCGGCAAAATCCGGCGAATAGCGGCAATCCGGTCGAGATACCATTCCCGCGTATAACTGCGGTTCATCGCTTTCAGTATTTTTGAACTGCCCGATTGCGCCGGCAAATGGATATGTTTACAAATATTATGGTATTGGGCGATGACTTTCAGTGTAGCATCACTCATGTCTTTCGGATGAGATGTTGTGAATCGTATTCGTATTTTCGGCGCTTCCTGCGCCACCATTTCCAATAAACGCGGGAAATCTATCTCTCCTTTCCATAAATAAGAGTTCACATTTTGTCCCAACAAGGTAATTTCTTTGTAACCCTGATTTTTCAGCGAACGTACTTCGTTCAGGATACTTTCCGGTTCCCGGCTTCTTTCCCGTCCGCGTGTATAGGGCACCACACAATACGTGCAAAAATTGTTGCATCCGCGCATGATGGAGATGAAGCCGGCTATTTTGATGCCGGACAATTTCAGCGGGATGACATCTTTATATGTTTCTGTAGAAGAAAGCGTTACATTGATTGCTTTATCCCCGCTTTCGACGCTTCCGATTAAATGGGGCAAATCTAAATAAGCGTCGGGACCGGCTACCAAGTCGGCATGATGGCGCTCAATCAATTCGTCTTTCACCCTTTCCGCCATACAGCCCAATACGCCGACGATTAAATTTTTATTTTTTTTCTTCAGGGACTGAAAATATTGTAGCCGGGATAAAACTTTTTGTTCCGCATTATCTCGAACCGAACAGGTATTCACTAAAATTGTATCGGCTTCATTGATGTTTTCGGTTGTTTCGAACCCATCCATTTGCATAATTGACGCCACAACCTCACTATCGGCCACATTCATCTGGCAGCCGTAAGTCTCAATATATACTCTTCGTATCCCATTGTTAGTAACAGATTTAAAGTCTGTTTTTTGTTTCTTGTCCATAGCAATTATTTTAAGCATACTAATTATTAACAATATTTAACGTGAAAAAACAGCATATTTTTTTAAAAAAATTTGGTGATTAAAAAAATATAGTTACCTTTGCCGTTGAAAAACGTAAAATTTTTTCATAGTTAAGGTTTTGGTTAAATGGGTTATGAGTGGCTGTGAAGTCACTCATAATAATTTTAAAGCGTTTATTTGTTTGTTTCATTTATTCTTCGTAAATTTGGACTGCAAAATTAATCATAATTTTATGAATAAGTTATCAGATTATCTACCTTTAATAATTATTATCATTTCGGTCCTCTTTTCTCTCTTAAAAGGAAAGAAAAAAAAGGAGTATGGACACGAAACGACATTGCCGGGGAAAACTCCGGGAGCGTTTATGCCCCTTGTACCGAATGTTCCCGAATCGAAAAAACGTGTTTATCAGGCGTCTGTATCTGATAAGCCGGTTGAAAAACAAGTGCCTGAGAAAGTGCATAAGGCTCATAAAAAAAACCAGATTCAGCCTTTGGAAGATACTTTTACAGAGGGAGTAGAAGCAGAATCGAATGAACCGTATTTGGATATTTCCGATATGGAGGAGATAAAAAAAGCGGTTGTCTATAACGAAATTTTCAATCGAAAGTATTGTTAAATTGTAATTTAGCCGGAATGATTTTTACGGTTAATTATGCTTTTTTTGTGAAGAAAGTACTACCTTTGCAGGCAAAAAATAATCATAATTATAAACTTAATAACCATGAGTTATAAAAAAATTTCAGCGGAAGAAGCTGCTCGTTTATTGAAAGACAATGATGTAATTGGATTCAGCGGTTTTACGGCCGCAGGTTGTCCTAAAGCAGTAACGATAGAATTGGCGAAAATAGCCGAGGAAGCGCATGCGGCAGGAAAATCGTTCAAAGTAGGGTATTATACCGGCGCTTCGACCGGCGATTCTATTGATGGGGCCTTGTCGCGGGCGCATGCCATCAAGTTTCGTTCCCCTTATCAATCCAATGGCGACATGCGGAAAGAGTTGAACAACAGGGATGCGCATTATTTCGACCTGCATCTTTCAGAGTTACAGCAATATCTGCGTTACGGTTTTTTACAGAAACCGGACTGGGCTATTCTGGAAGCCTGTGACATAACAGATGACGGGAAAATTTACCTGACTTCAGCCGTAGGCATTGCGCCGACTGTTGCCCATTTGGCCGATCGCATCATCATCGAACTGAACAAATATCATCCGAAAGAATTAGCGGGTATCCATGATATTTACGAACCGGCCGACCCTCCTGTGCGGCGTGAAATCCCTGTTTACAAACCGAGTGACAGGATAGGTCTTCCTTATATTCAGGTAGACCCTGCCAAAATTGTGGGTATCGTAGAAACGGATCTGCCCAACGAAGTGGGCGCTTTCTCGCCTTCGGATGAAGTGACCAATCAGATTGGCCGGAATGTAGCTGAATTTCTGTCGAGAGAAATGAAAGCCGGAAGAATTCCTGCTTCTTTCTTGCCTGTTCAATCAGGGGTAGGCAATGTAGCAAATGCTGTCTTGGGTGCGATGGGTGCCAATAAGGATATTCCTCCTTTTGAAATATACACCGAGGTCATACAGGATTCGGTTGTTACACTGATGAAAGAAGGCAATGTGAAGTTTGCCAGCGGTTGTTCGCTGACTTTGAGTACGCCGGCATTGGAAGCGATTTACAATAACTTGTCCGAATTTAGAGGAAAATTATTGCTTCGTTCCCAGGAAATTTCCAATTCGCCGGAAATAGCCCGTCGTTTGGGCTTGATTTCCATTAATACGGCGCTGGAAGCTGATATTTTCGGGAATATCAATTCTACACATGTTTTAGGAACCAAGATGATGAATGGAATTGGCGGTTCGGGCGATTTCTGCCGGAATGCCTATTTGTCGATTTTTACAGCTCCCTCTACGGCTAAAGACGGAAAAATCAGCGCCATTGTTCCGATGGTTTCCCATCTGGATCACAGTGAACATTCCGTTAAAATTTTAATTACCGAACACGGTATTGCCGATCTGAGAGGTAAGTCGCCCATACAACGCACAGAAGCAATAATCAACAATTGCGTAGACCCGCAGTATAAAGGATTACTGAAAGATTATCTCAATCTCGGACAAAAAGGGCACACACCTCAGAATATGGCAGCCGCTTTAGCTTTCCATGATACCTTTAACAAAAAAGGTGATATGCGGTTGACGGACTGGAGTGTATACAAATAAAACCGGAATCGTCCGGTTTTGTAGTAGTGTTAAGTAAATTATATTTTGCCGTCATTGCGAAGCCGACGGCTGAAGCAATCTAATTACTACATCTCTTTCTCCGGATTGCTTCGGGCTTCGCCCTCGCAATGACGATACGACGT
>JAITQA010000071.1 GCA_031289145.1 Dysgonamonadaceae bacterium | reverse complement strand
AAAAGGAAAGTTATTAAAAGATGAATTTTTTAAAGATTTTCAGTTGGATATGAACAATCCGGAGATTGAAACCGAGTTCCAAAAGCATGAAGCATGGAAGGCAAAAACGCAATTGCGGGCAACGCCTACGGTTTTGGTAAATGGCTACAAATTGCCGGAAAACTATAAAATAGAAGATTTGCGGTATATTACGGAATTTACTATCGATGTTAAATAATCCCTGCCATGTTGCAGGCAGGGCGCAATAATCCGATCAATTATTGAGAAAAGCAACAAAAATGTGTTTATTATTGAGTTTATTAAAAATTTTAATTATTTTTGCGTATGAAAAAGATTAGTTTAAAACGGGTTTCGGAAATCTTGAGTGATAAGGAACTTAAGAATGTATTGGGCGGCAGCGACTTTGCACTTCCACCACCATTTATGTCAACATGTCACTGTCCAGGTGTAGGTGATTGTGTAGGGTTCTGTGCGCCGATATTTTATACAAACAACATAGGGACTCAAAATGTACCTATAGTAGTAACAAGGGTTGAAGAGTTCGATTGTGTGAATGTAAACGGAGAATGTAAATGTGTACGTCGTTGAAAAGTATGGCTAATTGCTAAGAATCTCATTATTTTTATAAGTTTTGAGATTCTTAGTTTTGCAATATTTATGGGTTAAAAAGATTCACAAATTGTGTATATATCCGTTTGTGTTGAGGGTGAGCCATATCAAACATAATAATAATTTGTTGTAGATCATGAAATCAATTAAACTGTTTTATTTGTTTATGCTAATGTTTAGCGTAACTTTTACTGTTACAGCAAAAACATTAACCAATGACACTGTCCATGCGGAAAGTGCCAACGACACAATTTATTCGTTCGCAATTCCGGAAGGAGCGATTTTAATAGATACTGTTAACGGCCCGCACTATTATATAGGATTAGATGGAAAAGGATACAAAGGAGAGTCGTTTTTTTTGGATGGGAAGCAAGCCTCGCCAAAAATTCTATACGATAGTACGGTTGTAATGACAACCGGCACTCTTAAGCCCAAGTTGGCCATATTTCATTTCGGAGAGAAAGTGAGAAATGGAATTTTGGTCTATGAGTCAATCAATAAAGAAGATCAATTCACCATAACAGGTAATATTGGTCGTCAATTTGATGGTAGTCCTATTTTATTGTTTACGTTTAAAGGCGATTCGATAAATAGTGTTGACACAACGATTATACGAAATGGTAATTTTATGTTTAGTGGAAAAGAATACCTTGTAGATGAATCTATTATCACAACGGGTAATTTTCCGGAAGAAGTAAAATCCGCTTATGTTATTTTAGAAAGAGGTAAGATTATAGTAAATATGACGGACTCTCTTCCTGCTATTTCCGGAACAATTTTGAATGATGAAAAGAGCGCTTATCACACCGCCATGAATCAATTTACTTCGGAGTTTCAAGTAATAAGTTCAGATTTGGATTCCAATAAAATAACAACAGAACAAGCGTCATTCATGGAGAATTCAATCATTCAGCAAAAATATGCTTTGAAGGCAAGTTTCGCAAAAAATAACATTTCAAATTTGGTTGGAAAAATAATAATCAAGAAAGATATTCTTAACAATTATGATTTTCCGTATTTTGACGAACTTTATACTTTGATGGGTGATGAGTTGAAATACGATTCGGACGTTGCTAGAACCTTAGCGTCGATAAAACAATATAATACTTCACAAGCAGCAAAAAATAAGCAAATTGGGACTCCATACATTGATTTTGAGTTTCAGACGCCCGAAGGAAAAAAAAGAAAATTATCGGACTATGTGGGGAAATCCGAATTTCTGTTGATTGATTTCTGGGCATCGTGGTGTGGGCCTTGCATAGCAGAAATACCTAATCTGAAAGCAGTTTATGATAAATATAAAAAAGGCGGACTGGAAATAATCAGTATATCGTTGGATGACACGAAAAAGGCTTGGCAAAGAGGATTGGATAAAATAGATGCTCCCTGGATTCATCTTTGTGATTTCAAAGGAAGTAAATCCGAATTAACAGATGCTTACAACATACACGGAATTCCATATATACTGCTATTGGATAAAAACGGAGTCATATTAAAAGTTAATTTGCGAGGAAAAGCTTTGGAGGATTTTTTAAGTCAATTAGTAACTGATAGTGGAAAATAGTTTCATAATAATTTAATAAATAAATTGAATGTCAGTATCAAAAATCGCTTTTTTCATCTTCTATCGGAGTATGTTTGGATTGTATTTATCTTAATATCATCAATATACGTGCTTTTATGATCGACGAGTTATTGAAACCATGCGATACAATCAGCGCCCAACACGAATCAAGAAGAAAAAACACATTACCAGCGCAAAACATAAAAAATAACATCAATAAAGAACAATGGTATACTGGCACAACCCCAAAGGAGAAACCCAAATAATAGCCCTGGCGGAAGCAAAAGCAATAGCATCCGAAAATAAGTGCTATTTGCGGGTCAATTACGCATATATTTTTGAAAAATACCAGTCAGGCAAAACGGCTACCGATGAACAAACCTGCGGCGAGCAAGCAGCGGAAGCAAACGATCCGATTTGGGTTTATTGGGAACAGGGCGAAGCAAATATGCCGGAAATGGTTCGTATCTGCTATCATTCCCTGTTGGAAAACAGTAACGAGCACCCCGTCCATTTATTGACCCAAGACAATTTCCGGGATTTCGTAAACCTTCCGGACATCATCCTGGAGAAAAAAGCGCAGGGACTGATTTCCCCGGCGCATTTCTCCGACATCTTGCGTGCCGAATTGCTTTTCCAATATGGCGGTATGTGGATAGACGCAACGGTTCTGGTCACCCGTCCCATCCAGTCCCCGGATTTGGAACTGTTCAGCATCAAAAAACAGACGGATTATGAATATGTAAGCCAATTTCGCTGGACGGGCTTTTTGTTTTACTGCAAAAAGGGAAACCTTTTGTTTGCGTTTTTAAGAACATTTTTGAGGGAATACTGGCAAAAAGAAAACAGCTTAATCGATTACCTGCTTTTGGATTACGGCATCGATATGGCCTACGATTACCTGCCGGAGGTAAAAAAGATGCTGGATGCGATTCCCTACAACAACGAACACGTGTTGGATTTGAAGGAAATGTGTCTGTCATACAAGGATTTTGACCAAACATCGTTTCTACGCTTGACCGAAACTACGCAATTTCACAAGTTTACCAATCATTTGAAGTATGATACTGCCAAGCTGTCTACTTATCAATACCTGAAAAAGAAATATATGGGGCATTTACTCCCTCCCTCCGGCGCTGACCGGGTGCAAAAATCGGAAACGGAACAGCTCGAAGACTGCCTGAAAGAAATTGCCTCCGTATTGGAAACGCAGGCGAAACAGATTGAAACGCCGGGCCTGGCACACGGAAAGACAGGCGTCGCCATTTTCTTTTTTCATTATGCCGACTATACGCAAGTATCAAAATATGAAGATATTGCCTGCGAGCTGATAGAAGCCGTCATTCTTCAACTCTCCACATACTATACCCTTGACTTTGAAGACGGATTGACCGGTATCGGCGCCGGTATCGAATACCTTGTCCGGCAAAAATTTGTAGATGCCGATACGGATGAAGATTTTGCCTCCCTCGACTCCGCCTTTTCCAACCTGATTTTCGGTAACTTTGTCAGCGGCAAACACATACTCGCTATCGGCAAATATTTTTTAGCACGCTACCATCATCCGGAAACGGGTAAAAAGGCGTTTCTTGAACAGAACCTGCACCGCATCATCGAATTGCTCGACAGGTATACGAAGATAAATTCCCTGTACCGGTTGCAGATACTGACTTTGCTCAAGGAACTGTCGTCCTGCTGCATACATCCGCGCTTACCGGAACTTATTGAAAGACTGACCGGAAGCCAGACCGATTCCACGGAGGCGTCTCTTTCGTCTCTGCAGTTTCGCCAAATAAAATCCGCCCTGTTTTCACTCTCCCGATCGGATATTGCCTCGAGATACGGGCTTTCGGAAGGCTATGCCGGACTGGGGCTGAGCCTGCTTTCCCGCTTGGATGCCCGCCACGCATCGTGGTACAACCTGTTGTCGCCGGACAGTTACCGGCCGAAACACAGTGTTCGCATCCTGATGGCCTGTTCACCCATACTCAACAACCCTTATGTGCTTACCTTAGCCAAGGGAATAGAATCGGAAACATTTTCAGTAACGGTAGACAAAGAACCTTTCTGGAATCCGGAAGAAAATGTATACGATATTATGCATATCCACTGGCCGGAAGCACTTTTCCGTGAGTGGCTGATACCGCAGGAAGCAGGACGCGCGGTTTTGAAGGAAACTTTACAACAATGGAAACAGAAAGGGACAAAAATCGTCTATACCCGCCACGACGAAATCACCCATTATACGCGGCAGGCGGAAGAAAGCAAAAAATTGTTCGACGTCATCGAATCGGAAGCCGACGCCCTTATTCATCTGGGAAATTACAGCAGGGAAAAATTTATGAAAGAGAAAGCTATTGCCGGGCAAAAACATTTTGTTATTCCGCACCATGTCTATGATCAATTGTACGGAGAGCAGGGGGTTGCGGGCATCGTCACCCCGGACTTGATCCGGGGCCTCAATGACGGAAGAACAGCCGCCAGGGCATTACTGAATATCCCCATGGATAAATTTGTGGTGCTGGCTTTCGGTTCGTTTCGGGATTCGGAAGAAAAGCAATTGATCCGAAACGCTTTTAATGCCTTGGACCTTCCCAACAAATTTTTAGTAGCGCCGTCCTGGAATCACGTGAACCCTTATGATGAAAGCAGTGAAGCCGGTTTGTCGGAAGAAAACGCTTTCTTGGGCGACTGGATTGTAGAAGACGAGATGGTTGCTGCTTACTTTGCTGCCGCCGACGTGGTATTTTTGCAGCGGATAAGGACGTTCAATTCGGGCAACCTGCCCCTGGGGTTTTTCTTTAACAAAACGGTGGTGGGTCCGGCCATCGGGAATATGACGGAATATTTAAATAAGGTCGACAATTTTTCGTTCGACCCGACCAATCCGGCATCGGTGGTGAGCGCCCTGGAGTCGGCCTGCCGCAGGGCGCAATTCCCGCAAACCAATGGACAGTATGCAAAAGAGCATTGGTGTACGGACCGAATTGCCGAAATACACCGGAGCGTCTACCTGGAACTGTTAGAAAACCCCACTCTCCCCTCCCTTTATGAGGAGGGGTCGGGAGTGAGGTTCTTAGATATCAATAAAAAAATCGCTTTTCTCATTGTCTACACAGGCAGTTGGCCCTGGTATTTCCCGTATTTCCTCCATTCCTGCCGGTATAATCCGACGATTGACTTTTATATTTTCACCGATATTGAAGAGGAATTACCGCATTTACCGCCCAATGTCCGGCTGATTCCCTATTCACTTGGACAATTTAGAACGGATGCGTCCAAGGCCTTGGGTTTTGAAGTGGCTGTAGAATCCGGTTATAAACTTTGCGATTTCAAACCGGCCTACGGATGTATTTTTTCCGATTGGTTAAAAGAATATGATTTTTGGGGTTATTGCGATATTGACCTTGTATTTGGAAACATTCGGGCTTTTATGACCGATGCATTATTGGAAGAATATGACGTGGTCAGCGCTCGCCACGATTACCTGACCGGCTGTTTTGCCCTGTACCGGAACAATCCTGCCATGCGGGAATTGTTCAAACAAAGCAAAGATTATCAAAAAGTATTTACCGATACACGTAATTTTTTCTTTGATGAAACCAATTTCGCTTTCAAGGCGTTTGAGAAAGGATTGCATTATAGCCTGATAAAGACGGAAGTAGAAAGTATGACACATGTAGTACGGCGGTTACAGGAAGAAGGCAAATTGAAAGCATATTTTGAGTTCCAAATTGTGGAAGGCTTTGCCGGTAATATGCTTTGGGATAGAGGGACCTTGATTTACCGGAAAGAATTTGAAGCGATGCTTTACCATTTCGTCCGGTTCAAACGGAAATATTCGGAAGAAATTGATTTACAAAGACAAATCCCGGACAGGTTTAGGATTGGGAAGAAAAAAATATACTAAGTATTGAATCGCGCAATTATTTCAAGAAACCATTTGTCAATTAAATAAATAGTATTAAATTTGTGATATTTTTTACAAAAAGAATGATAAAACTAATTTTACGGCATGATTAAGCCTTTTCCCCACTATACCCAATTGGACGCGATGGACTGTGGCCCCACTTGCCTGCGGATGGTAGCCAAGTACTACGGTCGCAGCTATACCTTGCAAACCCTGCGGGAAAAGTCTTTTATCACGCGCGAAGGGGTTTCCATGCTCGGCATCAGCGATGCCGCCGAAAACATTGGTTTTCATACCGTTGGGGTACGGATTACTTTCGAACAGTTGGTCAAGGATGTGAATTTCCCGTGTATCTTGCACTGGAACCAGAATCATTTTGTGGTCTGTTATCGCATCTCCCACTCTCGTGGGTCGGGGGAGAGCTTACACATCGCCGATCCCGCCGGAGAAAAATACACGATGTCCAAGTCGGAGTTCCTCAAGTGCTGGGTCAGCACCAAATCTCAGGGCGAAGACAAAGGCACTGTGCTGTTATTGGAACCCACCCCCGAATTTTATACCGGCGAAGACGATAAGGAAAAACAGGAAAAAAACCTCGGCTATTTTGTCCGCTACCTGTTTCCGTATAAATCACAGCTCTTCCAATTGATTGTCGGCATGTTGATAGGCAGCGTCCTGTCCATGATTTTACCTTTCCTGACCCAGGCCGTTGTAGACCAGGGAATCGGCAATAACAACCTGAATTTTATCACCCTGATTCTGATTGCCCAATTGGTGCTGTCCGTTACCTCCATGGCCGTTGGTTTTATCCAGAATTGGATAACCCTTCATGTGAATACCCGTATCAGCATCTCCCTGATTTCGGATTTCCTGACCAAACTGATGAAACTCCCCCTGCGCTTTTTCGATGCCAAAAACATCGGCGACATCATGCAGCGCATCGGCGACCACAGTCGTATCCAGAATTTCATGACCGGCACAACGCTATCGACGCTGTTTTCCTTTTTCAATTTCTTTGTTTTTGCCGGTATATTGGCTTACTACAACTTGCAGATTTTATTGGTATTCTTAGTCGGCAACGCCCTCTATGTTGCATGGATCATCTTTTTCATGCGCTACCGCCGCAAATTGGACTACAAACGCTTTACCCAATCTTCGGCCAACCAGAGCAATTTGGTACAACTGGTCACCGGTATGCAGGAAATCAAACTCAATAACTGTGAAAAACAACAACGCTGGAAATGGGAACGCATTCAAGTGAAACTGTTCAAGATAAGCATACAAGGCATGGCTTTGGGACAATACCAGCAAATCGGCTCCGTCTTTTTCAGTCAGACAACCGGTTTATTTATTTCCTTCCTCTCGGCCAAAGCCGTGGTAGAAGGTAACATTACCCTCGGTATGATGATGTCCATCACCTATATCATCGGCCAACTCTCCGGCCCTATCGGTCAGGTAATCGGCTTTGCCCAATCTTTGCAGGACGCAAAAATCAGTCTGGAACGCCTGAATGAAATCCATAACAGGGAAGATGAGGAGCAAACCCTCGAAAACAAGTTAAACGCCCTTCCGGAACACAAAAGCATAGCAATGCAAAACATCTGTTTCAGCTACGACGGCGCCGACCGGGATTATGTATTGGAAGACCTCAGTCTCTCCATTCCGCAAAACAAGGTCACGGCCATTGTTGGCGCCAGCGGTAGCGGTAAAACAACGATAATCAAACTCCTGCTGGGTTTCTACCAACCGCTGAAAGGCGAAATAAAAATAGGCGACACCAATCTGGAAGAAATCAATCCGCACCTCTGGCGGCAGAAAACCGGTGCGGTGATGCAGGACGGCTTTGTCTTTTCGGATACAATAGCCGCCAACATCGCGGTCGGCGAAGAAGATATCGACAAAAATCAGTTGTTACATGCGGTAGAGACAGCCAATATCAAGGAATTTGTCGAAAGTTTGCCCTTGAAATACAATACAAAAATCGGGATGGAAGGTAAAGGCGTCAGCCAGGGACAACGGCAACGGCTGCTGATAGCCCGCGCCGTCTATAAAAACCCGGAATACCTGTTCTTCGATGAAGCGACCAATGCATTAGACGCCAACAACGAACGAATCATCATGGACAAGTTGACGGAATTTTACAGGGGAAAAACAGTCGTCATTGTCGCTCACCGTCTGAGCACAGTGCAACAAGCCGACAACATCATTGTTTTGGAAAAAGGGAAAATAGTAGAAGAGGGAACGCATAATGAACTGACAAAAAGGAAAGGCGCGTACTATACCTTGGTGAAAAACCAGTTGGAACTGGGAAGTTGACGCCTCTCCCCCTGCCCCTTCTCCACAAGAGAAGGGATTGGAAAGCAAAGGTTTTCAAATGAGTAAAATGCACAACAATGAAAATAAATAAAGATGATACGTTCCCGCCAAAGTCCCCTTCAGGGGATTTAGGGGTAGAAGTCGAACTGCGCAGCGAGGAATTTCAGGAAATTCTCGGTGGCGTTCCCCACTGGATACTGCGATGGGGAATCTCCGTCTTGGCCCTTATCGTAGTGATACTTGTGACGGGAAGCGCCATCATCAAATACCCGGATATCATCCCTTCACAGGTGGTGCTGACTGGTTCTGTACCTCCGGCAAGTGTAGCTGCCAGAGCTTCCGGCAAACTGAAAGAGTTGTTTGTAAAAGACAATCAGGAAGTCCGGACAGGCGATTATCTGGCTGTCATCGACAATCCGGCACAAACGGAAGATATCCGCAGCCTGAAAACCTTTTTGGAAAACTTAGACAGCGAAAACGATGCTACCATTGCGCTTCCGGAAAAAGAATTGCAGGCGGGCAATCTGCAAACGCTTTATGCATCGCTCTATACCACGCTTTTCGATTACTTGGAATACAAACGACTGCTGTACTATCCACAGAAGATAACGATCACCAAAGAGCGCATCGCACAATACGACCAACAATACGAAAACCTGTTGCGCCAACAAAAAATCACAAAAGAACAAACCGTGCTCGTGCACGGTCAGTTTCTTCGGGACTCTTTGCTCCGGGTGCAGGGCGTACTGTCGGGTGAAGAATTTGAAAATGCCAAGAGCCAGTACCTGCAAAGCCGGATGACGGAGGAAAACATGCGTTCGTCCGTGCGGAACATGCAGATACAGATAGCCCAGTTGAAAGAGTCGTTGTTGGACACGAGACAGCAGGACGTAGAAAAACTCAACAGTTTGCGGTCACAGATGCGTGCCCAAATATCTCAACTCAAGACGGAGATACAGGCTTGGGAATTGAATTATGTGCTGCTTGCACCCATCGACGGCGTCATCACATTTACGAATTATTGGGTGGCGAACCAGAATGTCGGCGCCGGGGAGGCGGTTTTTACGGTTATCCCGGATGTGGGCGGATTGCGGGTTGAACCTGCAATAACTACCGAAAATCCGATTGAGATACTTGGCAAGGCTTCCTTGCCTGTTGCCCGTTCGGGAAAAGTGAAAGTAGGACAAAAGGTGAATATCCGTCTGGAGAACTTTCCGGACAATGAATACGGTATCCTGAGAGGCCTTGTGAAAAACATCTCATTGGTTCCGACACAGACCGCTCAGACAATAAGTTATACGGTGGAAATTACCTTGCCGGACGGATTGACGACTACTTACAAAAAAGAACTTCCCTATTTGCCGAACATGCAGGGACAGGCAGATATTATCACGGAGGATATTTCGCTCTTAGAAAGATTCTTTTTACCGCTAAAGAAAATTTTATCGGAAAGTTTGTGAATACGCTGCTAAAAACTAAAAGTTAAAAACTAAAAACTAAAAAAAGCCGTCAGTACACTTGTTCCAATCGTTTCTCTATTGAATCACGGATAAAAGCGTTTATACTTATTCCTGTCTTTTCTGAAATCATGGCTATTTTACCATGTATCTCTGAGGGTATCCGTATATTCAAAGTGCCGGAATGGGGTTTATCAGGTTTCATTCCTTTTCTTTCACAATGTTCTAAATAACTATCAACCCCTGCTTCAAAATCTGCTTTTAATTCGTCGATTGTATTTCCCTCGTAAAGTATACAACTTTTTTTCATTCCAAGCACAGAACCGAACAAACAATTGTCTGTCTCGCTGTATTCCACACTCCCTTTGTAACCTTTATAATTCAAGTATCCCATGTTTATTCCTCCTCTTTTTTTATAAAATTATTATTAGATAAAAAATTCATAACCTTTTCCATGACGTATTTTTTGATGATATTTGACGGATGTGGTTTATGAAGGTCCAGTGCTTTGTCATCTTTTTCAAAAACAACACGCGATCCGGATGTTTTCCCCTTATTGTCTATCGTGAATCCAAAAATAGAGAATAATTTCACTAATTCGTCAAAAGTGAAATCTTTCGGCTGTTTCTTGAATCGCTCTATCAATTTGTCTTTGGTACTCATTTGCATAAATCTTTGTACAAAGGTAACTATTTTTAGTTACAAAACAAACCAAATTAGAAGTAAATTTGCGGGTAACTATTTTTTCTCCATTAAAAAGGAGATTGATTATTAAAAAAGTTGTACCTTTGCCGCGCAAAATGAAATAGAATTTTCTTTGATTTTATTAAAATCAAGGTCTTGCTATTAAAATATAGAAAAGTTTAACTATATAAATATACATTATGACAGATAAAACAAAAATTAAAGACTTAGAGAGCGTTGTCATCCGATTTTCAGGAGATTCCGGTGATGGGATGCAATTGGTAGGCACGCTTTTCTCTAATCTTTCGGCAGAATTAGGAAATGAAATAATCACTTTTCCCGACTATCCGGCTGAAATACGTTCTCCGCATGGAACACTCAGTGGTGTTTCGGGATTTCAAATGCAGGTCGGCGCTAAAAAAGTGTACACACCGGGCGATAAGGCCGATGTGTTGATTGCGATGAATCCGGCGGCTTTGAAAGTGAATGCACAGTTTCTGAAACACGATTCTGTGGTGATAATTGATACGGATTCTTTTCAACAATCCGATTTGGAAAAGGCTTTCTTTAAAACAGACGATCCGTTCAAAGAATTGGGATTAAATTCGGTACAGGTTGTGTCTGCGGCTATTACGCAAATGAGTAAAGACGCCTTAGATGGTTTGTTCGATAACAAACAAGCGCTCAAAAGCCGTAATATATTCGCACTTGGCTTGGTTTGCTGGCTGTTCAACCGGCCTTTGGAAATTGTGGAAAAATTATTATCCGATAAATTTAAAAAGAAACCGGACGTATTGCAGGCCAATTTATTGGTGCTACAAGCCGGATTCAATTACGGACATAACATTCACGCTTCGGTTTCTACTTATCGTATCGAAACCATCAACCATAAAAAAGGTTTTTATACCGACGTAAATGGGAACAAAGCAACCGCATACGGATTAATTGCCGCTTCCGAAAAAGCCGGACTGCCTTTATTCTTAGGTTCTTACCCTATTACACCGGCTACGGATGTCATGCAGGAATTGACAATTCGCAAAGAATTGGGCGTAAAAGTTATGCAGACGGAAGATGAAATCGCCGGTATTTGCACGGCTATTGGCGCTTCTTTCGCAGGAAGTCTGGCTGCTACAAGCACTTCCGGTCCCGGCCTCGCACTGAAGAGTGAAGCTATCGGCCTGGCTGTGATAGCTGAAGTTCCCTTGGTAGTCGTTGATGTACAGCGTGCAGGTCCCTCCACCGGTATGCCTACCAAAAGTGAGCAAACCGATTTATTACAAGCGCTTTACGGAAGAAACGGAGAAAGTCCGGCTGTGGTGATGGCAGCAACTTCCCCGACCGACTGTTTCGATACTGCTTTTTGGGCATCTAAAATTGCATTAGAGCATCTGACTCCGGTTATTTTATTGACTGACGGTTATATAGCCAATGGTTCTTCTGCGTGGCGAATTCCTGATATGGAAGATTATCCCGCAATCAATCCGCCTTATGTTAGCCCGGAACTCAGAGAAGGCTGGACGCCTTACCTGCGTGATGCAAAGACTGATGTGCGTTATTGGGCAGTACCCGGAACAGAAGGTTTTATGCACCGTATCGGCGGGTTGGAAAAAGATTTCAATGCAAGTACGATAAGTACCGATCCGGATAATCACCAGAAAATGGTAAGGATTCGTCAATCCAAAATTGATAAGATTGCCGCTTGTTTGCCCAAACAGGAAGTTATAGGTGATCCGGACGCCGATGTTTTGGTTGTAGGATGGGGTGGTACTTTTGGTCACTTGTATGAAGCCGTTGAAAAAATATTGAAAACGGGGAAAAAAGTAGCATTCACCCATTTCCGTTTTATCAATCCTTTACCCGAAAATGCGGAAGAAATACTGCGAAAATACAAAAAAGTGGTCGTTATTGAGCAAAATTTGGGACAGTTTGCCGGTTATTTGCGTTCAAAAATCGGCGGATTTAATCCTTACCAGTTTAATCGTGTGAAAGGACAACCCTTTATGGTTGCCCGTTTAGTTGAAGAAATCAGTAAAATTATAGAATCATGACACAACAAATATATCAAGCCAAAGATTTCAAGAGTTCGCAATTGGTGCGTTGGTGCCCGGGTTGCGGTGATTACGGGGTGTTGAACAGTTTGCATAAAGCAATGGCCGATTTAGGGATTGCACCTCACAATACGGCGGTCATTTCCGGCATCGGTTGTTCGTCCCGTTTACCCTATTATATGAATACTTATGGTTTTCATACCATTCATGGTCGTGGCGCAGCGATTGCCACAGGCGTTAAGGTAGCGAATCCAAAATTATCGGTATGGTTGGCCACCGGCGACGGCGACTGCCTGGCTATCGGAGGCAACCATTTTATCCACGCCGTAAGACGCAATGTGGATATCAACATTTTGTTGATGAACAATAAAATCTACGGTCTGACCAAAGGGCAGTATTCTCCTACTTCCGAACGCGGATTTGTTTCCAAATCTTCTCCTTTTGGTACGGTAGAAGATCCTTTCCGTCCTGCGGAACTTTCTATCGGCGCCAGAGGCCGTTTTTTTGCCCGAACGATAGATACGGATATCAAAAACTCTCCGGCTATTCTGACGGCTGCTGCCAAACACAAAGGCACTTCGGTAGTGGAAGTTATCCTGAATTGCGTGATTTTCAACGATGGAATTAACGACCCTATTGTAGCAAAGGAATTTCGTACGGAAAGAACTATTTTCTTGCAGCACGGAGAAAAAATGTTGTTTGGAAAAGACAACAGCAAGGGTATCGTACAGGACGGATTCAATCTCAAAGCGATAACAGTCGGTGAAGGCGGGTATACGCTTGATGATGTGCTTGTGCATGATGCCACTACACTTGACCCCACTTTGCACTTGAAACTTGCGTTGATGGACGGCGCTGCATTACCTGTTGCTTTAGGTGTAATAAGGGATGTGACCGCTCCCACTTACGATGAGGAAATAGAAAAACAAATCGAAAGTGTGAAAGCCAAAAAACCGGCCAGGACCTTGCGTGAATTTCTGATGACAGGCGATGTTTGGGAAGTGAAATAAGACGGCGCAACGATAATAAATAAAATCTTGGAGAGCTTTTGTCAAAATGCCTTTCCAAGATTTTTTTATTTCCGGTCAAAAAAAGGATTTTTGGAGGATGCCGAAACGGGAATGGCAAATACTGACCGGCAATCCGGCAACCATTTTAGTTTTTGGGCTGTATATCCTACGGAAAACATCACACGGGTATCCAAACGGAGGTCGGCTGCGGTAGCGCATGCCGACCCTATGGCAATACCGATATCTACGGAATTGAGTACGCAAGGGGTATATTCCGGCTTTGCCGTGCAGGTGGGATAGCCGCAATAGCTGCAATTCAGATTGTGCTCGCTTGAATGGCTGCCGATAATTACAACCGCTTCTGCGGAAAGGATATTTTCAGCGTCACGTAAAAAGAAGTTGAGTCCGTTTTGTTCTCCGAGTTCCTTGGTTTTAGCCGACAAGGTTTTGATGTCTTCTCCCGCTATGGCGGCTATTTCAATAATGTCCATGCCCTTCCCTTTGGGAGCAGTACGCGCGGCGGTCATCATTAATTTTACGGCTTCCATCACACGTTCATGACGTGTCTCTCTTTCGTTTAGTATCATAATTTTTTGTTTTTGAAAAACAAAGATAGCTGTTTTTTCTTGAAACAAAAAATTATGATACTGAACAAAAAGTAGTGTTAAGTAAATTATATTTTGCCGTCATTGCGAAGCCGAAGGCTGAAGCAATCTAATTACTACATCTCTTTCTCCGGATTGCTTCGGGCTTCGCCCTCGCAATGACGATACGACGTTT
>JAITQA010000070.1 GCA_031289145.1 Dysgonamonadaceae bacterium | reverse complement strand
AAACGTCGTATCGTCATTGCGAGGGCGAAGCCCGAAGCAATCCGGAGAAAGAGATGTAGTAATTAGATTGCTTCAGCCTTCGGCTTCGCAATGACGGCAAAATATAATTTACTTAACAGTACTTCTTTCAATCCTACTCTTCCCTCTCTCAAAATATGTTGTCGACATGTCGACCGGAGCGAAGCGGAGTGGAGACATCCCATGCTAATCGTTAATCACTTAACATGCCGAAAAATCTTCCGAACATGACTGATCGCTTGCCTTTCGGGCAGACTACCCTGTAAACGATTTATTCCACAAAAAAATAGCACCTCAAAAAAAGTTTTAGCCATGACAAAACGCATTTAAAAATTCCAAAAAAAATACTACCTTTGCGGACTGATAAATTTAATTGAAATATGCCATTAAATATACCCCATAATTTACCGGCAGTAGAGATACTTAAGAAAGAAAATATTTTTGTGATGGACGATTTACGTGCTTCTACGCAGGATATTCGTCCTTTGAAAGTCGCTTTGCTGAATCTTATGCCGGTGAAGATTGTTACGGAAACCGATTTTGTGCGTCTGCTGTCCAACAGTCCGCTTCAGGTGGAAGTGGATTTTCTGAAAATGAAAACGCATGATAGCAAGAATACGCCCCAAGAACATTTATCTACGTTTTATAAAAACTTCGAAGACATTCGTAAAAACAATTATGACGGCATGATTATCACCGGTGCACCGGTAGAGCTGTTTGATTATGAATCCGTCAATTATTGGGAAGAGTTGACCGAAATATTCGATTGGGCAGCCAAACATGTCACTTCCACCTTATATATCTGTTGGGCGGCGCAAGCAGGCTTGTATCACTTTCACCGCATCCCGAAATATCCCCTCGAACGGAAAATGTTCGGCATTTTCAAACATACGCTGATCGACCCGAATAAGGCCTTGTTCCGCGGATTCGATGATGAATTCTATGTGCCGCACAGTCGGCATACCGAAATACGCCGCGAAGATATTCTCCGTGCACCCGGTCTGAATCTCCTCTCAGAATCGGCCGAATCGGGTGTCAATATTGTCATGTCACGGGGTGGTCGCGAAATTTTCATTACCGGCCACTCGGAATATACTTCTGTTACGCTGCATAACGAATATTGCCGTGATATGAACAAAGGATTACCTATTGCTATTCCCTGCAATTATTACGAAAACAATATTCCCGATGAAAAAAATATCAAGGTGCATTGGCGTGCCCATGCCCACTTGCTGTTCAAAAACTGGCTAAACTATTACGTGTACCAGGCAACGCCTTTCAATACGGATGAAATTGCATCTTTGGGAAAACTTGATACTTGAATGAAACTTGCGCGAAAAATCGAACTGCTGTCTCCCGCAGGCAATATGGAAATCGGAATTGAAGCGGTCAACCATGGAGCCGATGCCGTTTATATCGGCGCTCCACGTTTCAGTGCACGCGCTTCAGCAGGAAATTCTTTAGACGATATACGAAAACTGACGGAATACGCCCATACGTATTGGGCCAAAGTCTATGTCGCTTTGAACACAATTCTATATGATTCCGAATTTCAAGAGGTGGAAAAAATGATTGGTGCATTTTACGCCATGGGAGTGGATGCCCTGATTATCCAGGATATGGGTATCCTGAATCTTGATTTACCTCCTATTCCCTTGCATGCCAGCACGCAATGCGACAATCGCAATATCGAAAAAATCCGGTTTTTAGAAAATGCCGGTTTCTCCCAAGCCATTCTGGCGCGTGAACTTTCTCTGCGCGAAATCAAGGAAATTGCCGGAGAGACCAAAATGAACCTGGAGGTTTTTATACATGGCGCCTTGTGTGTATCCTATAGCGGGCAATGTTATATCAGTCAAAATTTTACGGGCAGAAGCGCTAATCGCGGCGAGTGCGCCCAGTTCTGTCGCCTGCCTTACACCCTTATAGATGCTTCAGGTAAGGTTTTGGTACAAAGCAAACACCTTTTGTCCCTGAAAGACCTGAATCGCACGGAGCATCTCGAAGAACTGCTGGATGCAGGCGTCTCCTCCCTGAAAATCGAAGGTCGGCTGAAAGAAACAGCGTATGTAAAAAATGTTACGGCCTGGTACCGGCAGAAATTAGACGCCATTTTCGAAAAAAGACCGGAATATACCCGCGCTTCGTCCGGCAGAAGTGTTCCTTTTTTTGTGCCGGACCCGCAGAAAAGTTTCAATCGGGGATTTACCGCCTATTTTCTCAATGGAAGAGACAAAAACTCAGCTTCTCCCTATACGCCTAAATCACAGGGAGAAGCGGTTGGGAACGTAAAAGATTTGGGACGAAATTATTTTACGGTTTCCGGACAAAAAATCCTGCACAACGGCGATGGCTTGTGCTTTATCAATGAGCGAAAAGAATTGCAAGGCTTCCGGGTAAACCGTGTTGAAGGGAATCGTATTTTCCCGGCCGAAATGCCGGTTTTGCGTTCCGGTATATCGCTTTCCCGCAATTATGACCATGAATTTGAAAAAACCTTGTCGAAAAAATCGGCCGAAAGAAAAATCGGATTGGTTTTCGACCTGGAAGAAAACAATTTCGGTTTTACCCTGACCGCTACCGATGAAGACGATTGCCGGGCAAGTGTGACAACTGCTTTTCCGAAAGAACAGGCGCAAAAAAATGCCGGTGAAAATATCCTGTATCAGCTATCCAAATTGGGCAACACTCCTTTTGAGTTGGAAAAACTGAATCTCTCGCTTCAGGGCAACCGGTTTATACCGTCCTCCATCTTGAGTGAACTGAAACGGCAGACGGTAGAACGCTTGCTGTCCGCACGAAAAATTGCTTATTTCCGCAAATCTCCTGCCCGTATTTTGCAAGCCCAACAGTCTGTTGCAACCTCCTTGAGCTATCTGGCCAATGTAGCCAATGCCCATGCAACAACTTTTTATGTCAGCCGCGGCGCCAAGGACATAATGCCCGCTTTTGAAATCCGAGCGGCAGAAAATGTTCCGTTGATGTTCACTAAACATTGTATCCTTTACCAATCAGGACGTTGTAAGAAAGACGTCCATGCACTCCGGGATTATAAGGAGCCGCTCTATCTGCTCTCCGGTAAAAATCGACTGGTATTGCAATTCGACTGTAACAAATGTGAGATGCAAGTATTATCCTCTCCCGAATAATTGCTTAATCAAGTCGGGGCGCTTCAGTTTGTTTAACGATTGGATAATGCTTTGCCGGTAAGTTTTGTCATACCAGAAAAAATATTTGCGCTGGTTGAGTTTTTCTTCCTTTGTTTTTGCCGTAAACACCGGTTTCAGGGTATAAGGATGCAGTCCCGTATAAAAAATTTCGGTAGATAAAGTCATCGGGGTCGGAGTAAAGTCCTGTATCTGTTCCGGGTGAAAGTCCAAATCCTTGGTAATCACAGCCAGTTCTGCCATATCCACTTCGGTACAGGCCGGATGCGAACTGATAAAATAAGGAATCAATTGCTGGTTTAATCCTTCTTCCCTGTTGATTTTATCGAAAATTTTTCTGAACCGGTGGAAAACGGAAAAATCAGGCTTGCGGATACAGTTGAGGGTTTCGTTGGCGGTATGCTCAGGCGCAACTTTCAATCTTCCGGAAACATGCTTGCTTATCAGTTCCACCGTATAATCACGGGCGGCCTTATTCAGTTCTCCATCTTCAAACAGATTGACTAACAGGTCGTAACGAATACCGCTCCCGATAAACGACTTTTTAATACCCGGCATACTGTCCACTGCCCGGTAGATTTCCAACAAGGGGCGATGGTCGGCATGCAGATTTTTGCATACGAGCGGGAAAATGCAGGAAGGTTTTTTACAGTTTTCGCAGATTTTCAGGTCTTTACCTTTCATCCCGTACATATTGGCCGAAGGGCCTCCCAAGTCGCTGATATATCCTTTGAAATCCGGCATTTCCGTGATGACTTTCACTTCTTTCAGGATAGATTTTTTTGAACGCGAAGCAATGAACTTGCCCTGATGCGCCGAAATCGTACAAAAAGCGCATCCGCCGAAACAGCCGCGGTGTATGTTCACCGAATGTCTAATCATTTCGTAGGCGGGAATCCTTTTGTCTTTGTACTTGGGATGCGGCAGGCGGGTATAAGGCAAGTCGTAACAGGCATCAATCTCCGTGGTAGTCATCGGAGGAAAAGGCGGATTAACCAAGATATAATCCGTACCGGTTTTCTGTATCAGCCGACCGGCTTTCATCCGGTTTGATTCTTCTTCGATAGAACTGAAGTTAGCCGCTTGTTTGCGTTTGTCGCTCAGGCAGGACTCGAAAGAATTTAATACGATATCACCTTTATTTTCAAGATATTCCTTTTGGATAAAAACCGTTTGGGGGATTGTGGTCAAATCCTTGATTTCCGTTCCGTTCCGCATGGCTGTTGCAATGGCTGATATGGCTTTTTCCCCGTTTCCGTACACCAAGATATCTGCATGAGAGGAGGTCAGTATGCCCGGTAAAAGTTTATCTTGCCAATAGTCATAATGCGACAGGCGCCGCAAGGAGGCTTCTATACCGCCCAGGATGACCGGAACATCCGGAAAAAGATTTTTCAGCATACCGGAATAGACGATGCTGGGGTATTCGGGGCGCATATCGGTACGGGCATCGGGCGTGTAGGCATCTTCCGACCGCAAGCGTTTGTTAGCCGTGTATTTGTTGACCATCGAATCCATCGCCCCCGCCGAAACGGCAAAAAACAGCCGTGGAGTTCCGAGTTTCTTAAAATCCCGCAGGTCATCCCGCCAATTGGGCTGGGGAACAATTGCTATCCGTAAGCCCATTGCTTCCAATGTTCTGCCTATCACGGCCGCTCCGAAAGAAGGATGGTCGACATAGGCGTCGCCCGTGAAAAAGATAACATCCAAATCTTCCCATCCCCGCAATTCCACTTCTTTTTTCGTGGTAGGTAACCAATCCGTCAATTTTTTATGCTGCATCATGCTGCAAAGATAATACGAAAAAATCAAATTATTAGTTAAATAATATAAAATACTTGTATATGCGGATAACAATTCTTATTTTTGTATCAAGAAAAATAGTCTTGTTTTTAAACTAATGGGTATTTTTCCGGTCTAAATAATATGAAACAGAGCGAGATTATTAATATTAAAAAAAATTGTGCTATGAAAACAATTAGATGGTATACGTTGTTTGTTCTGGCGCTCATCCCGTTTTTCGCGATAGCTCAGAACGATGCATTTGGAGATGATATCTATTATTCCTCCAAAAACAAGAAAGCGGCGCCTCAGGAAAAAGAGGTTGTTGCCGTTAAGGAAAAAGCATCTCCGGTTGTGGTAAAAGCTACAGTTTCGGACGAAAGAGATGTAGATGAATACAACAGGCGTTATATAAATGACGATTATTATGTAGATGAACCGGTTGAATACAGTGATACGATTGTCGAATATGTCGATGGTGAATTAACGCAACGGATTGTAAAGTTTCACGATCCGTCCAAAATCACCATTGTCGGCGCAGATAATGTAAATATATATTACGACGGCGAAAATTACGAGTTGGATTTCGAGGAGCCTACTCAAGCCGGGATATCCATCAATATGTATTCCAGCCCTTATTCCGGTTGGTATGACCCATGGTATTACAACTCATGGTACTCACCTTGGCATTACCACGGCTGGTATGGCCGGTATTCATCCTGGTATGACCCCTGGTACTATGGCGGTTGGTATTCGCCTTGGTACGGCGGTGGGTATGGGTACTATCCGGGCTATCATTATGGATGGGGCGGCTATTACGGATACGGCGGCGGTCATTATTATGGCGGCGGCGGATATTATAACAACGGAAACAATTATGAAAACGGACGAAGAAGTAACGCTTACAGTTCCAGAAGCTCAAATTCCACAAGATCAGGAAGCTATGGTTCCACCAGAAGTTCCAGTCGAGCAAGTGACGGCGCTACGATTCGTTCCTCATCCTCCGGAAGAGGAAGTGTCACGACACGTTCAGCAGGAACAACAACACGTGAATCGGGAGCCCGTACGACGACTACCACAACACGTCAAAGCAGTAGCCGCGAGAACGTGAACGCAACGACTCGTACCCGTACGACGACTACTGCGTCCCCTCAGAGTAGCAGCACTCCTTCGAGGAGTTCATCCACACCGACAACCCGCTCTTCGAGTTCTTCAAGTCCTTCAACGAGTTATAGCAGCGGAAGCTCTACCCGGTCTTCATCCGTAAGCAGTAGCAGCGGCAGCAGCAGTAGCGGAAGTACAAGTAGTAGCGGTGGCGGCCGTTCATCCGGCAGCAGTAGTGGTAGAAGATAAAATTTTATTCAAATAGTAAATGTTATGAAACGAAATCTATTATTCGTAATAGCGCTCTTTGTGTGTGCGTACGCATTTGGTCAGGGAGAGATTGACGCCCATCGTTACGCAACCCATGATTTGTCGGGTACAGCTCGCGGCCAGGCTATGGGTGGTGCATTCGGCGCTTTGGGCGGAGATGTTACTGGAGTTGCGATTAATCCGGCAGGTGTAGGTGTTTACCGCGCTTCGGAAATCGTTGCCAATATGAGCGTTGCTTCGGTGAATGTAGAAACCGATGCCAAAGCCGGCTGGAACGGAACACCTAACAGTTTGGGAAAAACCAAGTTCAATTTTGATAATCTCTCTTATGTTGGCTATTATCCATCGGTAAAATCAGGCGTATATGCCCTGAATTTCGGATTTAACTACAACAGAGTAAAAAATTTTGACAGGAAATATTCCGCATCGGGTTCCAATATGTCTTCTTCTTTAACTGATTATATGGTGACTTTAACAAATGGTTTCCAAGATGCATACCTGAATTACAATAGTGATGCGCCTTGGTTGAGCGTTTTGGCATGGGAGGGCGGTTTGATTAATCCAAAGTCGGGTAAAAGTAACGAGTATGAAAGCCTGCTATCAGAGGGTGAAACCGTAAGTCCGAAAATGAATGTAACGGAAAAAGGTTATATTGAAGCGTATGATTTTACGCTGGGTTCCAATATATCCGACAAGTTTTTCTGGGGCGTCACTTTCTCATTGACGGATATACACTATTCCATGTCGTCCGATTATGGTGAAGATTTCGCAGGCGGTAGCGGTTTTACTTTGGAGAATTACCTCGAAACCAATGCTTCCGGATATCAGTTCAAAGCGGGCCTTATCGTCAAACCGATTGATGCTTTGCGTTTGGGCGTATCTTATCATTCACCGATATGGTACTCCTTGACCGATTACTACTTTGCTAATTTAACGCCGGATAATATTTTTATTGATGGTAGCCTTGTTGGGCGACAAACAACGCCATCCGATAATTGGAATTATCAATTTCAAACGCCTTACACATGGACTTTCAGCGCTGCTGCAATTATCGGCACCCAGGGCATAATCAGTCTGGATTATGAAACCAAAAATTATGCGAGTATGTACCTGAAAGACAGAAATGGCCGCGAGTATAGCGATAACCAATACATCGGTGAAGATTTTCAAAGCGCTTCTACCTTAAGAATTGGTGCAGAATACCGTTTTACACCGCAGTTTTCCGGGCGTTTGGGATATGCACTGATGCAAAATCCATACGATGCTACATTCAAATCAGGAGGTAAAGAGGTAATGACAGCCGGAACGGTTCCGCATTACACGATTGACGAAGATGCTACGTATTACACGGCCGGAATCGGTTATCGTTTTACGCAGCAATTCTACATAGATTTTGCTTTCATTTATCGGCAACAGGATAGTGATTTGTATTTTTATACGCCGGTGAAAAATATTGAAACAAATGAACAAATTGTACATTCTTATCCGGCATCCTTTAAAAGCAAAACCTACAAGGGATTGTTGACATTAGGATATAAATTCTAAATACTTCTTCTGGTTCTCATTCTAAATACTTCCCGGATTTATTGACGAAAGAAATAAATCCGGGATACTTATTTTAGGTATTGCTATATGAATACATCATTTACCGATTCTCAAACAGTTCTTCTTCAACAATAACCGGTTTTACTTTTATTGTTAACTTTTGTTTTCCTCTGACAATATTGAAACTGACAATATTTGACCCGGATAAATTAATATACGGTTCAAAATAAAACAAATAAGAAAAAACGGCCGAAAATTCCGTTTTCTTTATTGCATCAGATACCCTGACGTAATCCATTGGATTCCAATACATACACTTGGTAAATCCTTCCGCATTGGTAAACTGTGTTTTTTCGTTGCGGAAAGGCATGGTATTCAGAATGAATTGCTTGTATTTGCTATCGGCTGATTTGGCGTTGTTGTTAAATTTGATACCATTGATTTTCTCTACCACATCCCCTGTCAGCATACCTGCTTCTTCTGCCGGGGTTGCGTGGTCTACACGGATAATCTCTTTCAGGTTGTCCATATTATACCCGATACCTGTATAATTATAACGATAACGGCTATAAAAGAATTGCACTTGGTCTGTCGATTTAAGATAAGGATATTGCGTGAGCATCAAAGGAATATGGAAATCGGCATAATCTTCTATCGGATAATCGGATTGCAAAAGCTCATTTGCTTCACATTCCCAGATTAAGCGGTTCGTATCACGTTTATTCGGATCTATCAAAAGGATGTTCAACTTCAGGAAATAAGCTGCTTGATTGGTATGTATTAACGGATTATAATAGATAGGCAAATTTTCCATACGCTTGGTATTCATATTGTACCGGCTTTCTACAGGCAATTTTTTCAGGCTACCTGTCGATCGGTAATTCGGATTTTTCTGATAAGTGTAATAGGATTCCAGTAATAAATCCGGTTTTTTGGCTGCGTACACCAATCCTTTTTGTTCCAAACACTTTCGAACAGAAACTTGAATAATATTTTCCAATTGCCGGTTTTTGGCATCCGGTTTTGAAAAACCGAATGTTTTATAATTACTCAGATTTACATTTTCACTCACTTTTGTTTTGAAAGGACAGGTAAAAGACCGGCTTTGTGCATCTTCCAAGCTGTAAAAAGCATAAACTTCGGCCAGGTCTTTCTCTGTAATAGCGTTACTAAGATTGCAATAGGGCGTCAACCGTATCGCCTTATTTCGCCCTTTCAAGTTGCTGATGTTTATCAATATCCGTTCGTTGGCGGAACGTTGCAGCCACGAAAAAATGGTTGCATAGTCTTTTCCTTCCGTTGGTTCGCCATTGATAGATTCAATAATATCATGGACCCGGAGACCTGTTGCTTCAGCCGGTGTATTGGGTAAAACAGATAATACTACCGGTTTGGCATATCCCCAATTTTTCTGTTGGCTTATCTCAAAAGTAAATCCGGAGCGACAGGTTATTCCGATTTCTTTTTGTTGGGAAAAAGAAGCAAAACAAAAAAGCAAGAAAACTATAAAAAATCCAATTTGTTTCATCTTGTCTCTATAAATGTTAAGTATTTATAGCTTGCAAAATATCGGCTTTTAAGGCGTCTATATCTTCCAATCCCAGCGATAAGCGTAACATATCGTCAGGAACTTCCACCATTTTTTTGTATTCAGGCGCTAATGTGCCGTAAATAGTAGACGCCGGATGAATAATCAGCGATTTATTGTCAAACAAATTCGTCGCTCTACGAATGGTTTTCAGGCGATTGATAAATGCAAAACAATCGGTTTTGTCGGCTAAACTGAAAGTAAGCATAGCGCCCGGATAATCTCCGAATTGTTTTTTGCTTATTTCATAAAAAGGATTATCCGGTAAACCGTTATAATTGACTTGTTTTACTGCCGGAAGCGTTTGCAGGAATTGTGCCAAGGCCAAACAGGTTTGCGCTGCCTGCCGGAAACGCAATTCTAAGGTTTCCAAGCCTAAACTTTGTAGATAGGCTACCTGTGGAGATAATGATGCGCCTAAATTTCTTCCGATTTCTCCGCGAAGTTTTACCTGAAAAGCCTTTTCCCTTACGGCTAAAGCCAATTTATACAGGCGCTTCGAATGTCGCCAGTCAAAGGTCTGGTGGTCTAAAATCAATCCTCCGATACTGGTAGCTCCTCCGGAAATATATTTAGTGCTGGATACAACTTCCACATCCACTCCGAAATCAGTCGCTTTGAAAACGTTCCAGGGAACAATGGTTGTGTCAACAATCAATGGAACATTTTTTTTGTGAGCGACTTCGGCCAAGGCTGCCAGATCGGCGACTTCCATGTGCGGATTGGTAATAATTTCCGTAAATACACAGCAAGTATTTTCATCGATTTGCTTTTCTACTTCCTTAGGATTCAATAGATTACAAAAACGAACCTCCACACCGAATTCTTTCAGGGTAAACTGTAGCAAGGAAAATGTATTTCCGAAAAGATGCGAAGTCGTCACTATATTTGAACCGGCGTAGGCAATGGTCATAAACACATCGGATATAGCTGCCATACCTGATGCAACGGCCATTACATGTTTGGCGCCGGAAGCAACTTGAACCCGTGATTCGAAAGCCTCAACAGTTGGATTGGAAATGCGGGAATAGGTATGTTTTCCGTTCTTTCCCAGAAAAGCATCTTCCATCTCCTCTGCCGTATCAAACTCAAAGGCAGCCGAAGAATATACCGGCATGGATATAGAACCGTGGACATCCCGTTGTGGAAAATGTTTTCGTATAATTTCCGTCTGTGAAAAATTTACTTTATTGCTCATCTATTTTTTATTTTTAAGAAATGCAAAGTTACACTTTTTTTTGAGACGAAGCGCAAAATGAAGCCGACATTATTTTGGTAGCCCAATTCAGCTTATATTCCCAACCATCGTTTGGCCTCTTCTGTCGTTATTCCTTTGCGGTCGGCATAATCCCTTATCTGTTCATCGCTGATTTTCCCCAACAGGAAATAATCCGCTTCGGGATGAGAGATGTACAGTCCGGCAACCGAAGCGTTCGGATAAATTGCTCCGTTGGGGGTTAAGCTGAGGCCTATCCGTTCCATACCAAGCAATTCATTGATGATAAAATTCAGGGACAAATCGGGATGAGAAGGATAACCGGATGCCGGACGGATGCCCCGGTAAGGTTCTTTCATCAGTTCTTCGACAGTGTACGATTCTTCGGGAGCATATTCCCAGAGTTCTTTGCGGACTTTTTCGTGCAGATATTCGGCAGTCGCTTCCACCAAACGGTCGCGGAGGATTTGTTGAATCATATCCGTATAAGCGTCGGGTTCATGTTGATGACCACAATGGCAATTCACAGCCGATTTGTTCGCTCCGGCTGTTGCTGTGAAAAATCCGGCATAGTCTCCGTCCGGATGGAAAAAATCGGCTAAGGATTTATAGACATCGCTTTCCCGTTTTTCTTGTTGACGAAGGAAAGGAATCTCATAGCGGGCCTGGCCGGTTATCCCTTGGGAGCCATCGACAATCAGGGTATCACCTGTTCTCTTTACCGGAAAAAATCCGATAATCGCCCGAATAAATTCGGTATCATTATTTGCCCATTCCGTCAGGACACTTTGTGCATCGTTCAGTAAACGAATCGCTTCTATGGCTTTTTGCTTTTCATCTCCGGAGAAAACCGCCAACCATTGCCGTTTTTCATCCTCGGTTTGCAGTTTCATGTATTTCCCGTAACGGACGGGAAATTTCCATGCGGACATAAAGGCCAACCAATTGATATAAGGAATGATTTCTTTGACAGGAATGGCCTCTATTACCCGGGTTCCTATAAAAGAAGGAGTGTCGGGCGTATGCTTTGTCCGGTCAATAGTGAAAGCGTGTTCTCTTGCATATTCTAAGGAAACCAGTTCTGCGCGTCCGGTTTTGTTGCGCAATGATTGGTAAGTATCTTTGATTCCGTGGACATAGTCCTCTTTGGTAAGCGGATTCAGCAACTGGTTGGCGGCCGGAGCCGCCAAGGATGCATCTGTTACATGAATAACCGGTCCTTGGTACAAGGGGTCAATTTTCAGCGCGGTATGCAGTTTCGAAGTAGCAGCCCCTCCAATCAGGAGCGGTAAAGTGAAACCGGCTTTTCCCATTTCGGAAGCCACGAAAGCCATTTCCTGTAAACTCGGCGTAATCAGCCCGCTCAAACCGACCATATCTACCTTGTGTTCTTTTGCTTTTCGGATGATATCTTCCGGAGGAACCATCACACCTATGTCTATGATTTCATAATTATTGCAGGAAAGCACTACGCCTGTGATATTTTTCCCAATATCGTGCACATCGCCTTTCACTGTAGCCAACAATATTTTACCAGCTTTTTTCGCCGTAGTTTTCTTGTCGGCTTCGATAGCCGGTTGCAGAATAGTTACGGCTTTTTTCATGGTGCGTGCGGTCTTTACCACTTGCGGCAGGAACATTTTCCCTTCGCCGAATAGTTTTCCGACTACATTCATTCCCTCCATCAGCGGTTGGTCGACAATGTCTATCGGACGGGGATAGTGCGATAAAGCTTCCGCCAAATCGGATTCCAAATAATCGCCAATACCTTTTATCAGGGCGTATTGCAATCTTTCCGGCAATGGAAGTGAGCGCCATTCTTCCTGTTTTTTCTCTTTTTCATCTACGCCGGTGCGGTTGTTTTGGGCATATTCCAGTAATTGTTCGGCGGCATCCGGACGGCGATTCAGTATCACATCTTCAATCAATTGCCGCAAATCCACATCGATGTCATCATACAACACCGAAGCAGAAGGATTTACAATTCCCATATCCATTCCTTTCCCAGCGCAGTGGTAGAGGAAAACGGCGTGCATGGCTTCGCGCAGGTAATCGTTGCCGCGAAAAGCAAAAGAGAGGTTGCTTATTCCGCCGCTCACTTTGGCACCGGGCAAGTTGGTTTTTATCCATTCGACGGTGCGGATGAAATCCAAACCGTAACCGGCATGTTCTTCTATGCCGGTGGAAATGGCCAGCACATTGGGGTCGAAAATAATATCACGGGGAAGGAATCCGGCTTGCTCCGTCAGGAGTTTGTATTGGCGCGAGGCGATTTCTGTTTTCCGTTCGAAGGTGTCCGCCTGGCCTTTTTCATCGAAAGCCATGGCAATCACAGCCGCTCCGTAAGAATGAACGGTACGCGCTTTTTGGAGAAAATCTGCTTCACCGCCTTTCAAGCTGATAGAATTGACGATAGATTTTCCTTGCAAGCATTTCAGTCCGGCTACGATAATATCCCAGTTAGAACTGTCGAGCATGATGGGAACGCGAGCGATATCCGGTTCGGAAGCAATCATGTTCAGGAAAACGGTGATTTCTTCCACGCCATCCAACAAACCATCGTCTACATTGATGTCCAATATCTGCGCTCCGTCTTCAACCTGTTTGCGGGCGATATTCAGGGCTTCTTCGTATTTTTTTTCTTTAATCAGGCGGAGAAAACGGCGAGAACCTGCTACATTACAGCGTTCGCCGACAATGATGAATTGTGCATCAACCGTTTCATTCGCTTTGTCGATTTTTAAAATATCCAATCCCGACAGGCGCAAGCTTTGTTCGGAAGACTTGGACAGAACCGGTCGGCGTGGTTTGACATCTTTCACGAGCGAAACATATCGGGCGATATGCGCCGGTGTCGTACCGCAACAGCCGCCCACGATATTCACCAGCCCTTCATCAATATATTCTTTGATTTGGAGCGCCATGGATTCGGGCGTCTCATCGTATTGTCCCAAACTATTGGGGAGTCCGGCATTCGGGTAGGCGCTGGTATAGCAAGGCGCTATTCGCTCCAGTTCCTTGATAAAAGGTTTCATATCCCTGGCTCCAAACGAGCAGTTCAGACCCACGCTCAACAAGGGGACGTGGGAAATAGAAGCCAGCGCCGCTTCCAGGGTCTGACCTGAGAGGATGCGTCCGCTTTTTCCTGCAATGGTGAAAGAAACCATGAGTGGAATCTCTTTTTTCAGTTCCTGTATACTGTGTTCGGCCGCCATCAGGGCAGCTTTTACATTTAAGGTATCGAAAGCCGTTTCAATCAGCAGGGCGTCTACGCCTCCTTCTATTAATGCCAGTATCTGCTCTTTGTATGCGTCATACAATTCATCGAAAGTGACGCTTCGATAAGCGGGGTTGGCAACATCGGGGGAGATGGAAGCCGTTTTGTTGGTCGGGCCTATGGAGCCGGCCACGAATCGTGGTTTATCCGGGTTTTGCCGGGTATACTTGTCCGCAACTTCCTTCGCGATGCGGGCAGCTGCCAGATTCAGTTCTTTTATATAAGTTTCCATGCCGTAATCGGACATAGATATGGAGGTCATGTTCAGTGAATTGGTCTCAATAATATCGGCGCCGGCTTCTAAATACGCCGCATGAATAGCCTGAATAACATCCGGCCGGGTGATGCACAACATATCTCCGTTTCCTTTCAGAGAGCCGGGTAAGTGAGCGAATTGCGAACCGCGGTAATCTTCCTCAACAAGATTATATTGCTGTATCAGGCTTCCCATTCCTCCGTCAAGAATAAGAATGCGTTCGTTTAATAATTTCTCCAATAAAAACATATCAATAAATCTTAGTTCTTAATTTTTAGTTTTTAAACGCCCTATCCATATCGCGTTTATCGTCCCGTTCGCGCAGGGTCTGTCGTTTATCGTAAGATTTTTTACCTTTGGCTACGGCAATAACCAATTTTGCCAAGCCTTTTTCGTTCAGAAACAGTTTGGTTGGAACAATTGTAAAGCCGGTATCACGGGAATAGCGGTCTATTTTGTTCAACTCCTTTCGGTTCAACAGCAGTTTTCTGTCTCGCCGCGCCACGTGATTGTTATAGGTTCCATAGAAATATTCGGAAATATTCATATTTTTCACCCACAATTCTTGGGAAACAAAGGTACAATAGGTATCCACCAGACTTGCTTTCCCCAGACGGATTGATTTGATTTCCGTTCCGGTCAACACAATTCCGGCTACAAAGGTTTCTATGAATTCGTAATCAAAAGAAGCCTTTTTGTTTTTTATAACGATGTTATTTTGTTTTGCCATACAATAAATTACAAGCCCGGCATCATCACCAGCAGCAAGCGTTGAATCAACAAGGGCGAAAGTACGATTAAAATGCTTGCAAAGATAGTAAATTTGGTTAAATATTCCGCTTTTATTCGAAGATAATGTATAGCGCCCTGCCAAACGGTATAGGCAGCAAAGAGCATAAACAAGTACCGGATAAATACCAGAAAAGGAAACAAGGCGGATACCATAGCGACTGCATAGACTACTGCAGAGGCGTATCCTGTGAAACGTTCGCAGACATATTTGCCGGGTTCACACGCAAAATATTTTGATAAAATCAGGGACAGCAGGCAGGAGGCCACGTAAAAACCGGCAAAATAAGCAAGGGCTTCTCTGAGTACGGCTTTCAGCGCCTGTTCGATAATGGTTTTTACTTCTATATTCGGCGCCCTTCCGGCAAAAAAAATTCCTATAAAAGACAGCAACGCTATTGTACCTACTACCGGGTACAAATAGCTCCTGTAAAAATTTTCATTATTTGTATCCTGCTCTTCAGCTTTTTCTTTCCAGCTTTGTACCGGATGGGAAATAAGGTTGAAGAACAGGATAAATAACCGTTTGTACATTGAATACTAATTAAAAACAGCCAATTCTATCGGAGTGTCTGTTACGGAAGAATAAACAGGTTCATTGTCTCTGATGTCGGAAAGATATTTCAAATTGAATTTAAGATATCTGAAAGAAATCGCACTGATAATGGTATCCCGCCCCAGATAATTGATCAGGCCGTTCATTTCAACTGTCTGAATATCATTTGTTTGTGCTTTATTTCCGGTTTCTTCACCCGACAACTTTGCTTGAAGATATAGTGTTCTTGTACCATTTAGAGGCGCCTCGTCAGGATCGTATGTCAGAGAGAACTGAGCGCTTTGCTTTTCAAATTTAGTAAAAGCAGCGCTTAAAAATAAATTACCTTTGAAATAAGGACTTATATAAGCTCCGGGATCCGACAATAAGAGGTTGTAATCGCCTAAAGGAGGCGGAATAGCTCCTGCCACAGGGTAAGATCTTGCTAATATCTGATATTGAACGCCTGTCGCCGTAACATATTTGTCACTGGCTTGATTTTTGCTGTCAATCGTCATTTGGATAATATAAATACATTCGCCTTCGGCTAACAGTAAAGCCGGATCATCCACAACATATTCACCATCTCCTAAGCCTATCACGCATTTATTGATTTCCCAATTGTAGCTTACAACGCCAATTAAACCGGTGTATACATATACACCATCACTATCCAAATCATTACAGCCGGTAAAACCCATAAAGAGACCGGCGAACAGCACAAATGAAAAGATTTTTTTTTGTATCATAACAATTTATTTTAAAATTTACAATCTATTATAAGACGGAAAAAAGAGCAAAAACGTTGCATAACTTTTCATGAAAAAGAAACATTTTTTTTTGAAAACGTTTTGTATGAACGAAAAACAAATGCAAATTTTGTACAAAAATAGGAATTTTTATCTCGTTTGCAAAATTTATCAGATAAATATTGTACTTTTGCTTGGTTTTTTTAATTTAACATGGCAAAAGAATTCCGTATTAACGTTCAGGAGATAATACATACGAAAGCGCCGCAAGCCTCAAAAAAAATTCCGGGCTTTGTTGTGAAAGCATTGGCTAAGCTCATAAAGCAAGACGGGCTTAATCGGTTTTTGGCGTTTAACGGCAGTGGGAAAGGCGTTGATTTTATGAACAACGCCATGCAGTATTTTAATGTCAGCCTCCGGTCTGTGGGTGAAGAGAACCTGCCGGACGCGGGTAAACAGTGTATTTTTGCCTCCAATCATCCCTTGGGAGGAATGGACGGCATTTGCTTGTCGGCCTATCTGGGAAATCATTACAATACTAAAATCAAGTATTTGGTCAATGATATTCTGTATGCGATAACGCCTTTGCGGAATATTTTTGTTCCGATAAACAAACATGGCGCTCAAGGACGCGAAGCGGCCAGGATACTTAATGAGGCATTTGCTTCCGACAACCAAATCATTACTTTCCCGGCCGGATTGTGTTCCCGGAAAACGAAAGGCATGATTTACGACCTGGAGTGGAAGAAAATGATGATTGTGAAATCGGTTGAGTATAAAAGAGATATAATACCGGTTTTTTTCGATGCGAAAAATTCGGCCTTCTTTTACAGGATTGCCAATATGCGAAAAAAAGTCGGTATAAAATTTAATATAGAAATGTTGTTTTTACCACGTGAATTATTCAAGGCTGGCGGGTCTGTTTTTACGGTCTATTTTGGAAAACCCATTCCGTGGCAGACTTTTGACTCGTCGAAAAGCCCGCAAGAATGGGCGGATTGGGTAAGACATATTGTATATAATACATTAAGATAATAAAGTTTGGTATGGAGGATATTATTCCAAAAATTGACAGAAAACTTCTCAAGTCGGAGTTAACGATTGAGAAACTTTTCAGGAAAACGAATAAGTCGGGTAATGAGATTTATTTGTTCACTGCGCAAAGCGCTCCTAATTTGTTGCTTGAAGTCGGTCGACTTCGGGAAATTGCTTTTCGTTTTTACGGAGGTGGCACCGGGAAGTCATTGGATCTGGATGCATTTGATACAATGGAAACGCCTTATAAGCAGTTGATTGTATGGGACCCGTTGGAGGAGGAAATCTTAGGTGGTTATCGTTTCCGTTGGGGAAATGAAATCACTTTCGATGCAAAAGGGCAACCGGATAATATTGCTACAGCCGAATTGTTTCATTTCTCACCTGAATTTATTCGTAATTACCTGCCGAAAATGGTAGAATTAGGACGTTCTTTTGTTTCTTTGGATTACCAGACAACTAAATTCGGTTCTAAAGGTTTATTCGCCTTGGATAATCTATGGGACGGTTTGGGCGCTTTGTCCGTGTTGGATTCGAATATCCGGTTTTTCTTCGGGAAAGTGACCATGTACAATACATATAATATGGAGGCACGCAACCTGATTTTATATTTCTTAGATAAGTATTTCAGGGATAAAGACAATTTGATATACCCTATTCATCACTTAGGTGTTGATTTTGATTATGATAAAATGAATCAGTTGTTTTGTCACAAAACATACAAGGAAGACTATAAGATTCTGAACACGGAAGTGCGCAAATACAATATCAACATTCCGCCTTTGGTGAGCGCCTATATGAATCTTTCACCCAGCATGCGCGTTTTCGGAACGGCTGTCAATGAAGAGTTTGGGGCAGTGGAAGAAACCGGTATCCTGATTGATATTTTCGATATTTTCGAAGACAAAAAGAAACGGCATATAGAATCGTTTTTAAGTGAAAAACCGTCTAAAATCCTGCTGAAAAGGCTGAAAAATTTAATCAGTAAGAAACGGTGATTGATGGTGGTTGTTGGTTGCTTTAACGATATGCTGACTCAATTTCAAGAATTTTAAAATTCTACTTTTCAAGTTATTATATCATTATAAATATTTTTTTCAAAAAAAAGATGTATTTTATTTGCTTTTTGCGTTAGGATATATTAATTTTGTGCACCCTTTTATTGAATGTTATATATTCATAATGAGGATTTTTTATATATTAATACAATTCTTTTATATATTTTTATCATGTCTGAAAACTTTGGATATATTTCACAAGTGATAGGCCCTGTTATTGATGTTTCGTATGAAAAAACCGGACATTCGGTTCCCAGAATTTATGAAGCGCTCAAGATAACCCGCCCTGATGGAAAAGTGTTGGTCGTGGAAGTACAGCAACACATAGGTGAAGATACGGTTCGTACAGTTGCTATGGATTCGACCGATGGTATTTATCGGGGAATGAAAGTGGAAAATTTGAATGCGCCGATTTCCATGCCGGTGGGCGATCAGGTAAAAGGACGTTTGTTAAACGTTATCGGCCAAACTATCGACGGGATGAAACCGGTCAGTTCCGAAAACGCTGAACCTATCCACCGCGACCCGCCCAAATTCGAGGATTTGGCGACCTCAAAGGAAATTCTCTTCACAGGAATAAAAGTGGTCGATTTGCTGGCACCTTACCTGAAAGGAGGGAAAATCGGTCTGTTTGGTGGTGCAGGTGTTGGTAAGACCGTGTTAATCATGGAGTTGATTAATAATATCGCCAAAAAACACAATGGCTTCTCTGTTTTTGCCGGGGTGGGGGAACGTACCCGCGAAGGAAACGATTTATTGCGCGAGATGATTGAATCGGGCGTTATCCGTTATGGCAAAGAATTTAAGGAAAGTATGGAACGCGGAGAGTGGGATTTGTCCAAGATAGATTACGAAGAGTTGGCTAAATCGCAGGCTACTTTGGTTTTCGGGCAGATGAACGAGCCTCCCGGAGCGCGTTCTTCGGTCGCTTTGTCCGGTCTGACCATTGCGGAAGCTTTCCGCGACTTGGGCGGCGAAGGCGGTCGGGATATACTTTTCTTTATTGATAATATTTTCCGTTTTACACAAGCGGGTTCGGAAGTTTCGGCGCTCTTGGGGCGTATGCCTTCCGCCGTGGGTTATCAACCTACTTTGGCTACGGAAATGGGCGCCATGCAAGAAAGAATTACTTCAACCAAAAACGGTTCTATCACGTCCGTGCAGGCTGTTTATGTGCCGGCTGACGACTTAACCGACCCGGCTCCCGCCACAACTTTCGCCTTCTTGGACGCCACCACGGTATTGGACCGTAAAATCTCGGAATTGGGTATCTATCCGGCAGTAGACCCGTTGGGTTCTACTTCTCGCATATTAGACCCCAATATCACCGGTGAAGTGCATTACGATACGGCGCAGCGTGTGAAACGATTATTGCAGCGTTACAAGGAATTACAGGATATTATAGCGATTCTGGGTATGGAAGAACTTTCCGATGAGGATAAATTAGTCGTGAACCGTGCACGTCGTGTACAACGCTTCCTTTCTCAGCCTTTCTATATGGCAGAAGCTTTCTCCGGCGTACCCGGCGTAATGGTTTCTATCGAAGATACCATCAAAGGTTTCAACATGATTATGGACGGCGAAGTTGACGATTTACCCGAACAAGCTTTCCTCAACGTGGGGACTATCGAGGATGTGAAAGCGAAAGCGGAAAAGTTGAAACAGGCATAAATTAATAACAGACAATAAATAACAGATAAAAGATGCAATTAGAAATTGTTTCTCCCGAGAAAATCATCTATAGCGGTACGGCGGAATCGGTTACTTTGCCGGGTTTGCTCGGTTTATTCACAATCCTGGACCGTCACGCTCCGATTATTTCCGCTTTGGGAAAAGGAAAAGTGACCTACCGCGTTCAGGGAAGTGAGACCGAAATTGCCGTCGAAGGTGGATTTGCAGAGGCAAAGAAAAATGTGGTTTCGGTTTGCGTGGATTGAAATGATGGAATCTTTGAAAAATAAATACATTGCCGGTCTGGTTATCCTGAATGCTTTATTGGTTTTGGGATTGTTGCTGTGCCGGACGTTTATTTTTTCGGATGTAAGACCGTTTGTTTGGTCGGGCATTGCAATCGTATTTTTATTTTTATATGAACTGATGCTGATTCTCATTACAGGGAAGAAAAGTGACACAATTTCCCCCAGAAAATCAATCAATCTCTTTTTGGGACTGAAAGTCGGGAAAATTTTACTTTCGCTTTTGTTCATCACAGTTTATGCATTAGCCATAAAAATTGAATTGCGAAGTTTTGTTTTGGTTTTTGTGGCGCTTTATTTTATATATTTATTGTTTGATACGATTTATCTGACGAAAAACGAAAAGATTAAAAAAAAATAACCTCCCAGCCTCGTCTGTGAACTTTATTGCATAACGGAGATACGGAGAGGCGCAGAGACACAGAGATAGATGATGAAAAAAATATTGATTTTAACAGTTTTATTCTTTTTTGCTGGAATTGGCGTCTATTCCGAAGAAACGGTTGGCGCGGAACATTCCGAAGCGGATAAAACGGATTTAAATGTTCGTGAATTGATACTCGACCACGTGGGAGACGCCTATGATTGGCACATTACCTCGTTCGGGCATACGCATGTTTCGATTCCGCTGCCCGTTATCGTGAAAGGAGCGGAGAGCGGCTGGCATGTTTTTTCTTCGGCGAAATTCCACCACGGACATGAGGCTTACAATGGGTTTTCAATCGCGCAAGAAGGTCCTTACAAAGGCAAGATTGTGGAGCTATCGGCATCCGGAGAAGAACTTCGACCTTGGGATTTTTCCTTGACTAAAAATGCCGTCACCCTGATTATGAGCAGTATCTTGCTGATTATACTGATTCTGTTCTGTGCCAAATGGTACAAAAAACGGGAGGGAAAGCCGGAAAATGCTTCCCCAAAAGGTTTTATCGCCTTTGTGGAACTTATCATCATGAGTATTGTGGACGATGTGATAAAACCTTGTATCGGGAAAAATTACAGACGCTATACACCTTATTTACTGACCGTATTTTTTTTCGTTATCATCAATAACTTGCTGGGATTGATACCTGTCTTTCCCGGAGGCGCAAATGTAACCGGAAATATTGCCATAACGAGCGTATTGGCCGTTTTTACATTTATCATCGTCAATGTTTTCGGAACGAAAGAATATTGGAAGGAAGTATTCTGGCCGGATGTACCTTGGTGGTTAAAAGTGCCGGTTCCGTTGATGCCGGCCATCGAATTGGTCGGATTGTTTACGAAACCTTTCGCCCTGATGATTCGTTTGTTTGCGAATATTCTGGCAGGACACGCAATCGTGTTGGGTTTATCATGCATCATTTTCCTGACCGTGGAATTGGGCATTGCAATGAACGCGGGAATGACCCTTCTCTCGGTAGTCATGACTATCTTTATTGATTGTGTGGAGTTACTGGTCGCTTATATTCAGGCGTATGTATTTACCATGCTTTCAGCCGTGTTCATCGGCTTATCGCAGGTAGAACCTCACCATGTGAAGAATTGAGAATTGAAAATTAAAATACATTATATAAACTTAAATATTTGAAATTATGTTACTGACAATTTTATTACAAGCAACAACAGGTGCCGGATTGGCAAAATTAGGAGCAGGTTTGGGAGCTGGATTGGCTGTTATCGGCGCCGGCTTAGGTATAGGAAAAATCGGAGAATCTGCTATGGACGGCATTGCCCGTCAACCGGAAGCGACAGGCGATATTCGTACCAACATGATTATTGCAGCTGCTCTTGTGGAAGGCGCCGCTCTATTTGCAATTGTAGTTTGTGGATTCTTATTATAATCAATAAATTATGTCGTTATTAACACCGGAACCCGGTCTTCTGTTTTGGATGCTTTTGTCCTTCGGGATTGTTTTCTTCGTACTGGCCAAATTCGGTTTCCCTATCATCGTAAAAATGGTAGATGAGCGGAAAGCCTTTATCGACAAGTCTTTGGAGTCTGCAAAAGCTGCCAACGAACGTCTTGCAGGCATTAAAGAAGAAGGAAACCGGATTTTGAATAAAACCCGCGAGGAAGAAATACGGATGCTGAAAGAGGCGAATGACTTGCGTCTCAAGATTATTGCTGAAGCCAAAGAGCAAGCTTCGGTTGAAGCCGGTAAATTGGTTGCGGAAGCCAAATTAGCCATCCAAAAAGAAAAGGAGATAGCTATTCATGACATTCACAACCGGATTGCGACGCTATCTATTGATATTGCCGAGAAAGTCCTTCGCAGGAATTTGGATAATCAACCTGCGCAACGGGAATTGGTTGAAAAACTAATCGAAGAAGCACAGAAAAACTGATAAGGATGAATGCAGGAATAATTTCGAAACGGTATGCCAAGGCGATTTTCCTTTATGCTTCCGAACATGAGGCGGAAACCCGTCTGCGAAGTGAAATGAAAGCGCTTTCGGAGCAGTTTGTAGCGGTTCCTTTACTGAAAAAAGTCTTGGACGACCCTACTGTGTCTCCCGCAGATAAGATAAAAGCCTTGATTACGGCAGCAGGTAAAGATGTGAGTGATACCTATCGCCATGTAATCGGAATGGTTATCGGAAACGGTCGGGGACAATACATGCAAAGCATAGCCCTGATGTATGAAAAAGTCTACCGGAAAGAAAAAAACATGATTATGGTTAAACTGACAACGGTCGAACCCGCCAGTCAGAAAACAAAAAAGGCGCTTATCAACCTCATTGCCGGCATTAAAACCGGAATAGTGGATTTTGAAGTCAGAGAGGATGCCACTATCCTAGGCGGATTCATGCTTGCGGTAGAAGACTCCCGTTTGGATGCCAGCGTCAAAGGGCAATTGAACCGATTGAAATTGGAACTAATTAAAAACTAATAGTTTATGAACGGCAAACGGATTTGCCGATTTCGGAAAACAAATTGTAAAAACAAAAGATTATGCCAGATATAAAAGCAAGTGAAGTTTCAGAAGTTCTGAAAATGCAACTCGAAGGTATAGATACCCGCGTGAAATTCGAAGAAGTGGGAGTCGTGCTTCAGGTCAGTGACGGAGTAGTCCGTATTTTCGGCCTGAGTAATGCCGAATCGGGAGAACTTCTACAATTTGAAAACGGTGAGATGGCTGTAGTGATGAACCTGGAAGAAGACAATGTAGGTGCGGTTTTGTTAGGCCATACCGATTTTGTCAGAGAAGGCGATACAGTGAAACGCACCGGACGCATCGCATCCATTCCTACCGGAGAAGGCCTTCTGGGCAGGGTTGTTAACCCTTTGGGACAGCCTATCGACGGAAAAGGCCCCATCAGCGGTGAATTATTGGTGATGCCTTTGGAACGGAAAGCGCCGGGGGTCATTTTTCGCCAGCCGGTGAATGAACCTTTGCAGACAGGTATTATCGCTATTGACGCCATGATTCCTATCGGACGCGGCCAACGCGAGCTGATTATCGGAGACCGCCAGACGGGAAAAACCGCTATCGGCATTGATACCATCATCAACCAGCGGGATAATTTTTTAGCCGGGAAACCGGTTTATTGTATCTATGTTGCCATCGGACAAAAAGGTTCGACAGTGGTCAATATCGTAGATACCCTGCGTGAAAAAGGCGCCCTTGAGTATACTGTTATCATCAGCGCTTCCGCATCCGACCCGGCTGCTCTGCGCTTTTATGCGCCTTTTGCCGGCGCTGCCGTTGGAGAATTTTTCCGCGATACGGGACGTCATGCCCTGGTCATTTACGACGATTTGTCCAAGCAGGCGGTTTCTTACCGTGAAGTTTCCTTGATTCTTCGCCGTCCTTCCGGACGGGAAGCTTATCCGGGCGATATTTTCTACCTGCATTCTCGTTTGCTGGAACGTGCAGCCAAGATAATCAACAACGATGAAGTCGCTGCCCAGATGAACGATTTACCTGAAAACCTGAAACCTTTGGTGAAAGGAGGCGGTTCGCTTACAGCGCTACCGATTATCGAAACACAGGCCGGTGACGTTTCCGCCTATATTCCGACAAACGTAATATCCATCACCGACGGACAGATTTTCCTTGAAACCGGTCTGTTTAATGCCGGTATCCGTCCCGCTATCAATGTGGGTATATCGGTATCGCGTGTAGGAGGTAACGCACAAATCAAGGCCATGAAAAAAATTGCCGGTACTTTGAAGACCGACCAGGCACAATATCGTGAATTGGAAGCGTTTACTAAATTCGGTGGCGACATGGATACCGTTACCAGAATGACTTTGGACAAGGGTAAGAAAAATGCCGCCCTGTTGATTCAAGCACAATATCATCCTCTGCCCGTCGAACAGGAAATTGCTATTATTTACGCCGGTACCAAAGGTTTATTGTTTGATGTCCCGGTAGAAAAAATCAATGCGTTCCGAAAAGAATTTCTCGAAATTTTGGCATTGAAGTACCGGAAGGAAGTTTTTGATGTGCTCAAAACCGGCGTGCTGAACGAGGCAGTGGAAAAACTGCTGACGCAAATAGCGACGGAACTTGTAAAAGATTTTAAATAATGGCTTCATTAAAAGAAATAAAAGGACGCATTGCTTCGGTTAAATCTACGCAGAAGATAACCTCAGCCATGAAAATGGTGGCATCGGCCAAATTGCGTAAAGCCCAATACCGGATTGAACGGTTTTTACCATACGAAAATCGTTTGACGGAAATGCTGAATGCTTTTCTTGCAGCAGGGACAGAGGGTTTTACGTCTCCTTTGGCGGAAGTCAGAGAGTTGAAACGTGTGTCTATTGTTGTGCTTTCATCCAATTCCAGTTTGTGTGGCGCATTCAATTCCAATATTATCCGGCTATTAACGGATGCAATCCGCAAATACATGGCTTCCGGCTGCGAGGTAGCCGTGTATCCGGTTGGAAAAAAAGTGGAGGAAGCCGTCAAAAAGTTGACTGTTCCGCTTGCCATAAAAGGCAGTTATATTTCGTTGATGGATAAGCCCGGTTTTGAGGGCGCGAAAGAAATTGCCGACCAATTAATTAACGATTTTCTTGAAAAAAAGATTGACCATGTCGAACTGATTTACAATCATTTCAAGACGACAGCCATTCAGATTCCTACACAGGAGCAGTTCTTGCCGGTCAACTTAGCCGTCTCGACCGGTAAAAAGACCATTCCGACGGATTATATCGTAGAGCCGGACAGGGATACCTTGTTGAATACTTTGATTCCCAAATCATTGCGGAGCAAGATATATGCTATTTTATTGGATTCTGCTGCGGCGGAACAAGCCGCCCGTACGGTTGCCATGCAGATTGCGACAGATAATGCTTCAGATATTTTGGATGAATTGACAATCCAGTACAACAAGCAACGGCAACAGGCTATCACAAGCGAGTTGCTGGATATTATCGGTGGGTCGGAAGCTTTGAAATAAAGAAAAACCGCAAGAAACTATTTCTTGCGGTTTTTTTGAAAGCATTATCCTTTAATGCTATTTTTTGCAATCAGTTTCTCTTTAAATTTCACCACTTGTCGCTCCAGTTTTTCCACACACTTATCAACAGCTGCTTCAAAAGTATCCGCTGTTTCCTGTGCGAAAAAGTCGTGACCTTTAGAAAGTAATTTTACTGAAGCGTCTTTGTTGGCATTCGTTTCCGGCTTTATTACTTTCAGGTTTACCTCAGCCAAATAAACGTCGTCATTAAACTTTGCCAAACGGCTTACTTTTTTTTGGATAAAAGTTTCCAGTTTTTCACTGGCTTCAAAATGAATTGAATGAATTGTAATTTCCATAAAAACCTCCTTTTGTTTTAGGCTCTCGGATGAGCCTGGTAATACACTTTTTTTAATTCTTCAAAAGTTGTATGGGTATATACTTCGGTGGAGGATAGACTTGCATGTCCGAGAAATTCTTTGACTGCATTTAAATCCGCACCGTTGTTCAACATACTCGTAGCAAATGTATGCCTCAATACATGAGGACTTTTCTTTGATAGATTCGGAATTTCCGATAATCTTTTGGTGACAATGCCATATACGACCGAATTGGAGAGCGCTTGTCCGCTTTTCCGGATAAAAAAGGCGTTGGCATGCAAAGATGCTATTGTTTCATTCCTTGTCTCAATATAAGAACGTAATGTCTCTTCCAGCTTGTGGGAAAAAGGTATCAAACGTTGCTTATTTCGTTTACCTGTCACCTTGATTAATTTTGAATGGAAATCCACATCTTCATTTTTCAAGCCTACCAATTCCGCACATCGGATACCTGTCGTGTAAAAGACATCCAGAATCGCTCTGTCGCGTATGGTTTCGAAAGTGTCCGTTTCGTCCTTTTCGGAAAGCAGATTTTCCATATCCGCCTCTTTCACAAAGTGCGGGAGAGGCTTGCTTACCTTTGGCCCCTTGACATTTTGGGCAGGATTACTTGCTAAATATTTATTCTTACACAAGTATTTGAAAAAAGATTTTAAAGAACTGAGCTTCCTGTTTACCGATAGTGGAGAATAATTCTCTTCCATCAACGAAACGATCCAGCGACGTACCCAGACAGCGTCAATCTGCTCCGGATCGAATAGCGTTTCTCCGCAAACAAAATCTTTAAACTGTGCTAAATCATTTTTATACGATTCCACTGTGTGGGAAGAATAGTTTTTCTCGTATTGCAGGTATTGTAAGAATGACTCTATCAGCATATCTTTCTTCATTTATGCAACGAAGATAATAAAATCTTTTGCAATAAGAAAATTTATAGGTGTTAATTGTTGTTAACGGGTGGTCTATTTTGCCTATACATAAGACAATAAAATATCACACAAAACAGCCTGCACGCATGCAAGTCCGTTTTGTATGATATTTTGAATGTATCGAAATATCAAAAATTTATTCGTCTTGAAAAGAAATCTTCTACCGGAAGAATGTTATTCTTCTGCTTGATGCAGTTTTTGTACGTAAACGGCGTGAATTTTCTGTTTCCTTTTTTCTATAGACGGTTTGGTAAAAGCTTGTCTTTTTCTAAGCTCTTTTGTCACACCTGTCTTTTCAAACTTTCTTTTGAACTTTTTTAAGGCTCTTTCGATGTTCTCGCCTTCCTTTAATGGAACAATAATCATAAATAAAATATTTGATATTAATTTTTAATTGTTAATAATTTTCATTTCGGGTTGCAAAGATAATGCAAAATTTTTCATTGTCAAAATAATTTAACGATTTTATTGCAAATTCGATAAACTATTTCATTGATTTACGATTATCTTCTCTATCTTGGCCTTTTTTCGTTGTTGCTAAAGTAGAAAGCATCCCGCAAGCGGCTAAAATATCTTCTCCACGCGACATTCGAATAGTCGAAATAATGCCGCGTGAAGAAAGGCAGTCTCTGAATGGAACCATTTTAGCTGTATCGGTAGCCGGTAAATCCACACCGGGTATCCGGTGATATTTGATTAGATTTACTCTGCAAGGTATTCCGGAAAGCAATCCGGCCAAATCACGCGCATGTTTCAAATCGTCATTTAGTCCTCCGAACAGTATGTATTCGAAAGAAACCCTTCTCTGCCGGGAAAAATCATACTGCTTTATCAATTCGATTATTTCGGCAATAGGATAAGTTTTTTCGACGGGCATTAAAGACAATCGTTCTTCGTGATAGGGCGAGTGAATACTAATCGCTAAATGGCATTGGCTTTCTTCCAGAAAACGTTTTAAGCCGGGCTGTAAGCCTATGGTAGAAACCGTTATACGTTTGGGGCTTAAAGCAAATCCATATTCAGCAGTCATGATTTCCAAAACATTGAATAGTTCGTCCACATTATCCAGTGGTTCGCCCATTCCCATGAATACAAAATTTGTCAGCAAGTCGCTTTCCGGAACGGATAATAGCTGATTCAGTATTTCTGCCGCAGATAATTGGCATGCAAATTTTTGCTTGCCCGTCATACAGAACTTGCAATTCATTTTGCAACCTACCTGAGACGAAACACAAAGAGTAGCTCTCTCTTTATCCGGAATATAGACGGCTTCTACATATTTATTTCCCGATACGGGGAAAAGGTACTTCGCAGTTCCGTCGACCGATTGTTGCTTTTGGATAGGGACAACATGCCCGGTCGTAAACTTTTCTTTTAATTTTTCACGATGTACCAAAGAAAGATTCGTCATCTCATCAATCGACCGGATTCTCTTTTTATACAGCCATTCCACTATCTGTCGAGCAGTATAGGAAGGCATGCCCAATTCACCGGTCAACGATTTGACTTCTGCTAATGTTTTCCCTATCAGTGTTGCGTTTGACACAAATTTTAATAGAAACTGATTCTATTATCCTGGATTTTTGCACCTTCTTTCAGCAACTGGTTGCTTTGGATAAGGTTCATCAGGCGGTATCCGTTCTGCATATTGAGTTGTTGCTTTTGAACTTCTTCTACATACGGTTGCTCCGATGTTTTTTTATCTGTAACAGCCAAAACATATACAGCGTTTTTACCGGCAAACGGACCTGTGAGTTTACCCGGTTCAGCTGCAATTGCCTTTGCATTTACAATCGGCTCAAAACCAATACCGGAAATTCTTGCAGTTGAAAAAGTAAGGTATTTAACTTCCTGAGGGGTAGCATTCATCGCGTTGGCGTAAGCTTCGAGAGAATTAAGATTTTGAGATTGCAGGTTCGCTACAATTTTTGCTCCTTTCTTCTCATTGATAAGTTCTCTTTTCAGTATATCTGCAACATCCTTTAAGGGGCGGATACCTTTTTTCACTGTTCCTTCCATAGCTGCGACAACAAAATAGTCCTGACATTCGAAAATATCCGATACGGCGCCTCTTTTATTCTCAAAAGCCCATCTGATAACTTGTCTTGAATTTTCAACAGGTGCGATATTCGGTTGATTTTCGGTTATGGGAACATCTGTCACACAGACATATCCGGCTTCGGCAGCAGAAGCCTTGAATGATTCAAGATTATGATTTTTCACAATATATTGATTCAAATCATTATACATTTTATTGATGGTTTCCGGAGAAGGAGTTACTTCCGAGCGAATGATGCCCACTTTATATTTTGTAACCGGTTTTGTTTTTTCAACCACCTGCACCAAAAATGAGCCGATAGTTGTTTTCGTAACAAAGACCTCATTCAGATTCGCATCGAAAAGCGTATTTTTGAATTTGACATCTACGGCTTGTGTCAGAGATGTTTCGGTATTCCAACCTATATTTCCGTCACCTTGGCTTCCGGGTAATTGGGCATACATCTCGGCAAAAGTCTTACCTGATTTTACCACATTAATCAAACTGTCGGTAAAAGCAGTCAATCGCGCCTCCTCATCAAAATTAGGTAACATAAATACATTCGCTTTAATTGAATCAGCCCCTTGCTTAACGTCAACCAATTTATAGAGATTGTAAATATTTCCTGTCAAAATCGGTCCGTCAATTGCACTTACAGAAGCGTTCGCAACAAAATTTTTGACCTCTTCCGTTGTAAGTAAGGAAGCGGAACTGTATGCATCAACAAAGGGAACGTCTGAATTTTCATTGATGACATCCACTATTTCCAAGGATGTGGATAATTCGTCCCTTATTTCTTCCATCCGTTTGGCAGCATCGGTATAATCTTTTTCGCTGGGAAGAATATTGACGGCAATATAATTAATTACTTTTGCGCCTTCCTGTTTGAAGCTGCTTTTACGTTGGTTGTACAATTTTGCGATTTCGGAATCCGTTACTTCCACATCCGGGTCAGGAATCGTATTGTAATCTTGGGAAACATAGTTGAAATCCACATTCACGGCATTTTCATCAAATGCGGCTTTTGCATCTAATGAATTAGTCACAAGGGAAGCTGTAAGGAGTGTCGCGAATTTGGTAAGCAGTTTTTGCTTGGAAACAGATTTCTGCACATTGTCCCACCAGTTTTTCAAACTTTCGATTTGTTGCTGGTCTTCCCGTGAATAAGAACTCACATCGTCCATTTCAACATACTGAAGAAACTGAAACAAAGCGCTTTTGTCAAATCCTCCGGTCTGCGGATTTTGGAAATAAGAAATTTGCTGAATCATTGGAGATATATTGTTCCCCATAATCATATCGGCAAGTTCTTCGCCCCCGACAGTAAAGCCTACTTTTTTGCTTTCATTTTCCAACAGTATAGAACCGACCATTTCTTCAAAAAGGCTTTCACGAAGTTGACTTTGTTGTTCGTCGGTTAGCGTCATGCCGTTATTTTGTTCTCTGTACATACTGGAAGTTTCCTCTAATCGCTGCTGAAATTCTTGAATACTAATCGCATCCCCGTCAATTGTTGCGATTTTTTCTTTTGATTGACGGAAGAAAGTTGAACCCCCTCTAAGAAAGTCTCCAATGATAAATGCAAGTAAGGCTATACCGATTACCGTTACCAGTAAACCAGCCTTATTCCTTATTTTCTCTAACGTTGCCATTTAATTTGTATATTATTTAGTTTAATTTTTTCGAAATTGCGCACGAAGGTACAAAAAAATGTTGTATTTTCCATAAATTTCACTAAGAAATTTTATTTTTCTTGTACCAGCAGTCTGACCAACTCAATTTTTGTATGTGTTACTTTAATTATTTTAAATTCAAAACGGTCGATAACAACGGTTTCATTCAACTTGGGGAAGTTTTGATAATAGTCTAATATATAACCTGCTATAGTTATATATTCGTCCGATTCGGGAATGTCCAGATTGAACATTTCATTCACCCTGTCGATTTCCATCCTTCCGGAAAGAATATATTCGTTGTCACGCAATTTTTTTGCCACAAATAATTGCGTATCGTGTTCGTCTTCAATTTCACCAAATATTTCCTCTACCAAATCTTCGAGTGTAACAATGCCGGAAGTGCCGCCGAATTCATCCACCACCACCACCATGCTTTTCTTTTCCGCCAGCATATTTTTCATCAATTTGTTTGCCGCCATGTTTTCAGGAACAAACAACAGAGAAACGATAGATTTTGTCCAGTCGTCCGAATTATTAAATAGCTCAGATGAATGGATATACCCGATAATATTATCTATATCTTCTTCATAAACAATAATTTTAGAAAATCCTGTTTCTACAAATCGGGCGGTAAGTTCTTCCAAAGACGCCGATTTGTCAACAGCCACAATCTCTGTCCGGGGGACGGTACAATCCCTGATTTTCACTTGCGAAAATTCCATTGCATTCTGGAAATAACGCACTTCCGTATCCAATTCCACATTTTCGGGCGCTTCTTCTATCGTTTTTTGAAGAAAATAATCCAGGTCTTCCCTTCCGAACCTTTTCGGATTTATTCCGGATATTTTAATGCCGAATATGCGCAATATCAGACTCACCAACCAAGAAGCAAACTTCGATACGGGATATAAAACAATATATATCAGATACAAAGGTATAGCAAAAATTGTAAGGTAGAAGTTCGGATTGATGCGTGCTACCGTTTTTGGAATAAATTCTCCCGCAAAAATGATAAGGATAGTTGCAACGATTGATTGCAGAAGCAAAATCAGCAAATCACTCGAAGTGAAATTTTCCATATAAGGCGTAAGCGCCTCTGCCATGAGTAATCCATAGATAACCAAAGCGATATTATTGCCCACCAACATACAGGAAATAAACTGGTTGGAATGGGTATAAAACTTATTCAGAATCTTGGAAGTAAGGTTTTTACTGTTATTTTCGAGTTCGAACAGCAATTTGTTGGAACTGACAAAAGCAATCTCCGCCGCTGAAAAAAAAGCGGAAAACAATAGGGCTATCAATATTTCTATCAATAAATTGCTCATTGCTGTTGAATACTATCGTTTTTTATACTGTCCGATTCTGTAAAATAAAGTTCTCCACCGGATGAATAGAGCACAATATAAGACAATGATTGGTTTGATTTAAACCCCTGCCTACCATTGATAACCGTACCGTCCGGTTCTGTAATTTTAACCGGCTCCCGTGTGGAAAAAGCATCCGTCGCTTCCGTGGATGCTCGCTGGTTCCAAAACAGTTCAGTTGTTTCGAAAGTCCGTCCTTCCATATTTTTTACAAAAACATTTCCAATCAGTCTCCATAACTCTTTTTTCACAAAGTAATAAGCCGTATCCGCTTTTATATTTCCTTCCACCTGAAAAAGGGAATCGAATCTTTCTGCATAAACCCCTTCCGGAAAATACCAGTAAGGAGTGTCGACATGGGAAAAAATATCCCATACTTTTGCATTTAAGTTATACCGTGTTATGCCCGAATCGGATATCAAAGTCCGAATATTCTCCGTATGTACCGCCGGTATGCTTTTTGTATCAATCGAAACGATTGAAGCGTCTTTTCCCCCCTTACCACATGAGATACATAGCGTAGCACAAATGAAGAACCCAATTACTGAATTTTTCGTCGTAAGAACCATGTCTCATTAAACGTATAGCTGAGCGTTATTTTGAAATACTGTTCATTGATAAGGGTGCTGATATTCGGACGAATCAATGAATATTCCAAAGCCATATTCACATAAGACTTCTTATTTGTCATCGGCAAACCCAATCCTACACTTACACCATATTCTTTGTATCCGGCTTCATTGCCTGCGACATCATTCACTTTCAGATATGAATTTGTATAATACGCACCGGCCCGGTATCTCACCCTGTTGAAAAAGTTATTACTGGTGAAACTGGGGATTAATTCACCGCCGGCATTAATTTTCAAACGATTATAAAAAGCATTCGTTTGGTCGTAAAATTTGGCGTCAGCCCAGTTCTGAAATAAAACATCCGCACCCAGCGTTATTTTATTCAAGTCGTTATACGAAAAGCCCAGACCAATGGTCATCGGCAGCTCAAAAACAGAATCCCGGGTCGTGCGGTATTCCGGTGCATCCATCGCCGCACCGGATGCATCGGTACGGACAAACATCTCCGAAACCCTTCCGCCCAAACGAATTTTAGGCGAAAATATGCCGCCTACAGTTAGCGTTTTATATTTTCCTATTGTCTGGTGGTATTGCAGGCCGAATTCATACGTCAACCCTCTGGTGTTAAGCGTGTCGATATAGTTCATATTGTAGGCGTTACCAATCTGGGTTTGACTTAATGGCGTAATATTATTATGGACAATATCTCCGAATAAATAAGCAAACTTCACACCCAAGGAAAGTTTACCTAAAAAATCGTAGGCGAAAGCGCCGTAAACCTGACTCATTCCTCCGTTACCTTGGAACACATAGTTAGCCAAAGCATTATCTCCGGGTAATCTGGTTGTATCCATATAACTATACCCGACAAAAGAAACCGGTTCCAATCCCACACCGACACCCATGCCTTTCAAAAGAGGAAATTGCATAGACAGGTATTCTAAGTTGCCGTTCATTTTCTTTTCTTTATTCACACCGTCTTTGAACCAGGCCATCTGACCCATCACACCCATATCAAACATAAAGGTCATAGAATCAATATTGGAAAAAGAAGCAGAATTGCTTGTGTTGATTATCTGAGAATTCCTCAACCCATAACCTATTCCGCCCATACCTCGTTGAGTCGCAGTTGCTTTATCCGACAAATTTCCATATCCGTATCGTGTATAAGGAGAATTTGTGCTGTTCTGCGCTTGTACAAAACCGGGAATTATCGTTAGGATAATTGCGAAAAAGATAATTTTATTTTTACACATATTTGTAAACCAAATTACAGTCGATTGTTATAGAATTAAATTTCTGCCTGCAAAGATAGAAGATTATTTTTACTTATCATTCGTTCTGTGTTATATTAACTTAATTTTTGCTTTTTATTTGGATTTGAACAGTTTTTTTAATACCTTTGTAGAATAGACTTTATTGTATTTATTAATCATATATTATGAGAGATAAAATAAAACGATTCATTAAAATTTTAAAACCTTATAAAGGTGTGCTTTTGTTTTTATTTCTCCTTTTCTTCTTTCATTTTTCATGGAAAATAACCATTGATGGGGATATGGAGGGGAATACCATGTATTTTCTTGGAAAAGATGTAACGCCGGGATGGTTTCTCGTTGTCTGCCATTGGCTGACAGTAGCTTCGGCTTGGGTTATCCACCTCTTTCCCAATAACGGGGACTTGGTAACAGGAATAAACTACCTGCTTTTTCCTGTCAATAACGGATGGAAAATAAACATAGTGTGGGGGTGTATAGGCATCAAACAAATGTCTATCTTTGCCGGTATCATCCTGTTTTATTGGGGGCCTTTTCGCAAAAAAATAGGGTATATCTTCACGGGATGGACTATCCTGACTATTTATAATATCATCCGGATTGCCTTGGCGGTGATTTTGACCAAGGGGCATGCCGAAAGATTTGATTTTCTGCACGACGGAATATTACGCTATATATATTATGGTATTATATTCCTTCTTTGGGTAGTTTGGGAAGAAATTATCGTCAATAAAAATAAATTATCATGGAAATCGCTTATCCGAATATTCAAGCATTAAGGAAATCGATGCTTGCCGCCAATGTGCAGGCTTGCATTATCCCGTCCACCGATTCGCATATCAGCGAGTACACGCCTGACCGGTGGAAAACACGGGAATGGGTATCCGGCTTCACCGGTTCTGCCGGTACGGTTGTGGTTACACATTCAAAAGCCGGTCTCTGGACGGATTCGCGCTACTTTCTGCAAGCAGAGGCACAATTGAAAAACTCCGGAATAGACTTGTTTAAGACAGGATTGCCCGAAACGCCGGACTTTTCCGCGTGGATAGCTTCCGAGTTATCCGACGGAGCCTGTATTGGCATCGAAGGCGAAGTTTTTGCCGCTTCGGAAACTTTGTCCCTGCTTGATTTCTTTACCCCAAAAGGACTGAAAATCAATACTGATTTTGCTCCTTACGATTCCATTTGGCACAACAGGCCAAGCCTTCCTGCTCATCCGGCATTTATTCTTCCGGAACATTTTTCCGGAACATCCTGCCGTAAAAAAATCGGAGAAATGCAGGAAGCTCTGAAAAAAAACAATGCCGATATGACCATTCTCGCATCTTTGGATGCGATAGCCTGGCTGTTCAATATCCGGGGAAATGATGTGGACTACAATCCCGTTTGCCTGAGTTACGCTGTGGTTTCGGAAAAAGAAACGGTATTGTTTATCCGTCCCGAAAAAACGACGCAGGAAGTGATTGACTATTTAAACAGGGAAGGCGTCGTATTGGCCGAATACGAAAAAATAAAGGATTACATCCGGCAAATTCCGGTCGGGACGAAAATACTGCTTTCTCCGTCGAAAATCAATTATTGCCTGTATTCGGCAATTCCAAAAACCTGTAAAATTGTGGAGGTTGCCGTCCATCCGGTTGAATCCCTGAAGAGCATTAAAAACGAGATTGAAATTGCAGGGATTCGGAAAGCTATGCAAAAAGACGGTGTAGCGATGGTCAGGTTTCTGATTTGGTTGGAAAAGGCATTCAATAATAAGGAGAAAATCACCGAAACGGACATCAGCGCCAAACTTCGGGAATTTCGGAGCCAACAGGAATTTTACGCCGGTGAAAGTTTCGAAACCATTGCCGGATACGGGCCGCACGGAGCCATTGTCCATTATGCCGCAACGGCAGAAAGTGATGCGGAAATACTGCCGGAAGGGGTGTTACTGGTCGATTCCGGCGCTCAGTATTTCGACGGCACCACCGATATTACCCGCACGATTTCAACGGGAGCGGTCACAGACGATATGAAACGCGATTACACCCTTGTCCTGAAAGGTCATATCGCCTTGGCTTCCGCCCGTTTCCCGAAAGGAACCGTCGGAATGCAACTCGACACGCTTGCCCGGCAATTTCTTTGGCAAAACGGCGCCAATTACCTGCACGGAACCGGCCATGGCGTAGGCCATTTCCTGAACGTGCACGAAGGACCGCAAAGTATCAGGATGAATCACAATCCCGTAGCGCTCGAACCCGGCATGCTTATTTCGAATGAACCGGGATTGTATCGCACCGGACAATACGGCATCCGTATCGAAAACCTTATACTCGTAATTCCTTTTCAAACGACGGAATCGGGCGATTTCTACGCTTTCGAAACCCTGACGCTTTGTCCGATTGATACAAAATTGATAGATAAAGCCTTGTTGTCGGCCGAAGAGAAAGAATGGCTGAATGATTATCACCGGAAAGTGTATGAACAATTGTCGCCGTTTCTTTCGGAAGACGAACAAAAATCGTATCTTTGTGTCGCATGTGATTTATAATTTGTAGCATCATGAAAAATTTACCCATAGGAACGCAATCATTCTCTGTCTTACGCAATACCGGCTGTGTTGAATAATTCATTATCCGATTTTGTGAAAAAAAATGGCTGAAAAAAGAACGGATATCCTGCAACACCTCTTTTTTATCTGTTTTGCAACAAAAAGTGTAAATCCCGACTGATATTTTCTACAATTTCTTTCGTCGTAAGCGATAAACATTCCGTCATTTCAGTCAAACAAACGTGGTAAGCATGGAAAAGGTCATCAATTCCTTTGTTGTTGTTGGCTAATTCCAATTCGGCGAAATAAGATTTTTCCCACAGGCAAGTATCTTTTTGCAGGAGTCGAACTTTGATTTCCAATTCACTGTCGGCCGGTTTTACATTGTAGCCGGAAAAATAAAAATTAAATGTGGCGCTATTCAGCGGAATAATAATCCATGAACGACTCATATTTATCCGTGATGTTGTGTGGTTCTTAAGAATTTCCACATCCAACAGCAGCGTTGAATCCGGAAGTGTATTGATATCCGCTTCCTCCAGATTGAAACAAGCGCTCCGGTTACATTCCACCAATAAAGCATCCATAAGAAATTCTTGATAAGGCTGTATCAAAGAACGTGTTCCAAGAATGATATCGAATTTTTCACTTGTATGGTTGAACAGCAATAAAGGAACAATCAATAATCCTTTTTTCTTTGCAGATGTATTGACTTCCATATTCGAATACTTGAGCGGATTCAGATAAACGGTTTTGTTTATTTCTCCGGAATATACGGGCGTACTGAGTTCATAATAAAGTTCCGAATGCAGTTTTTGCAGTTCGCTCTGTACGCTTTTACTTGTCATACAAGATGTTAAAAGAACTGTCGGAATAATAAATATTAAAAATAGTACAAATTTTCTCATGCGAAAAAATCTCCACACACAAAGGGTGGGGAGCGTGAGATTTTGATGCTTTTGGGTGTTTATTAGACTTATCTGCTTCATAAAAAATTTTAGTTGAAAGCACAAAGATAAGATTTTTTTGTCTACGTACCGGGCGCATAAAAAAATAAATTTTCGCGTTAAATTTTTTTTTTGTAAATTTGTAGTTTAAATAGTCTACAAAAAATATGTCAAAAATAATCATTATTGGCGCAGGGGGCGTAGGAACGGTTGTCGCCCACAAAGCAGCGCAGAATCACGCCGTTTTTACGGATATCCTCTTGGCCAGCCGCACGCAATCGAAGTGTGACGCCATAGCCGACGCTATAGGTACGAAATATGGCAACCAACCGATTCGAACCGCACAGGTAGATGCGGACAATGTGGCGGAATTAGTTTCTTTGTTCAAAAATTTCAAGCCTGAACTGGTGATTAATGTCGCCTTGCCTTACCAGGATTTGACCATCATGGACGCCTGTCTGGAAGCGGGAGTCAATTATTTGGACACGGCTAATTACGAGCCGAAAGACGAAGCGAAATTCGAATATAAATGGCAATGGGCGTATCAGGATAAATTTGAAAAAGCCGGACTGACAGCGATTCTGGGTTGTGGATTTGACCCTGGTGTAACAAGCATTTTCACCGCTTATGCCGCCAAACATTATTTCAGTAAAATGGAATATCTCGATATTGTGGATTGTAATGCAGGCGATCATGGAAAAGCGTTCGCCACCAATTTCAATCCGGAAATCAATATCCGCGAAGTTACCCAAAAAGGCAAATACTGGGAAAACGGGCAATGGGTCGTCACCGAACCGCACGAAATACACAAACCGTTGATTTACCCACGTATCGGACCGAAAGAATCGTATGTGATTTATCACGAAGAACTTGAATCGCTGGTGAAGAATTTCCCCAGCCTCAAGCGGGCGCGTTTCTGGATGACATTCGGACAGGAATACCTGACGCACCTGCGGGTAATCCAAAACATCGGCATGGCCCGAATCGACCCCATCCTTTACAACGGCGTGGAAATCGTACCCATCCAGTTTCTGAAAGCGGTATTGCCCGACCCCGGTGAATTGGGCGAAAACTATACCGGCGAAACAAGCATTGGTTGCCGCATCAAAGGATTGGACAAAGAAGGGAAGGAAATAGCCTATTATATTTACAACAATTGCCTGCATCAGGATGCCTACAAGGAAACGGGCACGCAAGGAGTCAGTTATACGACCGGCGTTCCGGCAACCATTGGGGCTTTGATGTTTGCAAAAAACAACTGGCGAAAACCCGGTGTTTTCAATGTTGAGGAATTTAATCCCGACCCGTTCCTGGATGAACTGAACAAACAAGGTTTACCCTGGCACGAGATTTTTAACGGAGATTTAGAAGTTTAAATAAATAATTTATTCAAAACCTTTAACAAACAAAATTATGGACAAAAAAGAAAAAAAATCGGAAATGAAAGAGCAAACAACGACAAATCCAAATGCAGAAAAGCTGAAAGCGCTTCATGCGACAATGGAAAAAATTGAGAAGAGTTACGGCAAAGGCTCCATTATGAAAATGGGCGACAATGCCATAGAAGAAATAGCCGTTATCCCGACAGGCTCCGTAGGCTTGAATGCAGCCTTAGGCGTGGGTGGCTATCCGCGCGGGAGGGTCGTCGAAATCTACGGTCCGGAATCGTCGGGAAAGACCACGCTGGCTATCCATGCCATCGCCGAAGCGCAAAAAGCAGGTGGTATCGCCGCTTTTATTGATGCGGAACACGCTTTCGACCGGTTTTATGCCGAGAAATTGGGTGTGGACGTCGAAAATCTCTGGATTTCACAACCGGATTCCGGAGAACAGGCATTGGAAATAACCGAGCAATTGATTCGTTCTTCTGCGATAGACATTATCGTGATAGACTCGGTTGCCGCTCTGACGCCCAAAGCTGAACTGGAAGGTGAAATGGGTGAATCTAAAATGGGATTGCAGGCGCGTCTGATGTCGCAAGCTTTGCGGAAACTGACTGCCGCTATCAGTAAAACCAACACTACCTGCGTATTTATCAACCAACTTCGTGAAAAAATCGGCATAATGTTCGGCAATCCGGAAACGACAACCGGAGGTAACGCCTTGAAATTTTACGCTTCCGTCCGCCTGGATATTCGCCGGATATCGCAAATTAAAGACGGTGAAGAAGTGAAAGGAAACCAAACACGGGTGAAAGTCGTGAAAAACAAAGTTGCGCCTCCTTTCCGGAAAGCGGAATTCGACATCATGTTCGGCGAAGGAATCTCCAAAACCGGCGAATTGGTCGATTTGGGAGCAGAATTGGGCGTTGTCAAGAAAAGCGGAAGCTGGTACAGCTACAACGAAACAAAACTCGCACAAGGCAGGGAAGCCACAAAAGATTGCCTGCGCGACAACCCTGAATTAGCCGATGAAATCGAAGCAAAAGTAATGGAAGAACTTCGGAAAAAGTGATGCGTTTCTCTGAAAACCGGTTCTTTGACACCGGCAAAGTCGGTTCAATAGAAGTCATCTGCGGATCGATGTTCTCCGGTAAAACGGAAGAACTTATCCGCAGGATGAAACGCGCCCAGTTTGCCAAACAAAGCGTCGAAATTTTCAAGCCGGCCATGGATACCCGGTTTTCGGAAGAAAACATTGTGTCGCACGACCAAAATGCGATTCCGTGTACACCGGTGGAACATTCCGGCAACATACTCCTTCTTTCGGGCGGAATTGATGTGATTGGTATTGACGAAGCTCAATTTTTTGACGAAGGAATTATCATGATATGCAACCAATTGGCCAACCAGGGCGTTCGCGTTATCGTGGCCGGATTGGATATGGATTTCAAAGGAAACCCGTTTGGCCCGATGCCTGCGCTTTGCGCTATCGCCGATGACGTAACCAAAGTTCACGCCGTTTGTGTAGAATGTGGTAAATTGGCAGGCTACTCCCACCGCTTGGTAAACAACGAAAAATTGGTATTCTTAGGCGAAAAGGAAGAATATCAGCCATTGTGTCGTACTTGTTTCAAAAAAAATATTTTATCATGACAAAACAAGAACTTCAAGACAGCTTCCTGAATATCAGGGAGGCTTTAGAACATAAAAGGCTGAAAAAAGCTTTTGACTTGCTGGCTTTTCTACTGTCGAACATACAAAACTGGCGGTTGAGCGAACAGCTTACAGATTTGTCGGACAATTATCAGCGGATGCTCCGGTATTTGGCCGATGGCGTGAAAGACCCACAGCAAGAAAAGATATACAACGATTTACTCCGGTCGATTTACGCCGTAGCAGACCAGACAATGCTGCAACTCAATACCATACACTCTCCGACATGCTTCTACGACAACCGGAGAACGTTCGAAATGCAACTGCCCGAATCATCCGGTTTCTTAGTCGAAATAATGGATGATACTGTCAGTAAAATTACTTTGGTCGATTTGCTGGAAGAAGGTGCGGAAAAAGCGCATAAACTCCGTAATTTAGCGCAAGAAAAGGAAAAAATAGAAGCTAAAATATTTCGTAAAATCTGGCTGAGCGATACATGGAATTCATCCGAAAAAGAAATTTGGCTGAAAGTGTTAAATAATCGTTTGCATCCGAATACTTTGCTTAGCCTGATTATTTCGGCTGTCACCCTCAGTCTTGAGGAAACTTTCGATGAAAAAAAGGCGGTATTGTTGCTGGACGCCGCCGCCAATAAAAACGAAGAAATCCGTCAACGCGCACTGACAGGTATCATGCTTTTTATCCGTCGCTACGACAAAAGGCTTTTTCTTTATCCGAACATTCATAACCGCTTGGTGTTGTTGTCGGAAGACCGGCAGTTTATCAATGATATACGGAATATTATCCTTCAATTTATCCTTAGCCGTGAAACAGAGAAGATTACACGTATCATCCAAGAAGAAATTCTGCCGGAAATGTTAAAAATCAGTCCGAAAATCGGTTCAAAAATTAAGTTAGATGATTTGATGAGCGATTCCGGTTTCGAAGACAAAAACCCGGATTGGCAACAACTAATTGAAGATGCCGGTCTTACCGACAAACTGCAAGAGTTCTCCGAATTACAAATGGAAGGAGCGGATGTCATGCATTCTTCTTTCCTCCACCTGAAAAATTATTCTTTTTTCAACGAGATAAGCAACTGGTTTGTCCCTTTCACTACTCGCAGCGAAAATAGCGGGAAAGAGGAAGCAGGCGGGTTCGTTAAATTATTGATGGAATCGTCCATGTTGTGCAATTCCGACAAGTATTCCTTTTATTTCAGTATTTCAAATATGCCGGAAATGTATCGAAACATGATTAGCAGTCAGTTTTCGGACGAATCCGAAGCCGTCCGGGAAATGATAAAAGAAGAACTTCCGGATAATAAAAATAAAATACATCCGGTTGCCCGTCAATACATTCAGGACTTATACCGTTTCTACAAATTGTATCCGAAACGTGCCGGTTTTGAAGATATCTTTGGCATGAAACCTGATTTTCATTCGGTTCCGACTATCGCTCAATTTATTTCCGAGCCGGAAAATCGCATGATTATCGGAGAATATTATTTAAACCGGAATTATTTCAAGGAGGCTGCCGGTATTTTCGACGACCTGTTGCAGGTTCAACCCAATGATGCAGTCCTCCTGGAAAAGAAAGGTTATTGTCTTCAGATGCAGGGAAAATTAGCGGAAGCCTTGGAATATTACCGGAAAGCCGAACTGTTCAATGCTAATAATTCCTGGACAATCAAAAAGATAGCCCATTGTTACCGGGTACTGAAACAACCCAATGATGCTTTAGAATATTACCGGAAAGCCGAACAGCTAAATCCGGATAACCTGAGTATCCAACTCAATATCGGGCATTGTCATTTGGAACTGAAGGATTATTCCGAAGCGCTGAAATGTTATTTCAAGGTAGAATATCTGTCTAAGAATAAAGAAAAAGCTTGGCGTCCGATTGCTTGGTGTTCCTTTTTGACCGGGAAATACATAGAAGCAAAAGATTATTATGGTAAGATATTGGAAAACAATCCGAATACAATTGATTACCTCAATGCCGGTCACACAGAACTGGCGCTGGGAAACAACCGGAATGCACTCAATTTATACAAATCGGCCATGGATGAACAAGGGGACTCAATAGAAAAATTTACCGAATCTTTTTCGGCAGATATTCCCGATTTGTTGAACGCCGGTGTGAAGGCGGCAGATATTCCGATTATCTTGGATAGTCTTTTGTACAAGTTGTAATCACAACCTGTTTATATCATCAGCGGCGGCATTTTCGCCCCTGTATTTCTTTTTGTAATCATTGAATCGGTAACTCAGCGTGAGTAGCACAGAACGAGATTCGTATTTGACTCTCTTTTTGTAGGAAATCGTATTGATTTCCACTGTGGTTTGGGTATTTACCCAGTCGAACAGGTCGCTGAATTGCAGGTTGACCAACAATTTCTTGCTGAAAAAATATTTTCGGATACCGGCTTCTATACATTTATATTCATTGTATGCAATCGCATAATTATTCGATTTCCCCTGGTAATTGAAATTAAGGGAAAAAACAGTCTCCTTTGGTAAAACAATATCATTGAAAAAATCGAATGAAAATGAAGTCTGATTGCGTTTTGTTTTTTCGTTCAAGTAATTGACTTTAAAAAAGGGGCTTTTCAAAGCCATATTGATTCTGCTCTGCCAAATTTTACAGGTAAAATTGCTTGCAAGAAGCGCGTTCAATTCCCGGTATTTGGGGAAATTGATATATTGCATAAGGGTTTGGGTAGGATGGTCTTCCATGCTTTCAATGGAAAAAGCGATCGGATGCTTGATGTAAACATATCCTATCTTCAAATCCGCTATTTTATATTTCAACTGATAATCTATTTGGTAAATACCTTCCTGTTGGAGAAGAGGATTCCCTTTTTCTGTCAGGAAGCGATTTGCATAGAAATTGCCGCTATTGAGTAAAGCAAAAGAAGGGCGTCGGATTTTCTTGGAAAAATCCAATCCCATTTGCGTGTTTCCGACTGTCTGATAAAAGGATACATCCGGATAAAATCCTTGATGCGTCCGGTCTGTTTTCTCTTGCCTGTTTTCTTCCGTTGCGTTCATACGAGCGTATTCGTAACGGCCTCCCAACCGGACTTGTAACTTACCCAATTGTGTATTGTAACTCAAAAATCCCGCCGCTTTTTCTTCTTCATTCCGATAATAACTGCTTTCTACATAATTTTCAGGGTTCAGTAAAAATCCGGCGCCTTTTATTTGATTGTATTCCCCGCCGAATGTTACATTGCCGTTTTCTCCCAAACGGTAATCCATGATAAGTTTTCCGGCATACAGCTGAAAATCGGATTGACTTTTCATATTTACATCCCGGTCTTCAACGGTAGATAATTCCCGGGTAAATTGATTGATTTTATTGCGATTGTTCAGGTAGTCCATATTCAGTTGCAAATGGAATGTTTCACTGTAATTTCCTTTGTAAAACATATTTAGTAAATTTTGGTCGGGACGCTCTTTGGCCGTATTTTTCGTACTTATTTTATCATAACTTTCCGTATCGGCCCATACCGCATACAACCCGTCCGAATTGATTTGCTCACTGCCGGTATAGCCTTGGTATTGCCATCCGAGTGCGTGCTTCGAACCGATAGACCAGTCTATTCCTGCCGTAAAATGCGTGTCTTGCATTTTATGTAGCTGAGGCAGTTCCATCAATTGTTTCCAGACGGTATCTGCATAAATGATGTAATCAATCTTTGCATTCCAACTATTTTTGTCAACCGATTGGTTACAAGTCAAAAAGAATGAAAAATTATCCTGCGTATAACTGATGCCTGCACTTCCTTCATCGCCGAAATACTTTCTTTTTTGCAGCCGATTGCTTACTTGAACCGCCCATCCGTTTTCCTTATTTTGTTTGACGTGGATAATCAGCACTGCTTTTCCCTCGGCATCGTATTTCGCGCCGGGGTTGGTAAGCAGTTCGATGGTAGCGATATCGGAAGATTGAATTCTTTGCAATTCGCTTTTATCATACATTTTACGGTTGTTGATATAGACCACCGGAGCGCCTTTGCCAAAAACCGCCATCTCATTTTCTTTTATCAAAACACCCGGAATTTGCTTGATTACGTCAATTGCCGTCCCTGCCGACGACAATAAAGTGCCGCTTACATGGGTCGTCAGACCGGAACTATTCCGCGAAAATAGCGGTACGGCTGCCGTAATAACTACTTCGCTCAATTGTGTAGTATCTTCCAACAGTATAATTTCGTCCCAGTCGATTTGCTGCCGATTGGTTTCGGCAGCAATAAAGCGCGTCAAATAACCCAAACAGGAAATTTTTACTATTTCCCGACCTTCAGGTATATTTTCAAAAAAGAAAGTTCCCGCTTCCGAACTGATTGTTCCGTCAATGAAGGAGGAATCGGAAGGATGCAAGCGCATGATATTCGCAAACGCAATCGGAACCCGGTTCGTATTTACAATTTTCCCGGAAATATGCTGCGCTTGGAGTAGTGCGCTATTTCCGGTGAGCAAGATGAAAATTGCTAAGGTGTAAATTTGTTGCTTGATAAATAAACCTTTTCCCATTCCATACGTATTATATGGCAAATTTAGTGTTTTTTTTTATCATATTCACTTAGATTGCTGATTTAGCAATAAATAATCAGCTCCCTCAATTCTTCCAACAAATAAGGGTGACCGTAATGGGCGGCTATCTTGCGGAGGCAGGTGAGGCTGCAATCGGCAGTGTCGTGCTGGGTGTAGTGGGGGAAAGAACGGCTCATGGTTTTACATGGCAAAGATTGGGTTTCCCGATAGCTAATTCGTAGTTGGAAGGCGAAGGGCAAAGATATTGATATGAACAGTCGTTGCAAGGTTTTTTATTGCGAATTTTACGCCACGCGGTATTAATACGCATCTCTTTATCTATTAAACATAAGATAGAGTCAGTTTTAATATTTCCGATAACAGGACTGTTTACGTTGGCATAAACGTTACCATCAGGCATAATTGTCAATGAACCAAAAGAAATTGTATTCAGCTTTTGATGAGCAAAAATTTTTCTGAAAGGGATTCTTTCAACAAAAATATCCTCTTTGTTCAAATAAATGTTCTCCTCGAAAAATGCTTGATTGTTTTTTGTGTAAAATGGACTTATTTTATAATCTTTGATTTCATTTTCTGTGGTAAGTTGTTCCAATTGATGATATTCATTTTTATTTGTAATAAAAAAATGATAAGAAACTTGTTTGTCTTTCATTAAAGAAATACAATTTGTAAAAGAGGTTTTATCAATAGGAAATGTTACAGGAATTACATATTTAAAATCGTAAAAATCTCCTTTATGAATAACTATATTTTTGTAGTGTATCCATAAATAAGTAAATTCTTTAAAGTCCGATAACGCGGGTATAAAATTTTTAATATAGGGATGTTGTAGAATATTGCCGCCTAAAATATTTAATTTACTGACAGGTGAGTATTTAATTTGTTCCAATAACTTTTTTAGTGTGTTAACGGACGATATTTCATCTTTTTCATTTTTCTTAGTACAACACAAATTTTGCCGGTAATAATCATTACAGAAATGGCAATTGACTAAACACACTTGATTAATATATAAATTGACTTCTGTTAAATAACTCAATATCCCTTCTCCTACAGAGTCTTTATTTTTTTCTATATCATGTTGTAGATTTAATACAGGCATGAGTTGTATCGGCTTTTTCGTTACAAATCTTGTATCGACGATATTTCCCATTTGTTTTCTACAAAATTCATCAATGAAATCGCTGAATATTGTATTTTTTAGATTTTCCCCATCAAAATATACAGCTCCAAGATTATGTTTTTCATATAGTGATTGAATCAATGAGATAATTTCACTCGACGTGTTCTCTATAACAGTATTATTTTTTGTTTTGTACAAAAATAATTTATTGTCCTTTATATTGCAATATACATCAGGTTCGATATACAACCAGAATTTTTTATCCGATTCTTTCATATTTTCATAAATGTTTATTCAAAAAAAACTTCTTCCATAATGCGATAATAATCTTCCGGATGTTCCCGCAAAAAATCCATATTTCTTTCATAATATTCTGAAAATTCTTGTTTATTTGTATATCCGTAACAAATTGCTTTCTCGTCCAAATCATCTATATTAAAAATGCACTGTGTGCAACTTTTTACCCTGTAACATTTGCTGCATTGATTGTTCATTTTTGCATAATAAGCATTGTATTTATCTGCAATAGCTTGTAAATCCATATTTACGCCTTTTTCCGTAACTTCACCTAATGCGTATTTATGACCTATTTTTTCACATGGTAAGATTTTTCCATTCACCGTGACAAACATTTTCTTACCAAAAGGAGGACAAGTGCCTGTTGGGATTTTCTTTACAGACGACTTGTCGAAAAGCAAATCGGAATAATCTCTATAGACGAAACCACTGTATTGATGGATAAAAATTGTGAGAAAATTATAGTCGGGGGCTTGAAGGAACATTTCTTTTTCTATAAGCTCATAATTTTCAGACTGATGCAAACTCTCGTATGAATTACGATAAGTCTCCATATATAAAGTTTTTTTATCCGGTCGGATACCTGTGCTATTCAGTTCTCCTATACTTGGAACTTTATTATATTTTTCCTTTATGAATTGGAATATTTCTTCTACCGAATTTCTATTGTGCAAAACAGCATTGAAATTTACTTTTTCTTTAAAATAGTCGGGATACTTTTTCTGTAAAGCATCCACATTTTCTATAATTTCATGAAATGCAGGCTTTCCTGTTTTATCAACCCGATAAGAAGTATTATATTCATTGCCATCTAAACTGATGAGTAAACTAAACTGGTTTTCAACCAAATAGTCCATGTATTTTTTTAGTAGAATCGCATTGGTAGTCATGCTAAAAGTAAAATTCCGGCATGAGCAATTCAAATTCTTTATATAATCTATAACGGTTTTAATAAATTTCATATTGATTAAAGGTTCTCCGCCATAAAAACTGATATACACATTTTTATTCAAGGAAATATTTCTCTCTGAATTCCAATAAGAGGATAAATAGTCTATCAAACGAAGAGACGCTTGGGTATTAATCATCTTATCTTCACGTTTGTCGTAATCGTCGTAAAACTCTCCGTATCCACAATATTTACAACGCAAATTGCAGGCGTCGGTTATTTCAAATGTGAGTTGCTTTAAGTCGGCTAAAGAGAATTCAATATTTTCTTTTGTCAGATATTTTTTTTCGTTCATAATCTATTATTCTAATTCAATCGGATTATACGGTATTATTTCTCAATATATTTATTTATAATTTAATACTTAACAGAAAACAGAAAAGAGATGTATCAAATTATACTTTGAATGTTTTTATAGCATCTCCTTTTCTTGATTTACTCACTGCTCCATAAAGGTTGTTCATTTCTTTTCTTCCGCAACCAGTCTGCATTTTGCAAACCAGCTGACCTTGCAGAGAATTTTGGAGATTCAGTCTTAATTCCTACCTTTACGGCGCCTTTCTGTGATATTCGTTTATACTCTAATAATGCGTATTGGGTCTAAACCTTCCGGGAAGGCTTTTTTATATTGACAAGGTGGCGAGCCTTGTTTAGTATAAAAATCAGTCAATATTGTTTATGTGACAAAGATAGGGGATGTTTTTGTGACAAACAACTATTTTGTTACACTATTTTTGAAAATAATTACTAATTATTTGGAATAATTTTCGAAACTGAGTATATCTATTGACTTGTCTTCCCGTAATTCATTCAACTTGTCTTTATTGATTCTAATAAGGACAATGCAATCTTGGCCTGTATTGCAAGGTTTCCGATTATCACCAAATAAAAAAGAAAAACCACAAGTATTCATAAATAAAATATCACATAGTCGACAAAGTATAAATTTTCGTCAAAAGCAAATGATTTGTTGAGAATTTTTTATCTAAAACGACAATTAAAACAATTTGAATCTTGCCGTCAATAAGATTTGGGAAGGGCGTATTTCGTAGATATAAACAAACCTGCCGGTATCGGCGAACGACGAACGAGTGTATTGCTTGGTATTTAAGATATTCGTCCAACTAAGCAGGAAATCAATTCTTTTAAATTTGTATTTCAAATTCAGGTCGGTAAATGACATGTTTTTTTCTTCTCCGGATAAAGCGCTGTCATAATAATGCTCATAATTAATCCCGATACCGACTTTTTTTATCGGAAATAAATAGAAACTTAACCGGTTATATATGGAAGAAATAGCCGGATAATGAAAATCTTGGTTTTCCATACGGGTTTTACTTTTACTCCATACGGAAGCGTAACTCAAGCTACCCCAAGAGGCAAGATTAGATTCTATTTTAGGTTTAATTGCATATATCGAATATCTGTAATCGACCAATTCTCCCTGATTTATTTGAGATGAAAATATATCGTTGTAGTTTGCCGACAAGGAAACGGTACTACGCAAGGCATAGATATTTTTGCTAACGCTTCCGTTTATGCTGTATGTTTTTGTAATACTTGGTTTGTTAATAAGGCTCTGTATCTGTAAGTCACCGATAAAATATTGTTCACGAATCATGTCGGACGTAAATATTTCATAAACCAAAGCCATTTGGGCAAACAATGCTTTGCGCACATTGCGATAATTACTCGTCAGAGTTGAGTAATTGCTTTTATATCCGTACAATTGTCCGTCGTTCCTGTTGAAATTTCGGTAATTGTTCAGGATATATCCGGTATAAGTATTTTGAAGACTCCCAATATCATGATTAAAAATATTGCTGAATTTAATAGATAAATATCCATTCAATTTGTAAAGAACCGATATGAAAGGATTAAACAGAATCTCATTGTCTGTTCGTTTTTTTTGAGGGAACCGGTCATCGATATGCAAAAAATTATAGCTCAACGGGAGTTCCGTTATTATATCAAAAGCATGCCATTGATAACGATAATACGCCGTAAAGAATATTTTGTACTTTTGCCAGAATAAATCATTCTTCAACGAATCAGGCGTATTGATAATAGTATTGTCGGAAAAAGGTTTTAATGATGAATTCAAATTCTGGATATCTACATCCAGCCCAAGCGAATATCTTTGTGAAAACCTGTTTTTTGTAAAATAAAGAGATGCGGAGGAGTTGGATGTAAAATTACTGTATTTTGTGTATTGTATTAATTTGTCGTACGGTTTATTATTTGTCATAACTTCCTCATACATACCGGGGAAAATATTAAGTTCTTGTGGCGTTTGTATATATCCGTTATAAGAACGCATTTGAAACTTCTTCTCATCCATAAAGGTTTTAATCAAATTGAATGTGTTGGACAGGTTATAGTAATCCGTTTTCAGGTTTTGAGCAATTGAGTCTCCCGTAAAAGTATTGCCTTTATTTGTATTCCATAGAGCATTTGTATTCAGCGAATTGACAAAATAGAAATCCTCTTTATTGGATGAGGCTTTTATAGCGGCATCCAATTTATTGATTCTTTGCGAAATTCCTGTTATTTCCTCAAGAACGAGCGGTTCTTTGTCCGGAAGGAAATAAGTGGAATTGGAATAACTGTTTTTAGTACGGCGATCATTCTGATAAGCTATATTTGTTGTCAATTCATAATCATCCGGTAAAAGGAATAAAAAATTACTTGATGCAGTATGCACATCATTAAACAAATAGCGTTGATCGTTGATTGGGGGAAGAGTAGGAGAAAGAACGGATAAAAACTGCCCCGTGTTATATGATGAGTTTGTACCGTCGGAATAAAATGCCGTGAGTTCTTTCTCCACATTATTTCCGCTGTTATTTCCTTTGTAGGTATTGATATTTTGCTTTTTTTTAGCAAAATAGAGCGACACTAATTCATTATCCCAAATAAAGGGCTTTCCACCGATGCCTAATTGAGCCATAGCTCCCAAAGCGCCTTTGGCGCTATCCTTTAATTTCAAGTTAATTGCGGCTTTATCCGTCGGATTTGTTTCCGTCAAGACTTTTACCGGTTGGTGATTTTCATATACCTCAACAGCTGCAACATCTTTTACGGAAATATTATTGGTGGCTATACCATAACGACCTTGCAAAAGATCTAAATTTTCCACATAAAATTTATTGATGTCTTTTCCATTATACTGAATAGAGCCATCGGACAAAACTTCGATGCCCGGTAATTTTTTCAATACATCTCCGATTACCCGGTCGTTTTCATTGGCATACGACGAAACCAGATATTTTATCGTATCTCCCTTTTGTGAAATCGGATCGGCTTTTATTACGACTTCTTTTAATGAAATAGGCTGAGATTCCAGACTAAAATCGATTGTTTGTGAAGTTTTTGAGATAATTCGGATGGCTTTCTCATAATCGAAACTTGTTAATACAAGTTGTAAAGTATCAACATTCCCGGAATATTTTAACTGATAGTGACCTTTTGCATCTGATAAATAATAACTTAACACTGTTGTTTTGTTCTGAGGGCTTAACACTACAAATACGCCGTCTATCGGTTTGCCGGACTTATCGATAATAGTTCCTTGAATAAGGATTTGTTCCTGAGCGTTACCTAAAAATGGCGCCAGAAATACAAAAATCATAACTATATATTTGTAGTATAGATACATAATGTATTATTCTAATTCAATCGGATTATACGGTATTTTTCTGTATCTGTCCGCAATATTAACTTTTGTACCCCACATGACATGTATTTCTTCATATCTTTTATTGGGTGTTTCCAAATGCTCGACAACATTGCCGTTATCATCTACGATATTAACGTTAAAACCCAACGATAATTCAAAATTAATAAAATCATTATAATATTGTGCTTGGGTTTTCCTATATTCTTCTCTTGTACATTTGGAATAATCATGGAATCTGATTTTCCTGATAATTGGTTCTTTTTTCTTAAGCTGTTCTATGCCGATACATTCAAACAGGTAATGTTTCCGGCTATCGTATGCTTTCATAATCAAGCCGGGCAATCCACCTAACTTCCAAGGTCCGACATTCAGCGGCACAGAAGTGGAAAACCAAACAGTCCAGTCCCTCCCTCTGTAATGGGCGCTTGCTTTTTGACAGGAGTATTCCAGTATCGTACAGGTTTCATCTTCAAATATCCATTCTGGAAATTCCCTATCTTCTTCATATTCATAAGCAGATAATTCGGTAATATATTCCAAAACTCTTCTTTTGCCCACATTCGGATAATCCGTATAAATATTGTAACCCTCGCCCAGAATATCCGGCGCCCGCTTGATAGGAGCGGAACTTTTCCCTTTATCATGATCCTTAGTAAGCACGGAATCTGCTTGCCGAACGTATGCACTGAAAAAATGTTTTATAGAATCTCCTATTAATAATGTTTTTCGGTCTTTGATTATGTTTTGAGTATTCATACTATCCGGCAAATAGTTCAGGGAATACGTAATCTTCAGACGGGCGGAATCTAATGTTCTTATGTGATCTTTCCCGATATAATTACTTAAATAGGAATATTGAGAAGGGTACGAGGATTGCGCTTCTACAGCGCGAATATAAACAATTTCCATTAAAAGGAGTAACATAAAAAAAAGAATATTTCTTCCCATAATATATTTATTTATAATTTAATACTTAACAAAAAAGGGATGTGTCAAATTATACTTTGAATGTTTTTATGACACCCCCTTTTCTTGATTTACTCATAAAGCAGAGCTTTAGAATAATTCTCTTGGTGGATTTTATATCCATTTGTTCTTTTATGGATCAATGACTACTTCAGGGAGAGGATTACAATTGGGACTCTTTAAGTCTTTTTTATCATTAGCCTTAAAGTTATCACCTGTACTTGACCCACCGGATCCTTCAGAACTACACCCACAGCAACAATTTCCTGCTGCTCCATAAAGGTTGTTCATTTCTTTTCCGGATAATGTTTGATTTGCTAAAGCATTTAATTTCAAACCATTCATAATATTGTTATTTTTTTATTTGTTCATTTCTTTTTTTCCCGCAACCAGTCTGCATTTTGCAAACCGGACACGTCCAACTGCCTGACCTTGCAGAGAATTTTGGAGATTCAGTCTTAATTCCTACCTTTACGGCGCCTTTCTGTGATATTCGTTTATACTCTCATAATGCGTATTGGGTCTGAACCTTCCGGGAAGGCTTTTTTATATTGACAAGGTGGCGAGCCTTGTCTGGTATAAAAATCAGTCAATATTGTTTATGTGACAAAGATAGGAGATGTTTTTGTGACAAACAACCATTTTGTTACACTATTTTTGAAAATAATTACTAATTATTTGGAATAATTTTCGAAACTGATGAAATCTATTGACTTGTCTTCCCGTAATTCATTCAACTTGGCTTTATTGGTTCTAATAAGGACAATGCAATCTTGGCCTGTATTGCACGGTTCTCCATATTCGGATTTGAAGTCGTAGCCTAAAATCTCGGAAATAAGCACCAGTAATTCCGAATCAATACTCTTGCGCTTGAATATAGAGTAGGCATTACTCTCACTGCAATGTAACATTTTTGCAAAATTCTTTACGGATATTCCGCTCTCATTTACCTTTTGCCTGATAATGGAGCCGATATGCACTGTTTTCATAAGTCTATAGTTTTTTAAATAACAAGTAAACGGTTTTATTATTATTATTTTTACATCATATTTTTAAATTAAAACGCAATAAATACACTTCGTGACAAAATTACAAAAAAGATTGAAGAAATGAAATTTATTGTGTATTATTTAAAGTACTGTCCCCATTTGCTGGACTTTTAGGTCAAGTGAAAGGCGAAATTTTCA
>JAITQA010000067.1 GCA_031289145.1 Dysgonamonadaceae bacterium | reverse complement strand
CCCATCGTTTTGTATCCTTCTTAATATGCTTAGCGCTGTATCTTCAATGTCCTGTAAACGAGCGTTAAATTCCGGGTATTGTGGAAATTTCTTTGATTCCTTTGCACGTCCTGTTTTGGGATTCCAAAAGGTTGGTATTATTGATTCATCCGTATAATATTTCAAGGGTATGTACTTCTTTTTTCCAGATACCATCTTGAACGCTCCGTAATTCAAAAGAAAAAAGATTGACGTTTCAACCTTTGAGTTTGAACGAGTGAGATAAAATTTAATTGATGCCATAACATTGATTTTTGATTTAACACTACAAAGATAATGAAAAATCTTTGCGGTAAGAATTGCGGTAAGAATTTTTTTTATTTCATTTGATTTTTCTTTATCTTATTTGATTTTTTTATTTTGTAAAATGCTATAAAATAGAGCGTTTTAGATTAAGTTAGAAAGGAGTTGATAAAACATTGTGTTGTCCTGGTGAGACAACAACAATAAAAAACGAAACGGTTGTATATTTAATTAATATACAACCGTTTTTCTTTCAAAGAACTATAATCAATTAACAAATGCCAGGATTTCTCCTTTTTGTACCTGGTCGCCTTGTTTTATGTATGTTCCGACGATTGTTCCGCTATATCCGACTTTTACAGGTTCAATTCCATAATAGCTTTGAATATAACAAAGATTTTCTCCCTTTTCAATAGTCGCACCTTCAAAAGGAGCCGTAGAAGCGTCCATCAAGTCGTATTGCCAGATAACCTGTCCTTTGCAAGGTGCATGTACCGGTTTTGCCGATGGATATTCCGCGCTGATTTCTTCAAAACTGAACATGGGAATTTCTACCACCGGACGTTTGACAATGATTGGCGTTCCGGCTTTTTCTTTGGCTTGTTCCAGTTCCAGGTTGAAGCGGTTTTTGGCTGCACCCGATTTCATATCGCGGTATTGGCGTTCGTGCATGGCAAACTCGAATAATTCTTCCTGGTCGAGGCCTTCTTCCCAACCATTTGTTTGCATCTCTTCCCGGAAACGGCTCAATTCGTCCGGGAAAGAAGCCTGTGGGTCTCCCTCATAAAATTCCAGCTTATTGGCTTTTGCCAATTCAATAATTTCAGGCGCCAACGGGCCGGGAAGTTTTCCTGTTTTTCCCAGAATCATGTTCCAACTGTCTTTGTCAATCATGGAGAACCGGGGTTCATCTTTTGCCGCAGCAAAGATATTCATCAAGGCGGTATTTTTTACATACTGGCTGAAAGGAGTTACCAAGGGCGGATATCCCAGCATAGGCCAGATATCTTCCACTTCCTTGAATAATTGAACAACCAGATTATTGAGCGAAACTTCTTTTTTCCCTTTTTGTTTGAGCGCTAAATTGATGGCGCCGTGCATCCCTTTCAAATCGGCCATCATGGAACCCATCATGCCTCCCGGAAGTCCGCATCCGACCAGCAAGGATGTCATAATTCTGTTGCTCGGGTCGATGAAGAATCCCAAAAAGTCGTCGATAAATGTCTGAGTCAAGCGGCGCGCTTCCATATACGCTTCCATATTGATATCCGGAACCAAAAATCCGGCGTCTTTCAGCATCGCTCGGATGGTGATTACATCGGGATGCACCATACCCCAAGACAAGGGTTCCATGGCTACATCAATGTAGTCAACACCGTTATTGGCAGCCTCCAGCATAGATGCTACGGAAAATCCGGGGCCGGAATGTCCGTGGTATTGTATGGGAATATCCGGGTGAAGTTTTTTGATTCCTTTGATAATCTGGCCGTTGCTGTACGGCCGGCCGATACCCGCCATGTCTTTCAGACAAATTTCTTCAGCACCGGCTTCAATAAGCCGGTTGGCTAAGTTTACATAATAATCCACCGTATGAATGGGTGAATAGGTGATGCAAAGGGAAGCCTGGGGTATCATACCTCCTTCTTTGGCATAGTCGATGGAAGGAATAATGTTCCTCGCATCGTTCAGGCCGCAGAATATCCGGGTGATGTCAACGCCTTGCGCATGTTTTACCTTGTACATCAGTTTCCTTACATCGGACGGAACCGGATTCATTCGGAGTCCGTTCAATCCGCGGTCAAGCATGTGGGTTTGTATGCCCGCTTTATTAAAAGGCTCCGTAAATTCTCTTACAGCTAAATTGGGATTTTCGCCATAAAGTAAATTTACTTGTTCGAAAGCGCCGCCGTTGGTTTCGACTCTTGAAAAACAACCCATATTGACAATTGCCGGAGCAATTTGTCGTAATTGGTCAACACGCGGCTGATATTTTCCGGAAGATTGCCACATATCCCGGTAGACTAAACTAAATTTGACTGTTTTTTTTGTCATAATCAAAGTGATTTTTTTCGGTGCAAATTTAACATTTATTTCGGATATACACAAGTAAAATAGCCAAATAAATCCGGTATTTTATATTCTTTTTGATTGACCTGATTTAAAGTCTTTTATCCAAACATTGAGACTGTCTAACAGAACAGGTGAAGTTTTTCGTACAGCCCAGGCTTGAAGCTGTGTAAAGCTAATGTCGGTATCAAAATCCAATTCAGGGAATAGCTTCGTGTTTTTCAAGGCGATTTCTTTATCCACAACAGCATAATTAATCTCTTTTTGGGCAACCATATAAATCAGTTGCTCGGAAGTATACGCTGTGATTTCTTCAATAAAAATAGCTTCTGCAATTTCTTCCGACAAATTTTTTAGCCGGAGGATAGCCGGAGAATCTTTTGTTACATAGATGGTTTTATTTGCCAATGCAATCTGATTCGCAACAAAATCAGTACTGTCATTTTTCCGTGATTTTCGTTGTACCAGTACTTGTTTATTTTGGGTGACCGGAATTGTAAAAGCCATAAAATGTTTTTTGTCATTGGTTATCGGTATATTACGCGCAATGATATCATACGTTTTATCTTCCAGGCCTTTTATGGAAATAGCTAAGTTGTTTTCCAGGAAAATTCGGACGGTCAAGCCGGAACGTTTGCCGATGTATTTGCATAAGGCATATTGCATACCGGAAATCGTATCGCCTGAAACATAGTAATCTACCGAATTGTATTCTGTTACAACATTTAATGTGTTTTCTTTCTTGATTTCCGGTAAATCACGTTTTTTTAGCGGATTATTTTTTATAATCAGCTGTAAGAAAAACATAACCAGCAAGCAAAGCGCAAGCAGGCTTATGAATAGTAGCAATAGTTTATTCGTTTTCATCGCTCCGGCGCTCTCTTTATTTTAGTTATGAAAATCTATCGAAAGACCTAATTTGAGTACGGTAGGATTGACCGGATAGTGTGGAATTGAAAAATATTCCGCAGGAGAGAGAAACATAGAACCGGCATTGTAGTATTCGATAAAGAACCGGGTTTGTTTTAAGTGGGCATTAATAAAACCATTCAGCAAGGGATATTCTCCGACTTTACTGTCATGTTGCAAGCGAAATTGCTGTGTGGCAGGATCATAGACGGGCGAATAATATTTTGTCCAATAATGTGCATTGACGCCCATTTGAATCGTCAAAACTTTTGCGATAACAATTTGTAAGAATAAACTTGAATAAGCCGTCAAATCCGGCAAAGGAATGGTATTTTGCGCGGACGATGTTTGGTAAACAAGGCGGTTGTTCCAATGCAGGGCACGCAAGTGAAAATCCTGCTCCAAACCGGCGGCTAAAATTTGAATATTTCCCCCATCTTGCTTGGGATAGCCTGTTTCGTCGAAATAAATATAATTGCTGATGTTTTCCACGCCGAGGGTGAATCGCGAATGGGTATGCGGAATCGTAACGGCGCCTCCAAAATAGACTTTTTTGACTTTGCCGAAATCATTGTTCCACCAAAAATACTGACTATGATAATTGTTTTCGTAGAAAGTAGGCGAGAGGTTTTTTATGTAACCGTTGGCAATAATAGAAGCCGTATCATGTAAGAAGGGAATACGGGTTTCTATGTTTCCGGATATATCGAAATCCCCCAGATTATAGCCCAATATGCCAAGGTTTCCTTGTGCGTTGTATGTCAATATTTTCCCTGTCCGTTTTATTAATTCGCCGCCAATATAAGTTGCGTATTGTTTGTTTTTAAAAGCATCGAAAACAATTGTATCCGGCATATTTTTCAAGGTAGTATCCATCAGGGTAAAATTCCGGATATCCTGGGTAATAAAAGCGGTCAAATCAAATTTTGCCCATTTGCTGAATCCTTCTCTAAGTGAAAGTCCAACGGTATTTCGCATCGAACTGTAGGATGTAGAATCACGAAGCATCCTTTTTTCCCGGAGTTGATCAGGATTAAAAAAATCGACATAATTGTAAAATCTATTTACACTGGCGGAATCATTGGTATAAAACAAACGGTTCCGGTTTGTATAATCAAAAGTATAGATGATGCCGGAAACCGGAATAAACTGTTTGATTTCATTCCCTTCTTCATCTTTTTCCTCCGTTTTACGGTCAAACCCTAAATTATAGTGGTAATTCAGATAATACCGGGTTCCTTTCATCCGGTTCCATGTTTTATCAATCTTTGTCGGATAATCTTTGCTTCTGGCATTCCGGTTGTCCACTTCTTCCGGATGGGTAATCCAGCGGTCATCGGCCAATCCACCATTTTCTCCGCTTATATAATCTTCAGGATTGATAAACAAGTGCGCCTGGTGTTTGCCGGAAATATAGTTTCCAAACAAAACCCATTCTAAATGCTTAGATGCTTGTGAATTATAGAATCCTCTTGCATAAAGGTAATCCACATTGAAACCGATATTCAGTTGTCTGTTGAAATTTAAAGCCAACAGCGCTTGAAGTCTTTCTTCTTTGTTCTGGCGACTACCGGCTGTTTGATAGGAAAGGTTTGAGTAGGGAATTTTGGTGTTGATGAAGTGGAAATTGTCCGGACGTTTAGCGTATGCCCAGTAAGCATCCCCAAACATAAACTCCGACCGGTCTTCTCTGTCGAAAAAAACCCGGGATTCGGAAGGCAAACCTAAATTGCCGGGATAAGCGACAGATAAGCCTTGTCCTTCCACATTGGTGCGATTGAAATAATCCGTCAGAAAAGTATCCGGTCTGACGGGAAATATCTCGCCGGTTCGTTCGGTAATGCGCCAATAATTAACAGATTTACTTGAATCGACAGTCATTATGGAACCGGACATTATGGGTAAATCTTGCGTAATATCCGGCTCACCGGCAAGAAGGGAATCAATCGGAATAACCTCCTTTTCGAGTGTTTCCGGCAGATTGTCTTTGATAGCCGGAATGGTATCCTGTCCAAAAACAATTATTGGGAAAAACAGGGATAGGAGCGATATGTATACCTTCTTTTTCAAATGAAATAATCAGATTTCTTCGATTATCTCCATTCCTCTTAAAATCGCTTTTTCATTCATTGGCAAAAGTTTATGATGACGTTCGGGAAGCGATTTTTTCAATCCTTTCATCACACTTTCCATTGTGACCATCGGCTCTATTTTCAACATTCCACCCAGGACAATCATATTGAATGCTTTTGCATTTCCTTCATTTACAGCTGTGTTCATAGCGTCAATATGAAAAATTCGGATGTCTTTCCGGGTAGGTGGGGCTGTGATACCATTGCCGTCGTAAATCAGGATACCTCCGGATTTGACGCGACTTTCAAATTTTTCCAAAGACGGTTGATTGAGGATAATGGCAATGTCGAACCGGTGTAATACCGGCGAAGAAATTTTGTCATCGCTCAGAATAACCGTAACATTAGCGGTTCCACCTCGTTGCTCCGGCCCGTAAGAGGGAAACCATGCAACTTCTTTGTCTTCCATTAATCCGGAATAGGCCAAGATTTTCCCCATGGAAAGGACGCCTTGTCCACCGAATCCGGCAATAATTATTTCGTGTTTCATCTGTTCATAAATTAATTAAATGTCTTTCAAATCTCCCAAAGGATACTTCGGAAACATATTTTCAACCATCCATTTATTAGACTGGTCAGGACTCATTTTCCATCCTGACGCACAGGTAGATACAAATTCCACAATCGAAGTTCCTTTATGGGACATGGAATTTTCGAAAGCTTTGCGGAGCATTTTCTTCGCCTTTTTGACAGCCGCCGCCGTATGTACCGCTTGTCGGGTTACCAAACACGTTCCGTCTAATTGTGCCAATAAATCGGATATTTTTAAAGGATAACCGTTCAGTTCGACATTTCGTCCATGCGGACAAGTCGCTGTCGACATGCCGAGCAGGGTAGTGGGGGCCATCTGGCCTCCGGTCATTCCGTAAATAGCATTATTGACGAAAACGATTACAATGTTTTCACCGCGATTGCAGGCATGAATTGTTTCGGCCGTTCCAATAGCGGCCAAATCGCCATCGCCTTGGTACGTAAAAACCATTTTGTCCGGATTCAGGCGTTTTACAGCTGTTGCCAGCGCCGGTGCACGACCGTGAGCGGCTTCTTGCCAATCTATATCCAAATAGTTATAGGCAAAAACGGCGCATCCGACCGGAGCGATTCCGATGGTTTGCTCTTCCATTCCCATTTCTTCAATAACTTCTGCAATCAGTTTGTGAATAACGCCATGACTACATCCGGGGCAATAGTGCATCGGATTATCGTTCATCAAACGGGGCTTCCCGTAAACTAAATTTTCCGGTTTGATTATTTCTAATGTGTTCATAATAATTTCTTTAATTCATCCAGTACTTCATCCGGCGTAGGAACAATACCACCTAATCGTCCATAGAAATTGACCGGAATTTTACATTCCACAGCTAATTTTACATCTTCCACCATCTGGCCGGCATTCAATTCGACCGTCAAAATTCCCTTTACTTTTTCGCTGTATGCTTTCAGTTTCTTTTTGGGAAAAGGCCAAAGTGTAATGGGACGGAAAAGGCCTACTTTTATACCTTCTTTCCGGGCCAGTTCCACCGTTGTCTGGCTGATACGGGCGGTAGAACCGAATGCAACGATCAGGTATTCTGCATCGTCACAAAGCAGTTCCTCATAAATCACCTCATTCTCCTCTATTTGATTGTATTTCTGCTGGAAGCGGATATTGTTCTGTTCCATCACAGCCGGATCCAATTCGAGAGAAGTGATAATATTCGGTTTGCGGCCGTGGGTTTTTCCAAGCGTAGCCCAGGGTTGTTCTTTCCGGATTTCTTCTTCGGTTTTTCTTGGTTTTTGTTCAGGCAGTATTACCTTTTCCATCATTTGACCAATTACACCGTCGGCCAAAATCATGGCCGGATTGTTGTATTTGAAAGCCAGATCAAATCCCAATGCTACGTGGTCGGCCATTTCCTGTACCGATGCCGGGGCTAAGGTTATTAAGCGGTAATCGCCGTGGCCACCACCCTTAACCGTTTGAAAATAATCGGCTTGGCTCGGTTGGATAGTTCCTAATCCGGGACCTCCGCGCATAACGTTTACGATCAAAGCCGGTAATTCCGCACCCGCCATATAGGAAATACCTTCCTGTTTCAGACTGATTCCCGGACTGGAAGAAGAGGTCATCACCCGCTTTCCGCAGGCGGCTCCTCCGTAAACCATATTGATGGCCGACACTTCACTTTCAGCCTGAAGGACAACCATTCCGGTCGTTTCCCATGGTTTTTCATCCATGAGCGTTTCCATAATTTCCGACTGAGGTGTAATAGGATACCCGAAATATCCGTCAGCGCCATAGCGAATCGCTGCATGCGCAATCGCCTCGTTCCCTTTCATTAACTTTACTTCATCTTCCATAACTCTCTATATTTTAACCTTATAAATGGTGATACATCCGTCAGGGCAGACATATCCACAATTGGCACATCCGATACATTCGTCCGGATTTTTCATCCGGGCGTAGTTGTACCCTTTACTATTCACTTCTTTAGCCAATTCCAGAACATCCGTAGGACAAGCCACAACACACAGGTCGCAACCTTTACACCGTTCCGTATCGACAACCACTGTTCCTTTTATTTTCGCCATAATCGGTTTGTTTTATATTTAATTTAAGGTAATAATACTTTCTTGTTTATTCCTCAGCGTGAACCAAGAAACCGGTCGTCTAACCGGCCTAATTCTTTCTTTAGTTCGCCATCCGGGTCATCAGTTGCACTAATTCCTTCTATCAACGCTAATTTTGCTTTTTTGAAATCATCCATATTCTGTAGAAATCTGCTTTTGTAAATATACAGAGAATCAATATCCGGCGATAACTTAATTGCTTCATCTATATATCTTAAAGCCTCTCCCCAGTCTTCAATATGCGAGCATAATTTTGCTGCAATCAAATTAATCAAATAATTATCCGGATACAAATTTATTAATTCTTTTACTTTTTCCAAAGCTTTCACGTAATTCTTATTGTTTCCGTAAGCATGAATCAAATGTAACAAATTATTTGGTGATTCATAGCCAAGCGATTGTGCATTTTCCAATGCATCAATTGATTTCTCATGATCTTCTATTTCCTGGAAAACAAGGCCTATCCTATGCCAATTTTCGGCGTCAAGGGGTTTCAATTTTTGAATCCGTTCAGTCAGCGCAATCACTTTGTCTTTGTCATCTAATGACAAATAACATTGTATTTGAATCCAATAGAGATCAACGTTCTCCCCGAATAATTCAAGCCCTTCCCGGACCAGCGCTAATGCCGAATCAAAAAGGTCTACATCTTGCAAGGCTTCTCCCATCGACTGGTAAATGATGGATAATTCTTCTTTGTCATGGATATATTTTGCTTTTAACTTCCGGAAAAATAAAAAGGCTTCGTCTTCCATTCCCAAATGAAGCAAAGCAGCCAGTTTATGCCCGTCTCCATATATATAGGCTTCCTCTTTGTATTTCTCGCATATATACAGGAGTTCGTTCCATCGCTCATAATCGTTCAGCAATAAAAGAATCTCATATATCAGTTCTTCGTCTTCCGAATAAATATTCATCGCATAGTCAATGACATGCTTAGCCCGTCCGATATCATCGGTTGCTATATAAATATCAATAATATCGGTTAGCTCTTCCTGTTCGTAATAGCCGGGATTTTTACCCGCTTTAACGGCCTCATCCCATTTATAAAAGAAATCAGGAAAAAGTTCTTCTTCCTCTTCTTTGAAAAAATCGTCATTGAAAATGTCATCAAACATGTCATCAAACATCTTTTGTCTATTATTATTTATCTTTTATTTTTTGCCAGGAATCCTTTAACGCAACTGTACGGTTGAATACCAATTTTCCTTCTTTTGTATCCGAATCTACATTGAAATAGCCTATGCGCTGAAACTGAAAATTTTCCAAAATTTGGGCATTTTCCAATTCTTTTTCAACGCGGCAGCCGGTTAAAATCTTCAACGAATCGGGATTTATCAAATCGCGGAAATCCGTATCTTTTTCTTCATTCGGATTTTCTACTTTGAACAGTCTATCGTACAAACGGACTTCACTTGGAATGCTATGCGCTACGGAAACCCAGTGTATCGTGCCTTTCACTTTGCGGTTACTTTCCGGCATGCCGCTTTTCGTAAGCGGGTCGTACACTGCATAAATTTCCGTTATGCGACCGGTTTCATCTTTTTTACAATCCGTGCATTTAATGATATAGGCATTTTTCAGTCTGACCTCCTGCCCCGGAGTCATCCGAAAGAATTTCTTTGGGGCATCTTCCATAAAGTCTTCTCGTTCAACATACAATTCCCTTGTAAAAGCAATTTCGTGGCTACCCATAGATGCGTCTTCCGGGTTGTTGAGCGCTTCCATCATTTCGGTTTGATTTTCGGGATAATTGGTGAGAATCAACTTCACGGGGTTAAGTACGGCCGATACTCGCTTGGCCTTGCTATTCAGGTCTTCCCGGATAGAATGTTCCAAGAGCGCATAATCAATGATTCCATCGAATTTCGTGTAACCGATTTTATCTATGAAATGATGGATAGCGGTGGTGGTATAGCCTCTTCTGCGAAAACCGCAGATAGTTGGCATACGCGGGTCGTCCCATCCGGAAACCAGCCCTTCCTTGACCAACTGCAATAGTTTGCGTTTGCTCATCACCGTATAGGTAAGGTTCAGCCGATTAAATTCAAACTGTCTGGGGCGATAATCTTCGTCTTGAGGGCGTTCTTTCTTCAATTCATCAATAAACCAGTCGTATAAAGGCCGGTGTACCTCAAATTCCAAGGTACAAATGGAATGTGTAACGCCTTCGAAATAATCCGATTGTCCATGCGCAAAATCATACATCGGATAGGCTTTCCAAGTATCGCCCGTCCGGTGATGCGGGGTATGGATTACCCTGTAAATGACCGGATCGCGGAAGTGCATATTGGGACTGGCCATATTGATTTTAGCGCGTAAAACCATTGCCCCTTCGGGAATTTCTCCTGTGTTCATCTTGTTGAACAGTTCGAGACTTTCCTCAACCGGACGGTTCCGGAACGGACTGTCGGCGCCGGCTCTTGTCGGCGTTCCTTTCTGTTGGGCGATTTGCTCCGAAGTTTGTTCGTCGATATACGCTTTACCTGCTTTAATCAACTGAACGGCAAAATCCCATAATTGCTGAAAATAATCGGAAGCATAATAAACATTTCCCCAACGATAGCCTAACCATTGTATATCTTCCATAATGGAATCAACATATTCCATATCTTCCTTGATAGGGTTGGTATCATCGAATCGCAGGTTACATATTCCACCGTATTTCTGCGCAATACCAAAGTCCATACAAATCGCTTTTGCATGGCCAATGTGCAGATATCCGTTCGGTTCGGGCGGAAAACGTGTTTGCAATTTCCCGCTATTGACGCCTTCCGCCAAGTCTTTTTCTACAATAAGCTCAATAAAATTCAAGTTTTTTTTATTTTCTTCCGAAACAATATTTTCTTCAATCATAATTTAAGTCGCAATTATTAGCCTGCAAAATTACAAATTTATTTTCGGAATTCAGTTAATATTTGACTTACTTTTTGACGTTAACGGAAATATTACTACTTTTGTATTCGGATAAAAAAACATGCAAAGCGGTTAGTTTTATACAAATGTATGATTTTCAAAAGTTTACATTTTATTGATTGATTGCTTTCTGAAAAATGACGCAATAATAAAAGAATCACATGAGCGAAAAAATGATAAAGGTCGGGATTAGCCAAGGCGATATCAACGGCATATCTTATGAATTAATACTCAAGACTTTTGATGATATAAGGATTTATGAATCTTGTATACCTGTCGTCTATGGCTCTTCAAAAGTGCTGGGATACCACCGGAAAGCTTTAGAACTTCCGCCGGTTAATATCAACAACATAGCACAGGCTAAAGATGCAGGCTTTAACCGTCTGAATGTAATCAACTGCGGAAATGAGGACGTCGCCGTGACGTTTTCACAAGCCACGCCCGAATCCGAAAAATTCGCCGAATCAGCTTTCCGCAGAGCGGTGGACGATTTGAAAACCGGTAAGATTGATGTATTGGTAAGCGCTCCTTCCAATCAGGATGAAATTACGTATATTGAGGAACAGTCCGGGAAAAAAGTCCTGAACATGCTGATAAGCGATAGTTTCAGAATTGCCTTGGCCACGAATAAAATACCACTCGCCGAAGTGCCTTCCGGGATAACGGTGGATTTGTTGAAAGAACAACTACAGATTCTTCGCGATACCTTGATTCATGATTTTATGATTACATTTCCCAGAATTGCTGTATTGTCTTTGAATCCGGGTGCGGGCGTCGGAGAGCAACAATTCGGCAAAGAAGAAAATGAAATCATCATCCCTGCCATAAAAGAAGCAAACAATGCAGGTGTCATCTGTTTTGGCCCTTATTCTTCCGATAGTTTTTTCGCAACAGACAATTATCAGAAATTCGATGCTATTCTCTCCATGTATTATGATCAGGGCTTGACGCCTTTTCGTTCATTTTCCATGGGCAAGGGCGTTTGTTATGCGGCTAACCTGCCGTTTGTCAGGACAGCTCCGGACCAAGGACCTTGTTATGAGAAAGCAGGAAAAAACGAGAGTCCGGAAAGTTTGTTCCGTGAAGCAATATTTTTGGCAATCGATATATTTAATGCGCGTATTCTTGACAAGGAAATATATGCTAACCCCTTGAAAAAACAGTATTTTGAAAGAGGTTCAGATAATGAAAAATTAGATTTGACAAAAGAAGATGAATAAAAAAAAAGGCCTAAATATTTGCCTGAGTTAAAGTTTTTTTGCACTTTTGCACGTTTGAATTTTAAAAAAGAATAATGAATTATGCAATAATAGCGGCAGGAGAGGGATCCCGTTTGGTTGAGGAAGGCATTGCGTTTCCGAAACCTTTGGTCGAACTCAATGGCGTGCCCTTAATCGATAGGTTGATTGCTGTTTTTTCAAAAAACAATGCAGTCTCCGTTTCGGTAATCGTTAATGAAGAAATGAAAGAAGTCAGGCAACACATCGAACAGATAAAAGCCGACTTCCCTATTCATTTGGTGGTTCGTTCCACGCCCAGTTCCATGCATAGTTTTTTTGAATTGAGTCCTTATTTAAAGGAGGGGAAATTTTGCCTGACAACAGTTGACACCGTATTTAATGAGGCTGAGTTTACCGAATTTATCCGTAAATTCGAAACGGATGAGGAAAACGACGGGATGATGGCAGTTACCGATTATATCGACGATGAGAAACCACTCTATGTTTCTGTCAACGAAAATGATATGTCGATAAATGATTTTCTTGACAAGCCGGATGGCCGGGAAAAATATATTTCCGGAGGAATTTATTGTCTTACACCGGCCGCCATTCACGTTTTGAGCAACTGTTTGAAAACCGGTATGTCGAGGATGCGAAATTTTCAACGCCAATTAGTTCAGGAAGGATTCAAATTGAAGGCTTATCCTTTTCAAAAAATTATTGATGTAGACCATGCCTCGGATATAGTCAAGGCTGAAAAATGGTTGCAAAACGGAAATATTTCACACAATGGAAAAGCTTCGCACAACGGTTCATCGTTTGTAGAGAAGTCATCCGTCCCTGCGGGACTGAAGATTGCCGGTGTTCGAAGAGGAAATAAATATTCGCCCAATCACATCGGAAATGATGCCGCCATCTTTGACCTGACTGTCGAACAACTGAAAAAAATGAGTTGTGAAGTGCAGGAATATTCCGAACAGGAATTTCAAGAAATGGCGATTGATGCGGATATTATCTTCAATATGGCAAGAGATACTGCGACTATCCAAAAATTGCAGTTGATGGAAGATCAAGGGAAAAAAGTTATCAATTCCGGATACGGTATAGAAAACTGTACCCGGGCAAAAATGACAAATATACTTATTGCCAATGAAATACCGCATCCAAAAAGCCTGATTGTATCGACTTCTGATAATTTGCCGTTTGAAGCCTGCGAATTAGGCGTCTATTGCTGGGTGAAGCGAGGTGATTCTCATGCCATTCATTATGAGGATGTTACTTATGCAAAGAATGGTAAAGAAACAGAAGATTTGCTGAATGAATATGCTTTGCGTGGCATTCCCAATGCTGTCTTGAATGAACATCTAAAAGGTGACCTGATAAAATTCTACGGAGTGGAAAATACCGATTTTTTCTATTGGTTTTATCCTAATGATTTGAATCATAGTAAATTTGGATTGGAAGCCATCAATGGGAAAGCCAAAGGAATACCTTTCGATGCGGAAAAACTCAGCAATATATGCAGCAAGGCTGCCCGTGTTTTAAATATTCACGTATACGGTGGCGATTGCGTAGTGGACGAAATGGGAATTATCCGTATCATTGATTTTAACGACTGGCCGAGTTTCGCTCCCTGTAGATTACAGGCGGCGCCTCATATAGCACAATGTATTTATGAATTTGCAACAAAATAACCCGACGCTTGAATCAAGTTTAAAGTCAGTAGATACCGAAGAATTTATAGATTTGTATTTCTACCGGCCTATTGGTTACCGTTGGGCGCTGTTCTTCAATAAATTGGGTGTTACGCCCAATCAGATCACCATTGCTTCCATTTTCATTGGGGTGGCGGCTGGTGTATGTTTTTATTACACAGAGATTTGGATAAATCTTTTAGGCGTATTCCTGTTGATATGGGCCAATTCTTTTGATAGCGCCGATGGCCAATTAGCCAGGATGACCGGTCAAAAATCGGAATTGGGACGCATACTTGATGGGGCCTGCGGCGATTTCTGGTTTGGCGCGATTTATATAGCCATTATGTGTCGCTTGTGGCCGCAATGGGGCTGCTGGATTCTGCCTTTGGCATTGATAGCCGGTTACTTTCACAGTAAACAGGCGGCCATGGCCGATTATTACCGGAATGTACACCTCCTTTTTTTAAAAGGAAAGAAAGGCAGTGAATTGGATAACTCGTACGCATTAAAGGAAAAATACCGGTCTTATAAGTGGAAAGATAAACCGCTTCAGAAGTTTTTCGACCGGATGTATCTTTTTTATACTGTCGGACAGGAGTTATGGACAAAAAATCTACAACGGATGTTGTCTGTCATTAATGAAAAATACAAGGGGAATGCGCCGGAATGGTTTTGTTTGGCATACAGGGAAAAGAGTTTTCCCTTGTTGAAGTATACCAACATGCTCTCGTTTAACCTGCGGTCTATTGTGTTGTTCGGGAGCGTACTCTCCGGATTTCCATGGGTTTATTTTGTTTTCGAACTGACGGTTTTAAACTTTATGCTGATTTATATGCTTGTGAAGTATGAGCGAATTTGTTCAGTTTTTATTGAGAAAATTGAATAAAATAAGCTAAATTTGCTCGCTGATTTGAAATTGAAACGATGTTAGACATAAATAAAGTTAAAGGGATAATTTTTGATTATGGCGCCACCATAGATACCAATGGGATGCATTGGGCGGAAGTTCTATGGGATGCATACGTCAAAAACGGTGTGCCGGTAAATAAGTCTCAGTTCAGGGAGGCATACGTATACGGAGAGCGCTATCTGGCGCTTCATCCGGTCATTCAGCCCTGTTTTACCTTTAAAGATGTTTTGCTGTCGAAGACGGGAATACAGTTAAAATGGCTTATTGAACAATTTTTTTTGCCAAAAGATACAGATTCTTTGGCATATTCGCTTGCTATTTCAAATCAATGTTATAACTTTGTCACCGTTGTGCTTGAAAAAGCAAGGCCTGTTTTGAAAAAATTGGCTTCACTTTATCCGCTGGCGCTGGTTTCCAATTTTTATGGAAATATAGAAACCGTTCTGAAGGATTTTGACTTAAGTGTTTATTTTACAGATATAATCGAATCCGCAGTAGTCGGGATTCGCAAACCGGACCCTGCAATATTTGCCTTTGGGGCGAAAGCGCTGAAGTTGAATCCGGAGGAAGTAGTCGTCATCGGCGACTCTTATAAGAAAGACATTTTTCCGGCAGCGAGTATAGGCTGCCAGACAATATGGCTTCGGGGTGTCGGCTGGGAGTCGGATGACGCTCAGGGTGAAAGTGCGGATGTGGTGATAGCTGATTTCGGAACACTGGGAAAAATTTTTGCTTAGTATATATAACTAAGGTGTAAATTAAAAAAAACGACTGATGTTGTTTCTCAGCCGCTAAAATATAAGTAATATATAAATAAATTGTTTTATGGAAAAAGTACAAGTGAAGGAAGCTAAAGGTAAACTTGGCGTCCTTGTTATTGGCGTTGGTGGCGCTGTTGCTACTACATTTATAGCCGGAACAATGATTTCCCGGAAGGGAGCTGGCGTACCGGTAGGGTCTATATCTCAATTAGCTACGATTCGTTTGGGGAAAAGAGAAGAAAATCGTTTTCCCAAAATAAAAGATGTCGTGCCTTTGGCAGATCTTAACGATATCGTTTTCGGGGGATGGGACATTTTTGAAGATGACGCTTATGCTGCGGCGCGTCATGCGGAAGTACTAACCGTCGAGGATTTGGACAAAGTGAAAGACGAATTGCAGGTAATCAAACCGATGAAAGCCGTCTTCAATCAAGATTTTGTAAAAAGACTGCACGGAACCTGGGTAAAAGACGCACCCACGAAATGGGATTTGAAAGAAGCGGTGCGCAAAGATATCCGCGATTTCAAAGCCACGAATCAGCTTGATAGAGTGGTTTGTATCTGGTGTGGAAGTACGGAAGTCTTTACTAAAATCAGTGATGTACATAAATCACTTCCGGCCTTGCAACAAGCTATGAAAGAAAACAATCCGGAAATAGCGCCGTCTATGATTTATGCTTATGCTGCTTTGGAGGAAGGTGTTCCATATATCAATGGCGCCCCCAATCTGACAGTGGATATGCCTGCTATCTGGGATTTTGCAGCACAACAACAAGTTCCTATCTGCGGAAAAGACTTTAAAACAGGGCAAACCATGTTGAAAACGGTTATCTCTCCCATGTTGAAAACCCGTATGCTTGGTTTGAGCGGCTGGTTCTCTACCAATATTTTGGGCAACCGTGACGGAGAAGTTTTAGACGATCCCGGATCGTTCAAGACAAAAGAAGAATCCAAACTTTCGGTCATCGACAATATTTTGCAGCCGGATCTTTACCCGCAACTTTACGGTAATATCTTCCATAAAGTGCGCATCAATTATTATCCGCCACGCAAAGACAACAAGGAAGGTTGGGATAACATCGACATCTTCGGTTGGTTAGGCTATCCGATGCAGTTGAAAGTAGATTTTCTTTGCCGTGACTCCATTCTGGCAGCTCCGCTTTGCTTGGATTTGGTTTTGTTTACCGATTTATCCAAACGCGCCGGTTTCAGTGGCATCCAATCCTGGTTGTCGTTCTATTTCAAGAGTCCTATGCACGATGATGAACATATTGCGGAACACGATTTGTTTATCCAGTACGTTAAACTGAAAAATACTTTGCGTCAGATAATTGGGGAAGAAACCATTGATTTCATCGATTGAGAAGTGAAGGAAAAATTAATAGATATGGAGGTGTTTCAGAACGCCTCCTCTATTTTTAAAAAACCTTATGGTCCGTTTTTGGCTAAGTGTATCACGAAAATTGCCGCTTTTGACAAAGTAAACCGAGTGTACGATTCCGGTAAATATAAGACCGGAACCGATATCGAAGATGCCATGATTGATGGTCTGGGAATCACGAGAGTCGTTCATAATATAGATGTACTCAGGCAATTCGAAGGAAAGCCTTTCGTCACGGTATCCAATCATCCTTATGGACATATCGACGGAATCATGCTGATTGGAGAAGTGGCCAAGATCAGACCGGACTTTAAGGTAATGGTAAACTGGATGTTGGGTTTGATTGACGTTATGGCCGATCATTTCATAGGAGTCAATCCGTATCGTCCGGATACTTCGGGAAAATCGAGCCTTTCCGGGGTGAAAGAATGTTTAGCACATTTGAAGTCGAATCATCCTTTGGGTTTTTTTCCCGCAGGGGCGGTTTCCAAAAATATAGGCGGAAATAAAGTAAAGGATCGAGAATGGCAGGAAGGAGTGATTAAACTAATCCGGAAAGCCAACGTGCCGATAATCCCCGTCTATATATCAGGTCAAAATTCTTGGTTTTTCAATTTTTTGGACAAGATAGATTGGCGCATCCGAACAATACGTCTGTGTCATGAGTTAGACACAAAAAAGGGGAAAGTAATAAATTTGATATTTGGAGATCCTATTTTACCGAAAGAACAACAAAAAATGCAAAATGAAAAGTTGTTTTCTCAATTCTTGAAAAACAGGACTTATGAATTAGCTGTTAAATCGGATGAATACAATGCATAGTGAAGCTACTGTTTCAGGACATACGAAGCCTCAAATGAATCTCGATACTGTTTGGGAAAGTTTTTATTTTCCAACGGAATATTATTTTGTGGAATCCGGTTCTCATGAACCTTTCATTTTCTTTGTAATAGAAGGCAAAATCGATGTTTTTATCAACGTTACGACGAAATATACCATACATTCGGAAGAGATGTTTATGGTTCCGAACAATGCTTCGTTCAAACTAATAGCATCCGAACCCACTCGGTTGATGACTTGTCTGATTCCTGTTGAATTTTTGTTTTCAGTACAAAATTTGTTTGCCGAATTAGCGCATCAATTTGAAGGCGACCCCAAAGAATTCTCCAAATTAACCATAAAAAATACGATTCTACATTTTTTGTCATTGTTGGACGCCGGTATAAAAGATGGTTGTAATGCTGATTACTTTTTTGGATTAAAAAGGCAAGAATTATTTGTTCTTTTGTTTTTTTACTACAGAAGTGATGAGCTATCTTCTTTTTTTAGGCCTATTCTGTCGAAAAATTTTCAATTTGTGAAATTTGTGATGGATAATTACTTATCCGTCAAAAATGTTCAGGAATTGGCCATTGTAGCGAATTACTCTACTTCCGGTTTTATCAAGAAGTTTACAAAATATTTCAATGAGCCTCCCTATCAATGGATTCAAAAGCAGAAAGCGAAGCATATTTTAGTAGAGATTAGTCAAGGAATAAAATCTTTACAAGAAATTGCTAATGAATATAAATTTTCATCCTATCAGCATTTCTCCGAATTTTGCAAAAAGCAGTTTGGTTTTCCGCCGACAGAACTTTCGAAGCGATGGAAATAAGAAAAAAATAGTTATTTCAGCTCATCATTATCCGACAAGGTAAAAATACATGTCATACGGGTAATATTTCATGAAAGAATGTTGCATAAATACGTTTATCTTTGTAGAGTTTTTGAAAGAACATTCGTAATTGTTTTAATTTTTGTATTTTTTATAATAAATTTATGGCAAAACAGACATCATTTGCTCATCAAAAGAGCGTTTTGGAGCAGTTTTTATCAGTGCTTTCCGGTTTTGAAAATGAACTGAAGGGGCTAGTTAGCAGATATGAACAAGGTATAGAATCTTTGTATGAAGAAGAAGGGTTGATGACGGAAATTTACGAAGACTACCGAGAGGCATATTTGTATACGATGAAAACTTCTTTATCAGAGTTACTTACGAGAATCCAAGAAGAAGATATTCCTTTTGTAGAGAAAGAAATAGATTTTATTTCTTCGCGTTAGTGTTACTTTCATTTTGATAAATTTTTCTGAATGTTAAAAGAAAATCAAATAGAAGCAGATTTCTTCCCGGAAGTAGAGCGTGCTATTGTTAGCGCCTTGCTAAAGGGAGAAAAGGTGGTGGTTCCAGATTTTGGCTATTTGGAATCAAAATTTTTATCCGGTAGACGTACTGTTTTATTTAAATCGGAAAAACAGCCGGATTATTCTGATAAACAAGTATTTGAAACCACAGAACTCGAACAGAAAAATTTCTTTACGGCTATTTCTGCATTTATTTCGACGCCTTTGAAAGAAGGTAAAGTTGTTTCCTCATCGAAAGTGGGCGTTTTTCGTCCGGTAAAAAAAGGTGATGAAGATGTAAAGATTCTCTTTACGCCCTCAACTTACCTTCGCCAACAGTTGAACGGAGAAGGAGAAGAAATTAGCCGGTCTGCTGTAGAGAACGTTATTCCTATTCCTAAAAAAGAGGAAGTTTCATCTCCTCCGGTGGCAGATAATAAAGTTGTAAGTGAAAATTATGTAAAACCAGTTACTACGGCGAACGAAAAGAAGGAAGCCGGAACGAATGATAGCCAAGGAAAATCTGCACATAATGAACCGCTTTCAAAAGCGCCGCATCGTGGACCGGCCAAGGTTGGTGATGTGATTGTTCCGCAAGAAGACGTGCATGCCTCTAAACGAAAAAATAATAATTTGGCAGGGTGGTTGTCTGTTGCTGCTGTTGTTGTTACAGTCATCGTTTTTTTCGTAAGCAGAAATAAATCTTCTGATGAGCTACAGCCTGTTTTAAGATCACAGTCGGAATATGTGAATTTGCCTGCCATATCTGAGCAGCATTATGGTAATCCTGCTTTTTGGGTATATATTTTTGAAGCAAATAAAGATAAACTTATATCACCGGTGAACATACCTAAAGATATGGTGATAAATATCCCGGATTTAGTGGAATTTGGTGTTGATGTTAGGGATAGCGCTGAAATACAGCGAGCGAATATGAGAGAAAAAATAATTTTGGAACAAATAAATAATTAAATAAAAAGATGAATATGAAAAAATTGTTTACTATTTTGTTATCATCTCTGATTATCACGAATTTGCTGGGGCAAGTTCCGGTAGCGATAGTAGGAGATATGTATGTTGCCGATCAGGGCAAATTTTTATCTGTGGGTCCTGTCCATGTTCGTGCGGATTCGACGGAAAATGGGCGGATAGATAATGAGCTGGGTGCTACTTTGTCTTTTCGAGACAGTCTCATCCTGTATTCTAATGATGTTCGGGATGGTCTTCTCATGAATGTGGGACTAGGTACTGCAATTGAAGCAGGAGGACCTGTCCTTGTCCGTAAACTTTTTACAGGGAATGACGATAACGGATGGCACCCTATTTCTTTCCCTTTCAATGTGTATCTTGATAGCATTAAAGTGCCGTCTACCAAAGCTCCTGCCATATATGGTAATCGCACTTTAAGTGGTAGTCAGTATTGGATCGCTGAATTCGATACAGTGAATAGGGCTTACGAGGGACTAACTACCGATAACTGGAAGTGGTTTCCTGCAGACGCAGAGCTAATGGAGAAAGGCGTAGGATACAGAATGACAAGAGACGTAAATTATGGCGGCAATACGGATATGGAGTTGGATTTTGTTGTTCGTCAGCAGGATCTGGCGGAATTATTTAACGCTGCTCCTAAATTGAAGAGGCTCTCTTTTGCAGACAGAGGAAGGCTGCCCGACGACTTTGTGGATAATAAAGGTTGGAGTATTATAGGCGGTCTTAATACCTCTTCTTTTGCAATGAATAGCGCTACTATAAACTATTCCGGAACAGCTATTTGGTATATGGCGACTGATGGAAAAACTCGTACCACTTCAGGTTATCAACAAGTATTTATTAGTACTGTTTCCATAGATGAGACTCCTATACTTTCTCCTTATGTTCCTTTTTACGTACAAGTAGCCGACTCAGGTACGTATATGGTGTTCAATCCGGCTGGTTTATCTTTGTTGAATACATCAGATTTGCCGGATAATCGGCATCTTTTTCGTTCTGTAGAACAAACGGAAGATCTCACAAAAGATGTTTTATATCTTTCTGTTTCAGATCAAAATAATAAATTTGAACGTATATATATTTTGCTTTCGGATACTTATGACGAAAATTTCATGCCAGGAGAAGATGCATTAAATTTAGCTACAACTAATTCTTCTTCACCTGCACTATGGAGCATTACCACCGACAGGGGCAAAATTTTACCATTGTTTGTCAACAGATTGCCGCGCGTTAACGGTACGCGTGAAATCAAATTGGGCTTGTCCGTTCCTGCTGCCGGTGAATATACTTTTGATTTGAGAGACCTGGTAAATAATAAAGTTCGCTCGGCTCTCTTGCTGGACAAGGAAACCAATAAACAAACCGAATTATTGGTATCACCGTATTCTTTCAAGACAAGCGCACCGGGTTTGTTCGATAATCGTTTCGTTTTGTATATTAATAAGGTAGCTACGGCTATTGATCAGCCGAAAATTTCTGAGACTGAGGTTTATGCCTATACCAACAATAATGTTTTAACAGTTAAAAACTTACTTATAGGGAATAAAGTCCAGGTAGTAGACTTGACAGGGCGCACTATTGCAATTGGTGTTGCTACCGGTGATGAATTTTCAGTTCCATTGGGTCAGAAAGGTGTTTATATTGTCAATGTTACAGGTGAAAAAGCAGCTGTACGGAAAGTTTTGAATAAATAATAAACCCAGATATGCGATGCTTGAATAAAGCATCGCATATAATACATTTCAATTATATAAACGAAATACTATACATTAAATTTTTTAAAAAATGAAACTAAAATCAATCATATTAATTTTCACTCTTTTGTTTTTGATCGCAGGGTCAACAAGGGCGCAAGGTATATTTAGTAAGAAGACAACTGAAGAAGAAAATTCTTCAGTAACGACAACGCGAAACAACGATGCCAATACGAGGGGAGGTGGACTCCGTGCGCCGTCTATCCCGGGCGGTACTCAGGGAGATCCGGGTTCAGATGAAAACACGCCTATAGGTGGAGGTTTGGCTATCTTGTGTATCTTGGCAGGAGGATATGTTATTCTTAAAAGAAATGTACGAAAAGCACATGAAAATTAAGGCTAAGATTTTTTTCTCTTTTGCCTTGCTGATTTTGGTTACCTCTTGTGGAACATCCAAGAAAGTACCTTTGTTTCAGATAGACGATGAGAGAAGTGACGAAGCATGGGTTTCTTTCTACGATAAGAATCCCATTCGCTTAAAACCGGGTGACGTCTTAGGTATTTCTGTTAATGTGTTGGGTGAACCGAAGGTTGGAGCGAATTTTAACTTACCGCTTATACCACAAGCAACAACGGAAAATAGCTCGGAAAATTCTATTGATCAGGGACTTGGGCGACAAACATTTTTAATTGACGAAAACGGAGAAATTGATTTTCCGGAATTGGGAAGACTAAAAGTTGCCGGCTATACCCAAACAGAGTTGGAACGACATCTTAAAGCAATGCTTGTTAAAGAATTATTACAAGCGGAGAATGCGCCGATAATAACCGTACGTTTGCTGAGTTTCAGGTTGTATTTTATGGGAGAAGTTGGTTCTCCGGGTTGGAAAACTGTGCCGTCGGAGATGAACCATATAAACATTTTGGAAGCTTTATCTTTGGCAGGTGATATCACCTTACATGGAAAGCGGGATGCTGTAAAGGTTACGAGGCGTTTACCGGATGGGAGTTTTGTGATGAAAGTTTTGGATGTAGGCCGTATGGATGTTGTTTCCTCTCCTGATTTTTATCTCCAACAAGGAGATATGATTTATGTGGAACCGATTAAGATAAAAACCCATGAAGTGGATATCAGTCCGCGCGTAAATCTTGTTATATCTTTGACAACTTTTGTGATAGGAATAACATCGTTTATATTAGCGGTTAGTAGATAAAGTTATATTTATAAGTAATCAATGGAAAACGAAGAAAGGAAACGTAGTGTGAGCGACAAGGAGAAAGAGGTGGATTTTCAATGGTTCTTTGTGAGTTTTTTAATTCATTGGAAATGGTTTCTATTTTCTGTTATCTTTTGTCTGTTAGTAGGTTATATTTATTTGCGTTATTCGACGCCCATCTATAATGCCGAAGCCAGTATCATTCTGAGAAATAGTAGGCAAGGAGGAATTAGCAATACTGAGTTTTCGATGCTGGAAGAAATGGGTGTTCTCAATCCCAGCAATAGTAATGTGGATAATGAGATGCTGACACTCAAATCTCGTGACTTGATAGAAAAAGTTGTTATTGCGCAAGGCGTTTTTGTCCGTTACACTGTTAAAGGTAAGTTTAAAGATACGGAATTGTATGGGGACAATAACCGAAATTTCTACCGCTCAATTCCGGTAAAAGTTTTTACGGATAATACAATTATCAATTCACTGGTCACTACTTCTTTACTACTGAAAGTTTCCCTTACAAATAATAATATAATTCGGGTAGATGGAACTTATGGCGCTATTTTATTTTCAGACGAATATACCAGTTTGCCGGCCGTTTTGTCTACTCCTATAGGTGATTTATTTCTTTATGCGGATGATGTATCCGTACTGAAAAAAGAGTATCCATTGCACATTGAAATCTTTCCACCCTTGTCGGTTGCAAAGAATTATGTCACGTTGTTGAATCTTGAGCTTGTCAATGAAAAGACTTCAGTATTGAAGTTGTCCGTGAAGAATACGCATCGTCAGCGAGGCGAAGACTTTCTTACAAAATTAATTGAATTGTATAATGAAGATACCAAATCAGAGACGACGCGGGCTGCTTCCAATGTTTCGGACTTCATAAGAGAGCGGATTGATGATTTAAAAGAAGATGTGAGTTTATCTGAGCAGAATATTGAAGATTTCAAGCGAGCAAATCATATTGCTTCAGATTTGGAGATGGAATCTCAGATACTTTTAACCAACGATGATGAGTATGTAAAGAAGTTAGCAGGTATAGAAACACAGTTTATTTTATTATCTTTTCTGGAAAAAGAAATTGCAAAAGGAGATGTTACATTACCGGCTTCATTAGCAGGTATGTTAAATTCATATTTAGCGCATAGCATTGAATCTTACAATGCTTTGATATCTGAGAAAGAACGTTTGATGAAATCTTTTCTGAAAAAACCAATAGCTACTGTTAAAAGGATAGATGAGAGACTCGTTGCATTAAAAGAAGATATTCGCAATAGCACCAAGGGTCTGAGGCAGTCTTTGGAAAAGCAAAAGGAAGAATATGAAAATACGGCTGATTACTATATTTCTAATATAGGGGATGTACCGAGACTCGAACGAGGTCTGTTGAACTTGGAGAGAGATAGAATGATCAAATCGGGTATTTTTGATGATTTACTTAGAAGACAACAACAGGTCGAATTAACGCTTGCGCTTGCAGTACCGAATGCAAAGGTACTTGAGTATGCTTTATCATCCCCCCTTCCGGTTTCTCCTCGGCGATTGTATATATATTTAATTTGTTTAATGGCAAGTATAATATTCCCGTATTTAATAATCGGTATCCGTGAAATGCTGAATTATAAGTTGAGTCGCGAAGATGAGATCAGAAGATTTTCGGATTTACCTGTTATCATCTCTTTACCTATTGTAAAGACAAAGACTCCTTTAGTCGTTTCAAAATATGGAACATCAAGCATTGTAGAGCAGTTTAGGTTATTGCGTACGAATATTCAGTTTGCATTGGATACACCTGAAAAGAAATCAATTTTGGTTACTTCTACGATAAGTGGAGAAGGGAAGACATTTGTGGCTATCAATACGGCAATGATTTTTTCTCTGCAGTATAAAACAATATTAGTAGGCTTGGATGTCAGGCGTCCTAAAATTAATAGTTATTTGAACCTTCCCAAACAGGTAGGCCTTATTTCATTTTTGACGGGAGAAGAAACAAATGTTGATAATTTGATCTATAAGAATATTAATGATTCAAAATTGGATGTCTTGATTTCAGGTATTGTTCCTTTGAATCCAAATGAACTTTTAATAGAAAAAACACTTGATGATTTGTTCAGAATATTGCGTCAAAAATATGATTATATTATCGTTGACAGTTCACCTGTAGGTAGTGTGTCAGATGCTTTCTTATTAAATCGGGTTACAGATGTTTCTCTTTTTGTTGTAAGAAGCGATTTAACACCCAAGTCAGCCATTTCTCTTGCAAATGGTATTTTTGCCAATAAGCGATTAAACAGTTTGAATCTTGTATTAAACGGATTCAGCACAGATAAGAGAAATCGTTATGGATATGGTTATGGTTATGGATCTGGTTATGGCTATGGCTATGGCTACGGTTATGGCTACGGGTCTGATACTGATTTATAAAAAAGAAGTAACAGATTTGTTTTAAAATAAGTGAATAATAAATTAAAATGAAAGTAATAATAAATTAAAAGATAAATAATTATGAGAAAAGTAGCAGTTTTTTTGGTTGCTTTGGTTGCGTTAACCTACGCAAATTCTGTTAATGCTCAGTTTCAACAGAGCAAGGAGAGCACTTTAGAAGAGGCTCTGAACAAGAATCAGTATGTAAATAATTGGTTCATTTCTCTTGGAGGTAATGCTAATATACTAATGGCGGAACAAGACAAGGCTTATGATCTTTCAAAAAGGATTTCCTTTGGGGGCGCTTTTACCGTGGGTAAATGGTTTACGCCCGATTTCGGTGCGCGTATTCAAGCGAATGGCGGTGTATTAAGAGGGTTTAATTTCGTAACGCACAGAACGCCGTATTATTTTACCAATAACAATGATTCTCATATTGGAACTCCTATAGGTGGTTACGTAAGTGCCGCCAATGGCTATAAGTTGGTTTCCAGTAATGAGGCGAAGAAAGGTATTAAAGATGGATTTTTGCAGGAATTCAATTATGGAACCGCGACTGTCGATTTGATGTTTAATCTGACAAATCTGTTCAGAGGACATTATCAGGAGCTCAATAAGTTTGATTTTATACCTTTTGCCGGCGTAGGAGCGATTGCTGCATTTAATAATAAATATACTACGCCTGATTTTTATTCTTTTGTGCTCAAGTTGGGTTTTCGCGCCAATTATAATGTGACCCCTGATATAGGTGTTTTCTTAGAAGCACAAGGTAATGTAACCGATCCTGAATTTGACGGTTATAAAGGAACCGCTATGTTTGATGCAGTATCCAACTTAGGATTAGGAGTGCAGTATACCTTCAACAAAGGATTCACTTCGTTAGGAAAACTAACGCAGGACGAAATTGATCGTTTGAATAAAAGAGTGAATGAAAATCGCCATTTAATAGAAAATCATCAGGATATTTTGGAAAGACAACAAGATTTATTGGATAAGTTGCAGAAGTGTTGTGATGAAAAAGAAGTTGTTGTAACACAGGTTGTTGAGAAATCATCTTTGCCTGGGTATATTCGCTTTGTATTGGATTCCTATGCTATAGAAAACTCTGAACAACAAAAATTAATTGATGTTGTAGAATACTTGAATGGAGTATCTGATAGCGAATTGCTTTTGATCGGTTATGCCGATAAAAATACAGGTAATCCAAAGTATAACTTAGAATTAAGCCATAAAAGAGTTGATGCGGTCGTTGCAGAATTGATAAGTCTTGGTATAAATCAAGATCGTTTAGTTATTGATTGGAAAGGAGATCAAGAACAGCCATTTTCTCAAAACGATTGGAACAGAGTTGTGATTATGGTTGAAAGAAAATAATTTTATCTTGAAGATATTTTTAATAAAAGATTATAAATCTGTATTATTGAATACAGATTTATAGTCTTTTTGGCCTTTTTGTCTGCCCCTATGAAAAGAATATTATATATTTTAGTTGATATTATAATTATTTATGGATGTATACTTTTTACTTTTTTCTTGTTAGAAAAGAATGATTCATTAGCCGAATTCCAACGGAATTTTGCGGCTTTTAAAATAGTATATCCTTTTATTGGACTGTTCTATCTGGTCTTGATGTATGCATTTGGCTTATACAATTTGATGCGGAAAGAACTCTTTGAATTATTTTATACAGTCTTTCTTGTTTCAATTTCCCTTACGATAGGGATTATGGGTATTTGTTTTTTTGTTAGAGATGTTGCCTTAGCTTTTCCTAGAAGTGTAATCCTTTTGAGTGCGCTATTTTATTTTATTTTGCTGTCAATTTGGCGTTTTTTGCTTTGGTTTATTGATATCAAATTACATGGTGTAAAAAAAATTTTTATTTTTGGTATGGATAGAGACCGCTTGGTAAATGTTATCGAAACCAAGTATGCTCATTTTTATAAAATAGAAGGCATTGAAAACTCCTTAGACCCGGGTATCTGGAAAAAACTCAAATCGGTGGATTGCGTGTTTGTATGTGCTGATGTTTTGCAAAAAATCAGGCAGGAGTTAGTGCCATTCTGTATTAAATATCAAAAAGAGTTTTTTTATGTCCCCAAATATTTTGATTTAAGTCTGAAGTCATCTTCTTTATTAAAAACAGACGATATTCCGACATTCCATATTCCTGTATTTGGACTTTCACCGGAAGAAAATTTCGTGAAACGTGTCGTTGATATATTTTGGAGCTTTATAGCCTTTGTTTTTTTCTTACCTTTTGGAATAATCGTTTCCTTATTAATTAAATTGGATGGAGGCCCGATTTTTTATACCCAGGAGCGTTTGACAAGAAACGGAAAAGTTTTCAATATTTACAAATTTCGAACCATGATACCGGATGCTGAAAAATCATCAGGTCCAGTGCTAGCAGGAGATAAAGATAACCGGATTACTAAATTGGGTAAATTTTTAAGAGCTGTAAGGTTAGACGAAATTCCACAATTGTTTAATATTTTGAAAGGTGATATGAGCATTGTCGGACCAAGACCTGAGCGGCCTTTTTTTGCGTGCCAATTCGAGAAAGAAATTCCGGAATACCGATACCGCCTCCGGGTTAAAGCCGGTTTAACGGGTTTAGCTCAAGTCGAAGGGAAATACAATACGACAGTCGAAGATAAATTGCGATATGATTTGATTTACATAAACACGTATTCTGTGCTTAGAGACTTGTTAATTATGTTGCAAACGGTCAAAATCCTGTTTATGAGGGGTAGTACGGAGGGAGTAAATACCAATTAGTGATATGGAAGAAAATAAGGTCGCATTGTTTGATATTCCGCGGATATTGGATGTAAGGGGTAATCTTTCCTTCATTGAAAAAGGTATCGGACTGCGGTTTGATATGAAAAGGGTTTACTGGATATACGATGTGCCCGGTGGAGAGATTCGTGGTAGCCATGCTTTTATTGAACAGGAAGAGGTAATTGTCGCCTTGTCCGGAAGTTTTGACGTGGTTTTGCATGATGGAGAAGCAGAAAATCGCTTTTCCCTGAACCGTTCTTACAAAGGCTTGTATATTCCCAGAATGTATTGGCGAAGAATGGAGAATTTTTCAACTAATTCCGTCTGTTTGGTTATGGCCTCCACGCGCTACAGGGAAGACGATTATATCAAAGATTTTGAATTGTTTCTAAAGATGAAAAAAGGATGAATGCTACGATTTATAATTGTAATGTGCTTACTTTGCCTAAGATACACAACAGGGCAGGGAATATTACAGCTTTGAATAATTCTTTGGATTTACCGTTTGATACGAATCGGGTTTATTATTTGTATGATATTCCTTCAGGAGAAATCAGAGGTGGTCATGCGCATAAGGCCTTGCAACAACTGATTGTCGCTGTGAGTGGTAGCTTTGATGTTACCATTGACGATGGACACAACAAGAAAACCGTATCCTTGAATCAGCCTAATTTCGGCTTGCATATTATTCCCGGAATCTGGCGGGATTTGAGTAATTTTTCGTCGGGCGCTATCTGTTTGGTATTGGCTTCTCATCCATACGACACAAACGATTACATCCGGGATTATGAAGCGTTTCTACAATATAAAGCAGTTTTGGGATGCAGCTAAACGTTACACAATATCTTGACCGGACAGCCGCCTTGTATCCTGATAAAATAGCTGTTGATGATACCAAGAAAGTTTTGACTTTCGGTCAATTGAAACGGCAGGCACAAAATATCGCTACCTGCCTTATCGCATTAGGTGTGAAAAATAAACCGCTGGCCGTTTTCATGCAGAAAGGTTGTGATATGACGGCAAGTTTTGCTGCTATCGGCTATTCGGGTAATTTTTATGTGCCGATAGATACCAAATCGCCGGAAAGTCGCTTGAAAAGTATCTTTGATTCACTTGGTTCTGAAATAATTCTGACGAATAAGGAGAATCTGGATAAATTAAAGTCATTTTATACGGGGGAAATAATTTGTATAGAAGAGATACCCGAATGTGCCGCTTCTTCAGCGCAATTGATAGCGCATGCATTGGGTGCAGTTATAGATACAGACCCTGTTTATTCAATTTTTACTTCAGGATCGACAGGCAATCCGAAAGGCGTTGTCATTTCGCACAGAGGAGTGGTCGATTATATTGATTGGGCAATTTCCACTTTTTCGGTGGACGAGCATACCGTCATTGCCAATCAGGCGCCGTTTTATTTTGATAATTCGACTTTGGACTTGTACCTGATGTTTGCAACGGGCGCCAAACTGCTTGTTGTGCCCGAAGAATATTATGCATTTCCTGCCCGTTTGATGGATTTACTGAATCAATCGCAGGTGAATTTTGTGTTTTGGGTGCCTTTTGTGCTGATCAATATCGCCAATTACAAACTGTTGGAACAAAAGAAACCGGAATACCTGGAAAAAGTGCTTTTTGCCGGCGAAGTGATGCCGAACAAACACCTTAATTATTGGCGCAAGCACTTGCCGCATTGTTTGTATGCCAATCTGTATGGTCCGACCGAAATCACCGTAGACTGTACTTATTACATTGTGGACAGGGAATTTTCGGATGAAGAATCTTTGCCCATCGGGAAGGCTTGTCGCAATAGCGGCGTCTTGATTTTGACCGATGAAGGCAAGGAAGCGTTGGCAAATGAGCCGGGAGAATTGTGCGTAAGGGGTTCGTCGCTTGCCTTGGGTTATTATAACGACCCGGAGAAAACGGCGAAAGTTTTTGTGCAAAATCCGCTCAATACACATTATCCGGAACTTATTTACCGGACGGGTGATGTTGTTTTCCGGAACGACCGGGATGAGTTTATTTATGTGGGTCGGAAAGATTTTCAGATAAAACACAATGGTTACCGGATCGAATTGGGCGAAATTGAAAATGCGGTGTTGGGTACCGGACTTGTAGAAACGGTTTGCGTGGTATACGACAAAGAGAATAAGGAAATTGTCTTGTTTTACCAGGCGGAAGCCGAGATTACTATTGGACTGCTTCGCAAAGAAATGTTGCAATTTGTCCCTAAATACATGGTACCTACCAAGTATCGACGTTTGGACGAAATGCCGCTGACTGCGAATGGGAAAATTGACCGGCTGAAATTGAGCCGTCAAATTGCGGAATAATTTATTTGTGCCATTAATGGCAAATATAATATATAATGTTGGTATTTAACGACTTAAAAAAGAATTTAAAGAAAGACTTATCGAAACTGAAAAAGTTGCGTTTGGCTTTTTTAGGCGATACGGCCACCCAGTTTATTGCACAGGCAATAAGAGGGATGGGCGTGGAATACCATCTTGATATTGTTTTGTTTGAAGCGGATTTTAATCAGATTGACCGGCAAATTTTTGATCCGGGTTCGGAATTGTATCATTTTGATCCGGAAGTCGTTTTGATTTTTGAATCAAGTCATAAATTACTCCAAAAGTACAATAAGACCGCTCCGGATACTCGAAAGCAGTTTGCCGAAAGGACAATTCTATCGGTTCGGGAAAAAATTTCTGCTTTACGGGAAAGGACGCAATCGAAAATTATTTTCTGTAATTATACGGAAGAAGATGATCGTGTCTTTGGTCAATATGCAAGTAAAGTAGAAGAATCATTTATTTTTCAACTCAGAAAATTAAATTTTCTTTTGCAGGAATCGGCTGTTCAAACGGCAAACCTTTATATATGCGATTTGAGTGTTATTCAGAATACGATAGGTCGAGAACATTTCTGGTCAGCATCTATTTATACTAATACAGAGATGGTTGTAAGTATAGATGCGTTGCCTGATTTTGCTTTGTCGGTAGTCCGGATTGTGCAATCTTTTCAGGGACAGTCAAAAAAATGCCTCATCCTTGACTTGGATAATACGGTTTGGGGAGGCGTCATCGGAGACGACGGTATTGAAAATATTCAGATAGGGCAATTGGGTATAGGAAAGGCTTTTACGGAGTTTCAATATTGGGTCAAAAAATTACAGCAACGGGGAATTATTATTGCCGTTTGCAGTAAGAACACGGAATCAATCGCAAAGGAACCTTTTGAAAAACATCCGGACATGGTGCTGAAATTGTCTGATATAGCGGTTTTTATAGCCGGTTGGGATAATAAGGCGGATAATATCCGAAAAATACAGCAAATATTGAATATTGGCTTCGACTCAATGGTTTTTTTAGATGATAATCCATTTGAAAGGAGTATTGTCCGGGAAAATATTCCGCAGATAACAGTGCCTGAATTGCCGGAAGACCCTGCGTTGTATTTGGATTATCTCTATAATTTGAATCTTTTTGAAACTATTTCCTATTCGAGTGAAGATTCGCAGCGGACACAACAGTATCAGAAAGAGGCGGAACGGGTTGTTTTTCAGGAATCATTCACGAATGAATCCGATTTTTTGCAGCGTTTGGACATGCGTTCGGATACAAAGCCGTTTGATAGCTTCACTATTCCACGGATAGCACAATTATCCCAACGTTCAAATCAGTTTAATTTGCGGACAATCAGGTACACGGAAGATGATATTAAACGGATATCTCAATCGGATCAATATTTGACCCTTTCGTTTACATTGGAAGATAAATTTGGAGACAATGGCTTGATTTGCGCCGTTATTCTTGAAAAACGGGATGAAAAAATACTGTTTATTGATACTTGGTTTATGAGTTGCCGTGTACTGAAAAGAGGTATGGAATCATACGTGTTGAATGCGATTGTCGATTTGGCGAAAAAAAATGGATTTACGACACTTTTAGGCGAATATATTCCAACGCCTAAAAATGAAATAGTGAAAGATCATTATGAAAGTCTTGGTTTCCTCCCCATGGGTGATTTATGGAAACTTGACATAGAAAAATATGAAAGAAACGGTAATTATATACAAAAAAAATAGGAAATAAGATGCTTGAGAATGCTATATTTCACCATGTCGGAATCGCTGTCAAATCAATAACAGATACAGCGTTGTTGTATACGGAAGCAGGTTACAGAATGCTACCCGTTGTTTATGATCCGATACAGAATGTAAATATTTCTTTTTTGGAAAAAAACGGTAGCCCTTTACTGGAACTTGTAGAGCCGGTGGATAAAACGTCTCCGGTTTATAATATTTTGAAGAAAGTAGGTGTTTCGGCTTATCATTTTTGCTATGAAGTAGTGTCTATACAGGATTGTATTACAGCGCTTGAAAGCAAAGATTTCCGGTTATTGCAGGAGCCTGTACCGGCTGTTGCTTTTAATAACAGAAAAATCTGTTTTTTATATCACATAGATACCGGTTTGATAGAGTTGCTGGAAAAGTAAATAATGAAAATAAAATAAAAAATGTTATGGAAAAGAAAGAAATTTTAGTAGCATTACAGGCTATTTTTAGAGAGGTGTTGGATGACGAAAATATCGTTTTGAGCGAAGAGACCGTATCCAATGATATAGAAGGATGGGATTCTTTGACGCATATTCAAATAATTGTTGCTATTGAGCAGTATTTTAAGATTAAATTTACATCTAAAGAAATTCTGTCATGGAAAAATATAGATGAAATGCTGAATAGCGTTTATGAAAAAAAGGCATAATTTTTTAACAATCAAGATAATAGATAAAAATATATGTATCGGTTTATTGTAGGCGATAACGCAGTGTTGAAAGGGAAAATAGCGGATTTTATTTCACGAAAGCCCCAATATTCAAATTATTTCGGCATAGATTTTGATAATGTCGAATATATTGAATGTTCCGAAACCCTGCTTTTGAGGAAATCGTACGATAATTTTTCCCGGATTTATTATTTGTCGTCCAATGCAGATCAACTTGTCGGTTTGTTGGGATTATTATCCGGTAAGGATATTATCAATATACCTTCAAAGACCGAATTGTCTGTTAATTTGACTGATATATTGTTAGCCGGGGGCTATGCCCTGTATGCGACATACGAGCGGCAAGTTAATAATCACGTTGAGTCGCGAGGCGAATTTGCAGGCTATTTTGCCGAACAGGAAGATGTATCAACGATATATGATATATTGTATTCGAAATTTAACCCCTTTACGGACAGACTTCCTTCGCGACAGGAATTAATGGAAATGGCAGGCAAAAAAGAAATATTGGTAAATCGTGACGGCGAAAATAGTAAAGTTACCGGTATACTGACTTTTACTTTGAAAAAAGCAGTCTGCAATTTCAATCATTTAATAGATACAACCGAAAGCAGCAATGGTTTATTTTTATTACTGAAAATGTTTGATTATATGGGAGAAAATAATGTCGCTCAATCCGCGATATGGGTGAATATCAACAACAACAAAATGAAAAAGATATATCAAGTGCTTGGTTATAAGCCGGATGGACTTAAAGATTATACATTTATAAAACAACAATAAAAATGAGACAGCAAATAATAGAAATTCTCGCGGAATTGAGGCCGGAATTTGATTTTTGTCAAGATGTGGATTTTATTGAGGCAGGAATGCTTGATTCGTTTGATGTGGTGATGCTGGTAACGGCATTGGATGAAAAATTCGGCATATCAATTGATGGCATGGATGTGTTGCCGGAAAATTTTTCATCCATAGAACAAATAGAAAACTTGCTAACAAAAAATGGCGTTAAATAGATGAGCCTCAAATTTACTTTTCGAAATAAGCGCATCAGTGGCATACTGACCGTACTTCCCAAACAGGAAATAAAGTTTGAGGACGAAATGGCTCAATACAATTTTCCTCCGGCTAAGTCATTGAAATTGAAATTGGCTATGGGTTATAACAAACATCGCATTGTAGAGGCCGGAACCAATGTTTCGGATTTATGCGTGTATGGAATTGATTATCTGCTGAATGAAGGTTTATTGGAAAAAGACGATATCAGTGCATTGCTATTGGTAACACAGTCCCCAGAGCATTTTTTGCCTCCTACAAGTAACATTATCCAAGGGAAATTGGAACTCGGAACGGATGTTTTGTGCATGGATATCAACCAGGGTTGTGCCGGTTTTATCATCGGTTTGCTACAGGCTTATATGTTGCTTGAGCAGGAAAGTATCAAAAAGGTACTGTTGTTGAATGCGGATGTTCTCAGCCGGAAGATCAGCAAGCGGGACCGGAATAGTAATCCGCTCGCAGGCGACGCCGCTACGATAACTGTTGTTGAACGGAGTCTGGAACCGACAACGATTCAGTCTGTCCTGAATATGGATGGAAAAGGAGCATACGTGTTGCAAATTCCCGCCGGTGGATTTAAATTACCCAGTAGTCCGGAAACGGCTGAAATGAAAGAAGATGAAAACGGCAATTTCAGAAGTTTGGATCATCTGGTGATGAAGGGCGATGAAGTATTTAATTTTGTCCAGAAAGAAGTGCCTCCGATGATTGAAGAGTTATTGGCAATTTCCGGCAAAAAGGCCGATGACATTGATTTTTATTTTTTTCATCAGCCCAATAAATTTATGCTCAATAAATTAGCGGATAAGATAGGGGTTTCCCGGGAAAAGATGCCGGCAAACATTGTGGAAAATTTTGGGAATGCGAGTGGCGCTACCGTACCGCTTGCCGTCAGTTATAATTTAGGCGCCGATGCGCTTGCTTCAACTTATGAAGTTTGTTTTGCCGGCTTTGGCGTAGGCTTGACCTGGGCGGCTATTCAGCAGAAATTAGAGAAATTTCAGTTTAATCATATAATATATTATTGAGAAATGGATGAACTTTTTGGACAATTGGTCGAAATATTCGAAGTGGAAAGTTTAGACCCGAACGATCATCTGGTTGATTTGGACATGTGGGATTCGCTCACGCAGTTGTCGATTATTGCGTTGGCAGAAGAAAATTACGGTATAACGATTTCTGCTGCTGAACTCCGGGATGCCAAAACAATTGGCGGGGTGATAAGTCTTTTTGAGAATAAACAAAAAAGTTGAATGTAAGAAATGGAACAAGCGGCATATATATTAGTGACGGGCGCATCGTCGGGTATCGGAAAGGGAACGGCCATCCGTCTTTCGGCTGATTACAGCGTAATCCTTGCCGGTCGTGACCGGGCGCGGCTCGAAGAAACTTTGTCTGCTTGTGATAAAGACCGTAATCATTTGATTTGGGAATATGACTTGGCTGATTTACCTGATTTGGAGGGATCGCTTGAGCGATTTATCCTGGAAAACAATTGTCTTATTTCCGGATTTGTCCATTCTGCCGGCTATTTTAAGATGGTTCCGGTAAAAATGTTGTCGATTGCATTATTTCAGAATACATTCAATATCAATGTTATAGCTGCTGCTTTGATTGTTAAGACACTGACTAAAAAGAAACTTAATCAAGGTGCATTAAAAAATATTGTGTTTATATCAAGTAATATCAGTAACTTTGGGGCGAAAGCGTTCAGCGCCTACTCCGCTTCAAAATCTGCGGTAGACGGTCTGATGCGTAGTTTGGCGGTAGAGTTGGCGCCTGCCGTAAGGGTGAATTCGGTGTTGCCGGGCGGGATACGAACGGCCATGACCGAACATACCTATCAGGATGCGGAATTGGTAGCAAGGATGTATGCCGTTTATCCGCTGGGTCCCGGTTCGGCCGGAGACATTGCGGGCACAGTCCGGTTTCTGATCAGCGAGGATGCGCGTTGGATTACCGGACAACAATTGGTTGTAGATGGCGGGCGGACAATAAATATCACAGGATAATGAAGAAACTCCCGGAAAATTTCACATTAGAGCGCTATGGCTTGCAAGTCAGGCTTGTAGCGGAAGAGGACGCCGAATTTATTGTTTCTTTGCGTACGGATCCCCGTTTAAGTAGACATATTCATTATACGTCTCCGGACATAGCAGAGCAAAAACAGTGGATACGTGATTATAAATTACGAGAAGCAGCAGGTTTAGACTACTATTTTTTGTTTTCGATAAAGAATCAAGCCTTGGGTTTGGCCAGAATTTATGACATAACGGAAGATACTTTTACGCAAGGGAGCTGGGTGTTTTCGCCGGACGCCGTATTGGGCGCTTCGGTATTGGGCAATATTATCAGCAGTGAAATCGGATTTGAATTTTTGGAAAAAAAAATAGAGTTTAGCGATGCCCGGCGGGATAATACTACGCACCGGTATGTAAAATCTTTTAGTCCGGAGGTGATAAAGACAGATGAACAAAATATTTATTACAAAATCAATCCGGATGATTTTAACCGAGGTAAACAGAAACATATCTCTCAGTGTATAAAAGTGATGCAAGCAGCTGTTTTATGATAGATTTTTTAGTTTTGATATGATAAAGTTTTTAGATTTACAAAAGGTAAATGCTCAATATGCCATTGAACTGAAACGTGTTGCTGCTGAGGTGATTGATTCCGGTTGGTTTTTGCAGGGAGATCGCGAGAGAGCCTTTGAACAGGAATTGTCCGATTATTTGGGCGTTTCTCAAGTAATTACTTGTGCCAACGGTTTGGATGCTTTGCGGCTGATTTTGAAAGCATATATTGAGATGGGCGTCATGCAGGAAGGAGATGAAGTGATCGTCCCGGCCAATACATTCATCGCATCTGTTTTGGCGATAACGGATAATCGGTTGAAGCCGGTATTTGTGGAGCCGGATATTCGCACGTATAATCTGTCGATTCCGGATATAGAAGCGCATATTACCGCTAAAACGAAAGCGATATTGGTTGTACACCTGTACGGACGCACTTGTTGGTCGGAAGAACTCGAATCATTGGCAGCAAAATACCGGTTAAAGATTATTGAGGACAACGCCCAGGCAATTGGCGCTTTTTATCACGGCGGTGGATTTCAAAAACGGACAGGAAGTTTGGGCGATGCTGCCGGAAACAGTTTTTATCCGGGAAAGAACTTGGGCGCTTTGGGTGATTCCGGCGCTGTAAGCACGAACGACGAGGATTTGGCAACTGTCGTGCGGGCATTGGGAAATTATGGTTCCCGAAAAAAATATATATTTGATTATCAGGGTTTAAATAGCCGGATGGACGAAATTCAGGCTGCTTTTCTTTCCATAAAATTAAAATACTTGGATAATGAGAATGAAATCCGGAAAAAAATTGCAGATTGTTATGCAAAAAAGATAAAAAATGAAAAAATTATTTTACCTTTACTCCCTGAAAATAAGGATGCACATGTGCATCACTTGTTTGTAATCAGAACAAAAAATAGAGATGCGTTGCAGGCCTATTTGGAAAGCAATGGTGTACAGACTTTGATTCATTATCCTGTTCCTCCTTATAAGCAGTTGGCTTACAAAGGATGGAATGAGAAGTGTTTCCCGGTTACGGAAACCATACATGATGAAGTCCTGAGCCTTCCGATAAGTCCTGTAATGGAAGAGAACGAAATAGAAAAAGTTATTGAATTGTTAAATCAATATGAATAATGTATTCTTTTTTATCAAAAGGGAAAAGACAGTTTCGCAGATTTATTAAATCGATACTGATAAAGCGTAGATTGAAAAACGGATACTATGCGATTGATATTGATACATTAAATATGGGATTGGGTGCGAGAATTGTGAATATGCTTGAAATATTGCTGTATTGTGATACTATGGCTTATGTTCCGGTGGTTAAATTTAATTACAAAGAGAAGAAAAACCATACGGATTATTTCAAGGAATTGTTTTATTACAAACAGTTGCCTGCATCTGTTTATGAAAATCTCAAGTTTACTTCCATAGAGGATACCAGCGATTTGATATGGAAAAATTATCATAAACGCTTGCGGCTTGATATGGCTAAAAGTTTATTTGATAAGTATTTAGGTTTCAATCAAAATATATTGGACGAAGTTGATTCGTTCACAAGTCGCTTTTTTGCCGACAAACAGATACTGGGCGTTCATTACCGGGGTACGGACAAGATAAGTGAAGCGCCTGCTGTTCAATTTGATAATTTGATTGAGCGGATAAAGAAAATAGTAGCTAAAAGCACCGGGGTCGAGTTGATATTCGTTTCAACGGATGATGAGAAAGTATTACAAAACATGGCTGGATCGGTGTTTGGCGTACCTGTAATTTTCAGGGAAGATTCGATACGGTCTGAAGACGGAACGCAGATTCATTTGAAAGAAGGCAATTCTAAAGTGGTCATCAACCACGATGCCATTGTTAATTGTCTGATTTTGTCGCGTTGCCATTATCTGCTGAAGACCGCCTCATTTTTGAGCGATTGTTCAGTGATCTTCAATCCTGCAATAAAGGTATCGGTTATCAATGCACCGTATGAATATGCAAATTGGTGGCCGGCGAGCGAGATGAATGAATTTGCTTTAATAAATTGATATGAGCGATAATACGATACATAATAGCCCATTGGTTTCGATTATAGTTCCTTCGTATAATCACGAAAAATATATTGAAGAATGTATTTTGAGTATTGTGAATCAGACCTATAAGCATATCGAATTGATCGTGATTGATGACGGTTCGAAGGACCGTTCGCCGGAGATTCTGCGGAAACTACAGGCGGAGTATGGTTTCATTCTGGCGTTTCAGTCGAATATGGGGCTTTCCAAGACCATGAATAAAGCCATCAATACGTATGCACATGGTAAATATATAGCAGGTTCAGCTTCGGATGATTATATGGCTTTGGACAGAATTGAGAAACAGGTTGCTTATATGGAAAGTCATCCGGAATATGCGCTTACTTTCGGAAAGGTCTATATGGTGGATGAAGAGAGCCGGATAATTGAAGACTTTGTTATTATTGACCCGGTAAAAGATCCGATTGAAAGTGTTAAATTTGAGGCTTTGATTGAAAGTGATTGTATCCCATCAGGATCAGTCATGTTAAAGCGGTCAGTGTTAGATGAATTTGGCGGCTACAATGAAAATACGATTGTAGAGGATTTGGATTTATGGCTTAAAATAAGCTATCAATACAAAATATGTTATTTGGATGACTATTTTGCCTACTACAGGTGGCATGGCGCTAATATTACCACTGATTCGCTGAAAATGAGTTATGCTATTTGGGATGTTTTGCAATATTGGGAAGATAAAATAGATCCGAAATTAGCAAGAAAAATTTTGTCAAGACGAAGTTCTTTTTCTTTCAATATTTTGTCAAGGCAATATAAAAAAGGCGCATTGCATTTTTTGAAATTAAACCGGTTTTATTTGGACGGGTTTGTATTTAAAAATTACATAAAAGGATTTTTGAAACTATTTTTTTATTGGAAAAAAGATTATAAATATTGGAAATAAATATTTGCTTATGGAAGTCATTAAAAAGTTGGATGAGCAACAGGTAAAAGATTTTGATACGGATTATATAGAAGGGAAAGACTGGACGGATTTGAAGGAATACTTATCGGCCTTTTTTCCTGCGGGAGTGTTTTGTTTTTTGGATATAGGTGGCGGTAACGGTGTCTTTTGCGACAAAGTTTTAGCTAGTTTTCCACAAGCATCGGCCGTTTTATTGGACAATTCGGAGTATTTGGTTGCACTCAACGAAATTCGGGAAAATAAGACCATTATCTGTGATTCGGTAGAAAATGTCACGACCTTGTTTCAGGATAAAAAATTTGATGTGATTTTTCTGAATTTGGTATTGCATCATTTTGTAGGAAACAGTTATAAATCTACTTATCAGAATGTTGTAAATACCTTAAACAATCTTAGGCCATTGCTTTCCGAGAATGGTGTGATCTATATCATGGAGGATATATACAATGGTCTGATTTTTGACGGCCTGGCGAGTTTTCTTATTTTTACCTTGACTTCCAGTAAAAGAGGGGCAAAAATAATAAAACGTTTTGGGGCGAATACCGCTGGTACCGGTGTGTGTTTCCGATCTGAAAAGCAGTGGAAACGCATAATTGACAAATGTGGGTATGAAATTATAAAAGAGGGAGATTCTCATCAATTTAGATTTCCGTTACTTAAAGTGCTACTGCTTCATTTGGGAAAAGTAGGGATGAAATTTTTATGGCTTAAGAAAAAATAGATTGTAAATTTTATTACCAATGAAATTATTATTAAAAGTTATCGTATTGTTTTTGATTATTTTCAATTTTGAATTTCCGATTCTGTATTATTCTTGTACTTTTGCTATAATTGTATGTAGTTTTTACTATTTTTTTATTCGGAAATCAATACCTTTCACTTATTTTACCTTCCGGTATAATGTGATTTTATTGATAGCCACCCTTTTAATTGCATTTATAACCGCGCTTATTTCAGTTGTTCATGGAGAGGAAATTCTTTCTACATTTTTGAAACGCCTTATTTTGCAGGGATATATGTTGGTTTGCTTAGTTTATGCGCTACCTTTATTATTGGAAAGAGAATCAAATGCATTTGACGATGCAATTCAAATTATTTGTTATACATTTGCTTTACAGGGCGCTATTCACTTGACCGGTTTTTTGGTGCCCTCAGTGGGTGATTTTCTCTTTGATATGAAACGTCCCGAATTTCAAGCATTCATTACGAATAATGCGTATAATATTGACCGATTCCGGGCTTATGCTTTGTGTGGAAGTATCTTTTTTGAACTTCCGGCTGCTTATGGCATTGCCAGTATTCTGTTTTTCCGAATGCAACTGAAAGAAGACTCGCATTATATTTCTGGATGGAAAGGTTATGTAGTTATGTTTCTGCTTTTTATGGGTATTTCTCTTTCGGGTAGAACAGGATTTACCGGTTTGCTTATCGGCCTTGTTTTCTATCTTATTTTTTCATGGCGTAAAATTGTAAACCTCTTAAAAAAAATAGTATGGAGGGCAGCAATTGTAATTGCTATTTTGTTTGTGACGTTTTATTATATCCTGTCTCCGGTGCAGCGTACGGCATTTACAGAAGACTTATTCCCTTTTGCGTTTGAAATGTATTATAATTATATAGATTATGGCGAAATCAGAACATCATCGTCCGATGCGCTGGAGGCGCACTACTTTAACTTGAACGATGATACTTTATTGAGAGGGCATGGCGTTGCTAGTCACCAAGTTGCAAATTATGGACACACTGATGCCGGCTATATGAACCATCTCTTGTTTGGCGGTATTTTTTATCTTCTTTTTCTGGTTATTTATCAGTTCTTGTATTTTCGGGCGCCCTTATTTATTACCAGGCAAGGCAAGGATGATGATGATCGAATAGATTTTGTCTGCTTTTTATTTTTATTTGCCTATATATTTATATTAGAATATAAATCACCCTCTATAGGGACTTTACATATTATTGAAGTTTTGTATCTCTTAATAGGATGTGCCTATTTGATAAAATATTATTGGAAAGGAGAAGAAAATTACTTAAATAAGATTTAACCGGTGAAAATACTGTATTTATTACCAGGTGGCCTTTATAATCCTGCCGGAATGGAAAGGGTAACTACTATTAAAGCTAATTACCTGGCTGAGAAATGTAATTACGATGTTTCCATTGTAACTACGGAACAGTTGGGTCGTCCTGTTTTCTATCCTTTGTCGGAAAAGGTTCATCTTTATCATTTAGATATTGGGATAGGTAAAAATTTTGATACGGAATCTTATTTTCAAAAAATAGTAACCCGCTTTTTCAAAATCAAAGCATATAAAAAGAAACTCGGCAAATTGCTATTTGAAATTAAACCCGATATTACGATTTCTACCTTAAGCGGATTGGATATTGAATTTATCAATCAATTGAAAGACGGAAGCATTAAAATAGGAGAGCTTCATTTTCCGGGAGATTTCCGCAAATTAATGACGCAAAAATTGTACACTTCCTATGTTCCCAATCTGATAGGGAAATTGATTAACTATAATTTTAAGCGGAAATGCCGTAAACTTTCCAGATTGGTTGTGCTTACGGAAGAAGAACGCTCCTACTGGAAAAATACCCCCAATATAGTAGTAATTCCCAACCCTTTGCCTTTTTATCCGCAAGTTACGTCTTCATTAGAAAATAAGAAAACAATTGCAGTAGGAAGGTTGGCTTTTGAGAAGGGCTTTGACCTGTTGATTGAAGCATGGAAAGCCGTATATGAAAAACATCCGGATTGGAAACTGACTATTTTAGGGAAAGGAAATCAAAAAGAAGTTTTATCGCAATTGATTCTGAACAAGGGATTGGATTCCGTAATAGAAATACAAGCGCCTGTTGCTGATATTGAGCATGTATATCCGGCGTATTCTTTGTTGGTTTTTCCTTCACGATACCTTGATTCTTTTGGAATGGTTATCGTGGAAGGAATGTCTTTTGGCTTGCCGCCGGTAGCTTTTGATGCACCCTGTGGCCCGAAAGACATAATAACCGACGGCGTAAATGGTTTTCTTGTTCAAACAGGGGACACCGCTACCTTGTCTGTAAAAATAAACCAACTCATTGAATCTGTCGATTTGAGGACTGCAATGAGTAAAGCGGCGAGAGAAAGAGCTAAAGATTTCGAAGTGGATAAGATAATGGAACATTGGGTGTGTTTATTTAATGAATTGAAAGATGAAAACAATCGTTGTATCCGGGGTTAATTTGTTTAGGGGAGGTACGCTCAAAATTATGAAAGATTGTATCGATTCCCTGTCTGCTTTTGCCGGGAACGATTTCCGGATAATAGCGCTGGTTCACAACGAAAAACAATATCCGGAATACGCCAATGTACGGTATATTTCCTATCCGAAATCGCGAAAATCCTGGCTTTACCGCCTCTATTATGAGTATATCGGCTTTAAAAAACTGTCCAAGCAATTAAAACCAGACTGTTGGTTTTCACTCCATGATACGACGCCCAATGTCATAGCAAAGCAACGCATGGTTTATTGTCACAACACTTTTTCTTTTTACAAGGCCGGTTTAAGAGGGCTTTTTATTCAACCGGGGATTTTTATGTTCAGCGTATTCTCCAAATGGATACATAGCATAAATATAAAGAAAAATGATTATGTGATTGTCCAGCAGGAATGGTTCAGAGAGGCTTTCGAACAAAAGTTTGCCATCAATAATGTAGTTGTTTCTTTGCCTGTTTCGGAAAATATCATTCCGTTTGAAAAACAGGAAAAACAAGCGGATATTCATAAAAAATGGGTCTTTTTCTATCCGGCAACACCCATGATTCACAAAAATTTCGAAGTGATTTGTAAGGCCGCAGCCCTGCTTGAAAAGAAAAATATACACGATTTTGAAATAGTATTCACTTTTAATGGAACGGAGAATCGGTATGCCAAAGGTATTGTAAGAGATTATAAACAGTTGAAAAATATTCGATTTGTAGGCTTTTTGAAGCCGGAAGAAGTTGAATCTTATTATCAAAATGCAGATTGTTTGTTATTTCCATCAAAAATCGAATCTTGGGGATTGCCTGTAACGGAGGCAAAAGCCTATCATTTGGCCGTATTGATTTCAGATCTTCCTTATGCAAAAGAAACGCTTGGAGCGTATGATAAAGCAAAATTTTTCGATCCGGATAATGCTGCACAGTTGGCTGACTTTATGGAACAATTCATCTATAAAAAATTGATATATGATGAGACAAAAGCCATTGTTTACAAAAAACCATATACCCGGAATTGGGATGAGTTGATCCTTTTTTTGTTTAAAGAGTGATTTTACTTTAACTACTATTAAGTTACAACAGGAATTATTTATACCAAAGATAATTGGATTAGGAAGAAAATGATTTTTTTTATACCTTTGAATCGTGTTTGACGAAGAGCAAATTGCGACAGGGAATTGCTTGAGTCTTGAGTGATGGAAGTCACAGGTATGGTTCTTGATTGGATTTTGCCGATGAAAAATATTATAAACGATTTATATGAAAAAAATTCTTCACATACCGAACTATTATCTCCCCCATATCGGGGGAATAGAGGATGTTTGCCACAGTATTATCTCCGGAACGCAAGCCTACAATCATCAGGTTATTTGTTTCAACGACAGGAAATTCACTGAAAAAGATTTCTACGAAGGTGTGGAAATAATGCGCTGCGGGGTTTGGAAAAAACTTTTCAGTCAATCGCTTTCCTTTTCCTATTTCCACGAATTGAAGAAGATTTTCCGGAAATTCAAACCGGATATTGTTCATTTTCATACGCCTAATCCGCTGGGTAGTGTATATTTATTACTATTGTTACCCAAAAATGTACGCTTGATTGTTCACTGGCATTCCGATATTATCGAACAGGGGCTTTTGCATGTCTTTTACGCTCCTATCGAAAAGCGTTTGCTGAAGCGGGCAGATAAAATCGTGGCGACCAGTCCGACTTATATTCCGGGTTCAAAGCCATTGCTTCCTTGGTCTGATAAATTGATCGTCATACCCAATACGGTAGATGAACGTAAATTGCGGAAAAGAGTAGGGGATGATGAAAAAATTGCAGCCATCAAACGCTTTTATGCCGGTAAAAAAATAATTTTTACTTTCGGTCGGCATGTGCCGTACAAAGGATTTAGGTATTTGATTGAAGCTGCTCCTTTCATTGCGTCCGGTGCGGTAGTGGTGATTGCCGGGAAAGGCCCTTTGAGCAAACAGTTGGAACAAAGCGCTATGATTTCATCCCTGTATTTTATCGGGCGTTTATCGGAAGATACTTTACGACATTATCTGTATGCCGCTGATATATTTGTCTTTCCATCAATTACAAGGAACGAAGCTTTTGGTATTGCTTTGGCGGAAGCCATGTATTGTGGTCTTCCGGCCGTTACTTTTACTATTCCCGATTCGGGGGTGAACTGGGTCTGTCCGAACGGCGAAACCGGCTTGGAGTGCGAGAATGCCAATGCTACGGCTCTGGCGGAGGCCATCAATACATTACTCTCAGATACCGATTTGCGGCAAAAATTAGGGGCAAATGCCATTCGTCGGGTAAAAGAAAAATTTACAACCAGCGCCATAAGGCCTGAATTGGCCGAATTATACGATTGCTGACAACAATTCAGAAATCGTTGACTATTTAAAATATTTTTGCATAATTGTTGAATATATTTTACTTTTGTGAATACAATTGCTTATATCGACATTTTTTTATTGGTTTTTTTATATTTACCCCAAAATAGTGTGATTGTTAGCGAAATTTTCTGTACTTTTGTCAGGAAAAATTTGTTTTATATTAATGCTTTATTTTTAATAACAAAAAACAATTATTATGCGGACAAAAAATGTATTACTGCTCTTCAGTTGCCTGCTAATTGCAGTTGCGGCTCACGCTCAGCCAACATGGAATTTGGGAGGGAATGAAACACTCAATCGAACTACCGATTTTTTAGGTTCAACCAACAACCTTCCTTTGATTTTTAAGACAAACGGTAGAATTGCGGGTTATACCGGATATTCGGGCAATACCAATGTTTCATTTGGATGGAGTTACGTGGCTACTCCTATGGGATCAGGAAACACAGCCTTTGGTGCGCAAGCGCTTTATAATGGAGGAACGGAAAATATCGGCGTTGGGCATTGGGCTATTGAGTATACCATAGGTAATTATAATGTTGCAGTAGGGGCTTCTATAATGGCGCATGCAGGAGGAGGTTCCTATACTACTGCTGCCGGATATAGAGCGCTTCATGTAAATGCTGTCGGAGCAAACCACAATACGGCTATCGGATATGAGGCTGCTTTTAATAATCTCACAGGCGTCGGAATTACCGCAACGGGATACTATACCCTCACTGCAAATAAGATTGGATCTTTTAATACGGCAAATGGCGCATACGCGCTTCACAGAAATGTTGATAAATCTTATAATACAGCCGTAGGAAACGAAGCCTTGTTTGAAAATACCGGGAATGAAAATACAGCGGTCGGTTGGAAATCGTTAAGCCAAAATAAGGCGGATTATAATACGGCAGCCGGTTCAAGCGCCTTACTAATAAATACCAACGGAAGTTTGAATACGGCTTTGGGAGCAGGCGCCTTGCAAACGAATGGTGTCGGCAGTAATAATACGGCTATCGGCACTTCAGCTTTGCATTTTAATGATACCGGAGCACATAATACTGCGATAGGAGGGGAAGCCCTGAGTGGAAATTTTCATGGAAATTACAATACCGCTATAGGCGCCAGAGCTTTGTGGAGTGTTTATAATATATCCGAAGCAACACCTTTTGAGGGTAATAAAATAGCGTATAATACAGTTATCGGATTTGAAGCGCTTATGGGGCTGAAAGGTGATAACACAATTGAGGGAAATAATAATACGGTGGTTGGTTTTAAGGCTATGTGGATGAGCCCCGATTACTCGACAGGTAAAGATATAGCAGGGAATGATAGTATTATATACGGACTTCCTCCGCACAATATCGGCTATAACAATACGGCGCTCGGTTCCGCTTCCGGATTTATATTAGGCTTAGGTCTTGGTTCTTCCGGATACAATAATACGGCTATCGGCGCCTGGTCGCGGTTTGATCCGAATATGCAGAATGCTGTCGCCATTGGATATGGAGCTGAGCTTACGGCAAACAACCAGGTAGTAATTGGTAACACTGATGTTATGAGTATAAGGGGGCAAGTAGGTTTGACAACCCCATCTGATAGCCGGATAAAGAAAAATATCCGACAGGATGTGCCCGGACTTTCTTTTATCAACCAATTACAGCCGATTACTTATAATTATGATAAGGAAGCAATCGGTAAGCTATTGGGAATAGAAGCCGGGAAAACCGAAACGGACGTAGCGGATAAGATCACAACACGAAATGCCGAAGAGCAGAAAATCTATACCGGTTTTATTGCGCAGGATGTGGAAAAAGCGGCTGAAAGCGTCGGTTATCGTTTTAGCGGCGTGGATAATCTGAACAGCAATTTATACGTACTCAAATATGCGGAATTTGTGGTGCCTTTGGTGAAAGCCGTACAAGAGTTAAGCGCCCAAAAAGTGGAAAAAGATGCGGTTATTGCCTCGCTGCAAGACCGTGTAAATGAATTGGTAAAGGAACTCTCTCCTGTATTGGATGGAAATCATAGCGATAGTAAAAATTCGTCTGCGGCTTTTCCACAGTAGAACGTGTTTGCAACTTTTTATTCAACTTTTAAAAACAATTATTTTATGAAACGATTATTACTATTTTTTAGCGGACTACTGATAACCTGCGCTGCTTTTTCGCAGGCGCCATGGAGTTTGACTGGAAATGATATATTATCATCCACAGATGTTCTGGGAACAAAAGACAAAGTGTCTTTGATTTTTAAGGTTAACGGAACCGTTGCCGGATTTACAGGTAGTGAAAAAGGCACCTCTGAACAGCTTAATTCCAATGCATCTTTTGGATGGGGCGCGTTAAATAAAACCGTTGATGCTTATATCAATGGCAATCTTACTAATTTTGGCAACTCGGCTTTAGGTATACGAGCGCTTCAAGATAATCTGGGGGATAATAATACAGCGGTTGGCGCAAATGCGCTGAGACGGAATACCACAGGATCGGATAATGTGGCTGTTGGTTTTGCTGCATTGTCTTATAATATTGTGGGTAATCGGAATACTGCTTTTGGACATTCTGCGCTTGAGCGGAACACCGCAAGTTTCAATACGGCTGTCGGATATGCTGCGGCTAAATACAATACAAGCGGTACGGGTATTACCGCTACGGGTTCCGAAGCCCTTACTAATAATACAACCGGATCTTACAATACGGCTAACGGGTACAAAGCGCTTTTCGAAAATACTATCGGCGCAAACAATACGGCAGTGGGTGCGGAAGCTTTGTATAACAACAGAACAGGGGCGAATAATACTGCTGTAGGATGGAAATCATTGTGGAACAATATTGCCGCTTATAATACCGCTCTTGGGGCTTTGTCGCTGGAAAAGAATACAAGCGGTAACTACAATGTTGGCTTGGGATATAAATCCCTTAATGCCAACACATCTGGACTTAATAACACGGCTGCAGGCGTAGAATCGTTATTCTCTACAACGACAGGCGGTCAAAATGTTGCAATAGGGTATTTGGCTTTGAACAAAAACAGAACGGGAAGCCGGAATACGGCAGTAGGCGTCGGCGCTTTGTATGCCGCTACTGTTACCGACAATGCCGACAATACCGCTATTGGCGCTATGGCGCTAAATAAAAATACCTCCGGCAGGAGCAATACGGCTTCCGGCTACATGGCAATGTCCAACAATACTACCGGGTCTTACAATACGGCCTATGGCTATGGAGCGCTTGCTACCAATACCACCGGAACGTATAATACAGCCATAGGATACAATGCTGATGTAACCAAGACTAACCTTACGAATGCCACTGCTATCGGTTATGAAGCAAAGGTAGATTTCAGTAACAAGGTCGTGATAGGTAATCCCTATATTACTGCTATCGTAGGGCAAGTTAACTGGACAACGCTATCCGACGGCAGGGCAAAGAAAAATATCCAGCAAAATGTTCCCGGTCTTTCTTTTATCAATGCATTACAACCGATTACCTATAACCTCGACTTGGCTGCCTTGGACAAACAATCGGGAATTAAAGATATAGAAACCCGGTCTGAATTTGCGGAAGCAAGAAAAGCCAAAGAACAGATAGTATATAGCGGTTTTATTGCGCAGGATGTGGAAAAAGCGGCGGAAAGTATCCAATACAGTTTTAGCGGTGTAGATAATACGGACAGTAATTTGTACGGATTGCGGTATGAGGAATTTGTCGTTCCCTTGGCCCAAGCCGTGCAAGAATTGAGTGTGCTGGAAGAAGCCGAAGAAATTGCGATTGATTTGTTGCAAACTCAAATTAATGGATTACGGGAAAAAATGAACGCTGCTTTAAGCGAAGAAGGATATACGATTAGTGAATTGGACAATCGCAACGGCGCCTTGCAGCAAAATGCGCCGAATCCGTTCAACCAGTCCACCCTTATACAATATACACTGCCGCAGACGTATTCCTCGGCGCAAATTGTCATCGTAGACAATGGAGGCAGAACGATTAAACACATTCCGGTTTCCGGTTCGGGCAGAACAAACAGTATAAGTGTTGAAGCCGGATTATTCCCGGCAGCAGGGGTATATTATTATTCTTTGTATGTGGATGGAAACTTAGTTGACACAAAAAAAATGGTGAAGACCAACTACTGATAAAGTAAACAAATGTATACAATTAGTTTAAAATTTAAAACAAGAACATCATGAAACGATTCATACTATTTTTTATTGCCTTACTAATGGTTACTGCGATTTATTCCCAGTCATCATGGCTTTTAACAGGAAATAGCCTAACAGCAGACAATTTTTTGGGATCAAAATCAAATTATAATTTTCCGCTTTCTTTTATGTCAGGCGACAGCCTCGCCGGTTTTACCGGCTATGAAGAGAATAATTCCAATGTATCTTTCGGATGGCAGGCGTTAGCTTACACCGATCCGGTTAGCAAAAATAGAGGTAATACTGCTTTCGGCGTACAAGCACAATCCGGTAAGATAGTGAATGGTGATGCCTTAGCAATCGGTATCGAAAATACAAGCATTGGAAATTTTGCATTGAAGGAGAGCTCGGGTAATTATAGTGTTGCCATAGGAATGAAAGCTTCAGAATATAATACAAAAGCCAGTTCTACCGTGGCTATAGGTACACATTCACTTTCATCCAATTATTCAGATAGTGTTAGGGGAGCGGATGGTGGAACTGCTATTGGCTATGCTACGGCTGTATTCGGCTATAAGCCTGTGCTAATTAAAAAAGAGGATGGATTTGTTTTAGATTTAGCTGCTTTCCCCGGAACTATTATTACAGCCACAGGTTATGCTGCCCTTCATGAAAATACCGGTCACGGAAATACAGCTCATGGTTATTCTGCGCTGCAAGATAATACTACCGGAAATTTGAATGTTGCAATCGGGTCGGAAGCTTTGCACCTGAATACTACCGGTGGTGAAAACACGGCAATTGGTTGGAAGGCATTACTTAACAATACTACCGGAGGAGATAATACGGCAGTTGGTGCAGAGACTTTGGTGAATACTACCACCGGAGCATGGAATGTTGCTATGGGATATAACACTTTAAAAAACAACACGGAAGGATTCGACAATACAGCTTTCGGCTCTTTGTCTTTGCTGTCGAATACGATTGGTGGAGAAAATGTAGCAATAGGCAAAGAGGCCTTGGCTAATAATGTGGAACATGCTATGAATACAGCTATTGGCTACCAAGCGTTATTTAAAAATAAAGAGGGCAACAATATAGCAGCAGGGTACCAGGCGCTTTATAACAATACTGACGGAGGAGATAACACGGCTTTAGGCGTATCGGCATTGCTGAATACGACTGAAGGCAGTCGCAATACAGCTTTTGGACTTGAGTCGCTTAGGGGTAATATTAGGGGTAATTACAACACGGCAATTGGATATCGTGCAGATGTTGCTTCCGGAATCCTGAATAATACCACTACCATCGGCCATGGAGCCAGGGCAACTGCATGCAATCAGGTGACAATAGGCAATACTGCCGTCACAAGTATCAAGGCAAATGTAACCTGGGCTGTCCTTTCCGACAGTCAGACAAAGAAAAATATCCGGCAAAATGTTCCCGGCTTGGCTTTTATCAAAAAATTACAGCCGGTCACTTATACGATTGATCCGGATGCCGTAGATAATTTATTGGGCGTGGACGAAGAAGAAAAAAATACATTTTCAGAAGATGAAATTGCCGCGCGAAATAGCAGAGAGCAAGAGGTTCAGACCGGTTTTATTGCACAGGATGTAGAAAAAGCCGCCGAAAGTTTGGGCTTCGATTTCAGCGCTGTGGACAATATGGATAGCAATGCGTACGGATTGAGGTATTCGGAATTTGTCGTTCCCTTAGTGAAAGCAGTGCAGGAATTATCTGCTCAAAATGAGAACAAAAACGCGGCTATTGCTTCCCTGCAAAAACAAATAGAAGAATTAGAAACCCTGAAAAATCTGCTATTGGCTAACAAAAAGGGTATTAATAAATAGCCGTTTTTTTCAAGATTTGCTATATTCAAAAAAAAACGCTACTTTTGCATAAAATTTTATGATGTGTTAATCATCACATTATCACATTACAATAGATTATGATAAAAATAACATTTCCAGACGGTTCCATTCGGGAATATCCGAAGGGAACTACTGCTATGCAAATCGCGGAAAGTATCAGTCCCCGTTTAGCCCAAGATGTTTTGTCTGCCGGTATTAACGGAGAAACTTGGGACTTGTCGCGACCTGTTGATGCGGATGCGAGCATTCAATTGTATAAATGGGATGATGAAGAAGGGAAACATACTTTCTGGCATTCGTCGGCGCATTTGATGGCCGAGGCGCTACAGGCGCTTTATCCGGGTATCCGGTTCGGAATCGGGCCGGCCATAGAAAACGGCTTTTATTATGATGTCGATCCGGGCGAAGGCGTAAGTATCAAAGACAGCGATTTGCCTGCTATTGAAAAGAAAATGCAGGAATTGGTCGCTAAAAAAGAAGCGCTTTCCCGAAAAAATATCAGCAAAAACGATGCCTTGCGCTTGTTCGGAGACAGGAATGAAACCTATAAAACAGAATTAATCGGTGAATTGGCCGATGGTACAATCACCACCTATACCCAGGGCGATTTTACCGACCTTTGCAGAGGTCCGCATTTGCCCGATACTTCTTACATCAAAGCCATCAAACTGATGTCGGTAGCCGGAGCCTATTGGAGAGGCGATGAAAAACGGCCGCAGTTGACCCGTATCTATGGGATAACTTTCCCGAAAAAGAAGTTATTGGACGATTATCTTATCCTGTTGGAAGAAGCTAAAAAACGCGACCACCGGAAAATAGGCAAGGAAATGGAATTGTTCACTTTCTCGCAAAACGTGGGACAAGGTCTTCCGCTCTGGTTGCCGAAAGGAACCCAACTGCGCTTGAAATTGGAGGATTTTCTCAAAAAAATACAAAACCAATATGGCTACCAGCAGGTGATAACGCCGCATATCGGCGGTAAAATGCTGTACGTAACCTCAGGGCACTATGCCAAATACGGGAAAGATTCTTTCCAACCCATTCATACGCCGGAAGAAGGCGAGGAATTTTTGCTCAAACCGATGAATTGCCCTCACCATTGTGAGATTTACAAGGCTTTCCCGCGTTCGTACAAAGAACTGCCGCTTCGGCTGGCCGAATTTGGAACGGTTTATCGTTATGAACAAAGCGGAGAACTCCACGGTTTGACCCGCGTGCGGGGCTTTACGCAGGATGACGCCCATATTTTCTGTGCACCCGAACAGGTGAAAGAGGAGTTTATCAAGGTGATGGAAATTATTCATATCATCTTCCGCGCCCTGAATTTCAGCGAATTTGAAGCACAGATTTCATTGCGTGATCCGGACGACAAAGAAAAATATATCGGTTCGGAAGAGAATTGGGAACATGCCGAAAGAGCCATTATTGAAGTTTGCGAAGAAAAAGGCATTAAAGCGAAAGTGGAATTGGGTGAAGCTGCTTTTTACGGGCCGAAATTGGATTTCATGGTGAAAGATGCATTGGGACGTCGTTGGCAATTGGGAACCATCCAGGTCGACTACAACCTGCCCGAACGTTTCGAATTGGAATATGTAGGCTCCGACAACCAGAAACACCGCCCGGTGATGATTCATCGCGCCCCCTTCGGTTCGATGGAGCGCTTTGTGGCTGTGCTGATAGAACATACCGCAGGAAAATTTCCATTGTGGCTGGTTCCCGACCAAGCCGTAATGTTGCCGATCAGTGAAAAATTCAACGCTTATGCCGAAACGGTAGCGAAGGAACTGAAAAAGCAAGGTATCCGGGTAATCATTGATGACCGGAACGAAAAAATAGGACGCAAAATCAGGGACAATGAATTGAAAAAAATTCCTTATTTGTTGGTTGTAGGCGAAAAAGAAATAGAAAATAATGAAATTTCTGTAAGAAAACAGGGTGAAGGTGATGTAGGTTCAATGAAAATTACTACCTTTGCCGCACTTTTGAATGATGAAGTTGAGAAGCAGATGAATCAATGGCAATAGAATACAATAAAATTACATAAAAGTGACAGACATTTTTGAATGAAGAAAGACAATCTTAGGGATCAGTATCGGGTAAATGAAAAAATCCGTGCAAAAGAGGTTCGTTTAGTCGGAGATAATGTTGAACAAGGCGTTTATCCGATCATAGATGCTCAAAAAATTGCCAAGAGCCAGAGTTTGGATTTGATTGAGATTTCTCCTAATGCGGTGCCGCCGGTTTGTAGGATTTCGGATTACCAGAAATTCATCTACCAACAGAAGAAACGTCAAAAGGAGCAGAAAGCCAAGTCCGTGAAGATTGTAGTCAAAGAGATTCGTTTTGGTCCGCAGACCGATGATCATGACTATAATTTCAAGTTGAAGCATGCGAAAAGTTTTTTGGAAGAGGGTGCCAAAGTGAAAGCATACGTGTTTTTCAAAGGTCGTTCCATCCTTTTCAAAGAACAGGGAGAAGTTTTATTGCTTCGTTTTGCCAGTGATCTGGAAAGTTGTGCCAAAGTGGAGCAGTTGCCTGCTTTGGAAGGCAAGAAAATGATCATTATGCTGGCGCCCAAGAAAATGGGAGGAGGAGCCGTGCAAAAGAAGCCGTTAATAAAACCGGAGAAAAACGAAGAATGAAAAAGATAATGTGATAAATACATTTTAATATAAACAAATAAAATTAGCAAAAATGCCGAAAATGAAGACTAATTCCGGTGCCAAAAAAAGATTCGCTCTTACCGGAACAGGAAAAATCAAAAGAAAACACGCTTACAAAAGTCATATTCTAACGAAGAAGACGAAGAAGCAAAAGAGGAGATTGACACATTTTTCGATCCTTAGCAAGTCGAACGAAAACAGTGTTAAGGAAATGTTGGGAATGAAGTAATCTATCCTTAGTGATTTTCAAAAAAAAGATTTATTAACAGAAATTTAGCACCAAAGACCGTAAAAAAGCGGCGCTAACTTTCACAAACATTTATTTATTATGCCTAGATCGGTTAATCATGTAGCTTCAAGAGCTAAAAGAAAAAGAATCCTCAAATTGACAAGAGGGTATTATGGCGCAAGGAAAAACGTATGGACAGTCGCCAAAAATACATGGGAAAAAGGTTTAACTTATGCATTCCGCGACCGGAGAGCCAAGAAACGTAACTTCCGCGCACTGTGGATTCAGCGTATCAACGCTGCCGCCCGTTTGGAAGGGACTTCTTATTCCCAGTTGATGGGTGCATTGCATAAAAACGGGATAGAAATCAACCGCAAGGTACTTGCAGACCTGGCGGTAAACCATCCGGAAGCTTTTAAAGCTATTGTGGACAAAGTGAAATAATAAGTTTTTTAATCCTTTCTCGCACCTTACAACGTGAGATTCCCCCGGCATCATATCTGATACCGGGGGTTTTGCTTCCGCAGGCTAGGCTGTCGCTTACCTGCGGTAATGAAAATAAGGTGAATCCAAAATATGAAGCGAGACGGCTATTTTGATTCATTAAAAATTATTCTTATACTGATGGTAATTTTCGGACATGTTATCGAAGAATATCTTCAGGGGAATGATTTATATAAATGGATTTATCTATTTATTTATACATTTCACATGCCGCTTTTCGCTTTTATTTCAGGATACTTCAGTAAGTCGCAGGATCGGAACAAACTTAATAAAAACGTATTGAAATTATTTGAAACTTTTTTAATTATTCAAATTGCCTGGTTTATTCTTCCCGGAATAATTAACAATACATTTTCTCCGATTGATTTAATAACGCCTTATTGGACACTTTGGTATTTGGTAAGCCTTTGTTGCTGGAAGCTATTAAGTTTTCTTTTTGTTTCCCGTTTATCCAAAGTTCAGTTTTTTGTTTTATCTGTTTTCTTGTCTTTTGCTATCGGATTTATTCCCGACGGCAGTGCAATTTTTGCTATATCCCGAACGCTGGTTTTCTTTCCGTTTTTTCTTGTCGGCGTATATTCCACAGAAAAAGATATAATTTCAATACGTTCGAAAGCGAAATGGAGTAGTTTTGTGTTCTTGTTTTTTGTTTTAATCGCTTGTTATTTTAGTATTTCTCGTTTCAACAGTATGCAAAAACTGCTATATGGTAGTTATCCTTATATTTATATCGGTAATGCTTTCCTCGCTTCTTTCATGCGGATAATGACTCTGTTGCTGGCCTTTGCAATGATTTATTGTTTCGTAAATATCATTCCCGATATAAAAGGTATGCACACAAAAGGAAAAAATGTACTATTGTATTACATTTATCATGGACCGCTTTTAGTTTTAATTCACAAAGCGATGGAATATTACAATATATCTCCGGAGCCATTCTATATGGTGATAGCCGTGCTGTGTTTGCTATTTTTTATTATTACGATATTTGCGCGATTTGAGATATTTCGAATATTATTAAACCCATTTTCTTATTTTTTTCCCCTTTTTTCCAAGGTTGACAAGAGATAACTCAAACTGGCCGTGCCATCCATTGTCGGTTCGTTTGACGAATAATCGCCCGAATCGTCGTGATAAACGGCTGCGCCGAATTGAAAAGGCGCATAGGTATCCTCCCTGCTTAAATGAATACCGAGTAGCGATTCATAAGTGGATTTGTAGATCGGCCCATCCACCAATCCGCCCTCCGGAATGACATGCAATACTTCGGAAATATACGCATGAGGATAAGCGGGAAAATCAGCCTTTTCCGGATAACCGCAAATCATGGAAGTGCCCCAGGGATTACAGCCGAACAGCCAATCCCGAAGTGCGGCTTCCATTTCGAGGAAAGTTGCATCGCCCGATACTTCGTTGTAAAGCATGGAGTGCGTAACGGCGGCAGTCACCAAGTTATTGGAGCACCAGATAAACGGGACGCCATTGAGGAAAGGATCGCTGTATTCATCGGCGCGTTTTTTCAACAATTCCAATCCTTTCTTCATATAATTGGTATATTTTTCGCCGACCGTTTGGTTTTCCGAGCGGGCAAGATAATAATGTCCCAGGTTGATAAACGGATAAAACTGATAATGACGTGCGCGTCCCAGCTCCATCCAGGGCGTCACTTCTTCGAGTTGTCCCCAGTAGTCGGCTTTCTTCAGCCATTTTTCGTCTTGGGTGACGGTATATTTTGTGGCAGCGGCCAATTCCATGTCGTCCACCCAGTTATCTTCTTCGTAGAAATAAGGAGAAACGGTACAAGCCGTCTGGTTATTTCCCGGAATCGCTTCCGCATAACTGTAAGCGGGCGCTGTCTTTTCTTGCAGCAACTGCGCCATTGCGGGGTCTATCTCCTTGAATATCGTTGCGCCCAATGCAAATGCGGATGCGTATTTGGCCGCCGATGAAGAAACGCCGGTCGAACGGTTTTTATGTTCGCGCAATCCCTGCGGTTTGCCTGTTACCGGATAGACCGGACGGCCTGTCCCCGGCCCATAACCATAATCCACCTGATCATGAGCAGGATTGCGGAAATTGGCATGGTCGCGGTCGTCAGCTATTTGATTGAACATAAGGGCTGAATCCGGATTCATGCGAATCATCCAGTCCAATCCCCAACGCGCTTCGTCGAGAATATCGGGGATACCGTTTGCCCCTTTCTTTCCCGCAGCGTCGTATTCGTCTTTGAAGATAGTCGGGTCGGGTGTTTGTTGCCAGGCGAAAAGCATCTGGAAAGTGGCGTTAGCCGAGGTGGGAAGGTATTGCAGATAGTCGGAAGCATCGTGCCAACCGCCGCGAACGTCAATGTGTTCGCCCGTGCGTGTAGGATGGTCTACGATATAGCCGTCGTGTTGATGGCAAAGCGTATCCAAAAAAGGATTGTAGCCGCAGCGTTGTTGCCGCATATAGTGCAAAATGAAATCAGCCGCGCCGTCATACACGTTTTCGTTGATTTCAAAAACGGGCGATCGAACGCCGTTACATTCCACATAATATTTTCCATTCTTTTTTATTTCCGAGAAAGGCAGGCGTAAGGCCTGTTTCATGCCCCATCTCTCGGCGTTGGCGGCTACTCCGGCGCCTTTCAGTACCGTGCGATTGTTCGTCGCTTCTTTTACTGTAAAGGAAAAGTCTTGTGAATTTTTTTCCGATATAAATACAGCGACTTTTATACTTTCGGGCAGGTATCCCACTTGATTGATCCTGACCCACGACCTGTCTTGTCCGTATGTTACGACTGTGCAAATCAAGCACAGCAGGAGTAAATAATTCTTTTTCATAAGATAGTAATTTTTAATAAATGCTTTTTGTGGCCAATTCTTCAAAAAGTTTGGCGATTTTATCCGTAACGATTTCTGCAAATAGCCGGCCTTTTTCGGCGGTCGATTTTCGCGGGTCACCCACGCCTGTATCTTTTGTTGTTTTTCCCCAATGGCGGGGAACCCATCCCACTTTGTTGTTTAATCCTTCCAGATTGAATGGTGTACTTGCTCCGTCTCCGGCTTTGTCTAATTGTACAAGTTCGGGATGATAATGCATCATGACGGAGGTTTCCATTTCACCGGCATGGTCGTCAAAAATCTCAAAATGATTTTTTTGCGGTTCTACGGCAAACCAGTCCACGCAAACAATCGTCATTTCAGGATAATCGAAAGCCATATCCCGCACCATCGGTTTGAATCCGTTCCCCCCGTGACCGTTCAACAGCACCAATAATCGTATACCCTGACATTGGAGCGAGTCGACGATGTCGGTCAATACCATGCGTTGCGTTTCGTAGCGGGTATGGATGCAGAAAGGCAGTTCTTTTTGTCCCGGATTTTGCGCTCCCAAAGGGATAGGGGGAAGTATCATCCCCCGTACCCCATACTTTTTTTCAGCTTTGCTCACGGCGTCCACGGCAATGTCATGGGCGATATGCCAATCGGTCAGATAAGGCAAATGGTAATTATGCGGCTCTGTGGCGCCCCACGGCAACACAGCAAAAGAATACCCGCCTTCCTTCACGTCACGCCATGTGGCCGATTGCAAATCAAAAGGTTTGCTGTCTTTGGAAACGTTCATAAGCAAAATCAAACAGTAGCCACTTTCCGTTTGTATTCGGCCAGACAAGCATCTAAACGTTCGTGAGCTGTTGTATCGCCCGGCACATTGTGCGAAGGGTGAATGTAGAGTTTTACGCCCCGGTCGGCCAATATTTCGGCACAGGTAGTAATGGTCATCCATACTAATGTAACAAATGCATGCGTGGAAACAGGACCTATTTTATCCTGATGATTTTTCAATACAACGGAAGCATCGACTACCGGAACGCACGAATCCACCACAATATCCGCTATCTCAAAAATGGTTTTACCGCTCGGATGACGGGTCGTTTTCCCTTGTGCTTCGGCAGCCGAACCGAACACAATAACTTTCATGCCCAATTCTTTGGCGCGTAAAGCGACGTCAATGTTCACGTTATTAATACCCGTATGCGAAAAAATCCACATACAATCTTCTTTTTCAAAATGATAATTTTTCATAATGGCATTGCCGTAACCTTCCGCTCTTTCGAGGAATAAAAACTGATGAATCCCCATTTGCCCGGTAATTCCTGTAAAGAAAGTCATCGGAAGTTCCACTATCGGATGAAAACCCACAAATCCACCGATACGAGGATACATTTCTTCGACGGGAATCGTGGCGTGACCACAACCGAAAGTGTGTACCCAATGGTTTTTTTCGATGCAATCAGCCATTGCTGTCGCCGCCATCCGGATATTTTCTAACTGCGTTTCTTCAATCTTTTGCATAATGCCACGGGCATTTGCCAACCATTCTAATGCTAACATTTTTTAATCTTTTATTTAGTTTGTAAATTTTATATTTGTTTGTCTTATTTTTTAATTTTACCCTTGGCTAAAGGCAACAAAATCATCATCATGACAATTGCCAATGCCAATGTTGCCGGGAAATAATCGAAATCGCCCTTGTTGAAAAAAGCGCCGGTCACTTTGTTGAAAGAGAATTGTCCCCACAACGCAATGAAAATAGCAATCGAAAAGACGGTACCCGACAACTCCTTGAAAGCGCCTCCGAGGTAATTGAAAACGACCGGATAAGTAGCGCCCACACCAAAACCCATGAGCGCCGTTGCGGCGTAAACCAGCAGAATATTCGGTGCAAATGACAATACTATCACGCCGACAAGCGCTACGGACAGGTACAGATAAAGCGTTGCACTGTCTTTCAGTTTTTTCATGGCGACGCCCAGGCACAATCGCCCGATAAACATACCAATTGTAAAGCTGGTCAGCGAAAGCGTAGCGGCGGCAGTCTCCGCCGCGTGGGTATTTTCCAGGTATTTCACCGTGAAACTGCCCAATATACCCTCAAATCCACTCTGAAAAAACAGGAGGAAAGCAAACAGAATCAATGAAACGCTTTTCAGCAGGCGCAACGATTTTTTAAGCGATCCGCCGCCTTGCGGTTTTGCTTCCGGAAACCGGATGGAAACAAACAGCGCGATAAACAAGACCATCACAACAGATACATAGTGAAGCGGCAGTTGATAAGCAGGAATGAAATAATTCAATAAAGTCCACGACAAAGCGCCCACACAATAAAAAGCGCCGAGAACGCTCAACCGCATGCCTCGTTGGCTGTCGTCGTAGATGTCGGCCACCAAAGCGTTCGTTTCGCCGTTGAGGATTCCCCCGCCGATACCCAGCATCAGCATGGCGGTGTGAAGCGCCGTGATGTTTTCAAAATGAGCCAATCCCTGAATGCCCATGAGCGCAAGTAGCGAACCGGCAATCAACAGCCATTTGTAACCGAATTTGTCAACCACCGGCCCGAACAAAACCGTCCCTGCAATAATCCCCACAGACAGGGTAGCCGGCAAGGCATTCGCACCTTCGCCCAACTGCGAAAGGATAGGGCCTAAGGCCAGCATCGTCACGCCGAAAAAAGCCAGTCCGGCGCAAGCGGCCGTAAAAACCAAATTTTTATTATACATAAGTTCTTTTTTATCTATTTATTCTGAAATTGCTAAATATCCGGCCCCATACAGTCCTGCATCGCCGCATAATTGCGATTTCTCAAATACTACCTGCTTGATGGCTATCGGTTGCGCCCACCGGCACGCCTCCCGGTAGATTGCATCTATCTGTTGGGTGGCAGGCCCAAAAACACCCCCTCCCCAGATAATTATCTCCGGATTGAAAAGGCTCACAATATTAGCCGCCGCCATTCCCCACATTTTTGTCGCTTTCTCAATAACAGACCCGGCCAGGGGGTCGTTTTTCTCCCAAGCGTCGAATACATCGTGGGCGGTAATTGCATCCGTTTCTTTTGTATACAAAATACTTTCCTTGAATAAAACGCCTTCTTTCAATATTTGTTGTGCACAGCGGGCAATCCCGTCGCCCGAAGCATTGCGCTCGAAACAGCCGTAACGGACGTAATCTTCCTCAAATTTCATGTCTAAAGCCAACCAACCGGCCGCGCCTGCAATATCGGCATGACCGTGCAAGATGCGTCCGTCAATCAGGATACCCATGCCGATACCTGTACCGACGGCGATAAAAACAGCGTTTTTCACACCTTTTGCCGCGCCTTTCCAGGTTTCGCCCAATATGTAACAACTGCGGTCGCTGGCTATTTTCACCCGGATATTCCTATCCCGGAGATGCTGTTCGATTTCTTCCTGCAAAGGATAGTTTTCCCATCCGTTTATGTTCGGCGCCCACACACAGCCCGTTTTTCTATGACTGATTCCCGGCACACAGATTCCGACCGCTTCTATTGACGGCGCTTCGGCGCATTGAAATAATTCGTCAAGGGTTTGAATCAGCAATTGACCGACTTCCTTGCCCTGTCGTTTTTCCAATAGATGAACGCTTTTACAGCGCATATTCCCGTCTTCGTCGAAAACAGCTCCGTTTATTTTTGTTCCACCCAAGTCTATCCCTATTGTCGCCATTTGTTTAGTAAATTTAAGATTTAATGTCGCAAAAGTAGTAATAATTCCGGATATTAGAGTATTTAATTACACAGGTATTTAAAAAAAGCGATAAAAAAAGGTTAAGAATACGAAATAAATTAATACCTTTGCCTCACGAAAAGAAAATAATATAATATCTATGAACAAAGAACACAAAAGGAAACGATTGCCGCGCAACAAATTCTTGACGGCAATTTTAGTGACCGGTTTTTTTGTGGGAGGAAACTATGCAATGGCTGATTCTCTCATTTCGGAAAACACGGTCGTAATGTCTGTTCAGCAACAAACCATCACAGCCGGTGGTGTTGTTGTGGACGCTTCTAATGAACCGCTTGTTGGCGCTACTGTTGAGGAAAAAGGAAAGAACAACGGAACGTATTCCGGTTTGGATGGGAAATTTTCGCTTTCCGTTCAATCGGACGCTACGCTGGTTATTTCCTACTTGGGTTTTAAAACACAAGAAGTAAAGGCCGGTGCGGATCTAAAAATTATCTTGCTTGAAGACAATAATCTTTTGGACGAGTTAGTTGTAGTGGGCTACGGCGTTCAGAAAAAGAAATTGGTTACAGGCGCTACGGTGCAGGTGAAAGGAGAAGATATTGCCAAATTGAACACCTCAAGCATATTGGGCGCTTTACAAAGTCAGGCTCCGGGGGTTGAAATTACGCAAACCAGCGGTTTTATCGGCGATGGATTTAAAGTAAACATCCGAGGCTTGGGCACTAACGGAAACAATACCCCGCTCTACGTGGTGGACGGAGTTCCCGGAGCCAGCATCGACGCGCTTAGTCCCAACGACATCGAAAGCATCGACGTATTGAAAGACGCTGCATCGGCCGCTATCTACGGCGTGCAGGCGGCCAACGGCGTCATCCTCGTTACCACTAAAAAAGGAAAAAAGGGTAAGTTTGACGTAGCTTACAGCGCTTACTACGGTGTACAAAATCTCTACAAAATTCCCACCATCCTCAATGCGGAGGAATACATGCTTATTCAGGATGAATCGCAGATTATCAATGGTTTGCCTGCATACAACTGGGCAAATTTCCTGCCGACAGCCGACGTAACAGCTATCCAAAACGGGTCTTGGACGGGTACCAATTGGCTGAAAGAAATCATCAACAAAAATGCACCTACACAAAGCCATTCTATCAGTATTACCAGCGGAACGGATCGCACAAGCACCGCCATGGGCATCTCCTATTTGAGTCAGGAGGCTACCATGGGCGTACCGGACGCGATGCCCGACCTCCAAAAGGTAAACTTCAGGCTGAATACCGATCAGGTGATTTTTAAACAAAAAGACTTTGATTTGTTGAAAGTGGGCGAAACCCTGAATTATCGCTATCAGGAAATGAACGGGACAGTGCCACGCGATGATATTTATTGGAACTCGGTACATAATATGATTATCATGAGTCCATTGATGCACGCCTACAATGCCGACGGCAATTATTATATCCTCGCCGACCAGACGGCAGACGGTTATAACTGGGATGTGTCGAACAGCGCCAACAAAAACCCGATTGCCTATATGGATTATACCGGCAATCAGAATGTCAGCAAATCGTACGGGCTGCAAGCATCTGCTTATATCGAACTGCAACCCATTAAGAACTTGAAATTCCGCTCGCAATACGGCTACAATTTCGGCGCATCTTCCTACCGCGCCTACACGCCCGCTCACCAGCCTTTGTCATCCACCGTGTTGGGAGGCATCGACCGCGTTTCGCAATCGCAAAGTGTAGGCCATTCGTGGACCTTGGATAACACCTTGAATTATGTATTCGATTTGGAAGGCGGACATAATTTTGACGTATTGCTTGGCCAAAGCATGTCAAAATCGGGTTACGGCGAAAGTATCAGCGGTGCAAATACCGAATCTTCTTTCACGGACTATGACCATGCCTATTTAAGTAACGTTCCCGGTAAAACCGTAGTGTCTTTAACCGGCGCTCCTTATGGTTTTAGCTCTTTGGCATCATTCTTTGGCAGGGTCAATTACAATTATCAAGAAAAATATTTGGCCAGCCTGATTATGCGTGCCGACGCTTCTTCTGTTTTTGCACGCGGTCATCGCTGGGGCTATTTCCCCTCAGTTTCGGCCGGTTGGGTCATCAGCAACGAAGATTTTTGGAAAGACGCTAAAGGGGGCATCGACTTCCTGAAACTGCGCCTTTCGTATGGACAAAACGGAAATAGCCGGGTAACCGGCAACCAACATTTGGCCTTGATTACCACGAGCGGTACGTTGGGTTATCCGTTTGGCAACTCAATGGGCGACCCTGCCGTCGCTTCCTATCCCATGCGCCTGACCAACCCCAACCTGAAATGGGAAGTACAAACCATGATTGACTTGGGTCTTGACGCCCGTTTCCTGCAAGAACGCTTGAGTTTTGAATTTGACTTTTATCAACGTAAAACAACCGGTTGGTTATTAACTCCGCCGATTCCTGTCTATTTGGGATCGGGCGCTGCCTATGCCAATGGCGGCGACGTGAAGAACACCGGCTTTGAAACCATCTTCCGTTGGAACGACCATGTTGGTAAAGACTTTACTTATGGCGCCAATTTGTCGTTGGGCTTTAATAAAAACGAAGTAGTTAAAATTGCTAACGAAAACGGATATATCAACGGAAGTCCGGGTATTTTGTGGGGAACCGCACCCGAAAGTTACCGCATCGAAGTAGGACAACCGATGGGCTTCTTCTACGGTTATAAAACAGCCGGCGTATGGCAAACCCAAAAACAAATCGACGAATATGCAGGCGCCAAACTGGGTTCCCCCGAACCGGGCGACCTGATTTGGGTGGACGCCAACCAAGACGGCGTAATTGATACCGATGACCGCACCAAAATAGGTAATCCGCATCCCGCTATGACTTTGGGCTTCTCGTTGAATGTAGGCTACAAAGGTTTCGACTTGGCTGTTACCACTTATGGAGCTTTTGGACATCAGATTATGAAATGCTACCGCGACTTTGTTTCGTCGCCGCTCAACAATTACACCACCGACGTATTCAATCGTTGGCACGGCGAAGGTACTTCCAACAAGTTACCGAAATTGTCCAGCTCGTCGAGTACCAATTACAGCTATATATCCGATATTTATGTGGAAGACGGCGACTACCTGAAAATCAAAAATATAACGCTTGGCTACGATTTCAAACGACTGCTGCCGAATGTTCCTGTTCAGCAATTGAAGATATATGTAACTGCTCAGAACCTGTTCACCTTTACCGACTATTCGGGGATGGACCCCGAAATCGGTTACAGTGCGGGAGACTCTTATACAAAAGGTATCGACCTTGGATTCTATCCGAGCGCGCGGACATATATGATAGGAGTAAATATTAAATTTTAAAATTAAACATTTATGAAAAAAATAGGAATATTATTATTTGCAATGACATTTTTGGTGAGCTGCGAGGACTTTCTGGATACAGAAACGCTAACGAGCAAATCCAACGATAATTATCCGTCAACCCTACAGGAAGCCAATGAAATGCTGACAGGAGTATATGCAAAAATGCTCTTTGAAAGCCCCGAAACATCATCGTCGTTTTTCCTTGCACAGTTGGCCGGCGACGAAGGGCTGGGCGGCAACCTCTCAGGTTCCGACAACTGCGCCATGAACTTTTTGCGCTATACCAATCCCGATTTCTTTTTGGGCGCTATGGACGGCACTTATTGGAATCCGGGAATTTGGCAACGCTCTTATCAACTGATTTTCCGTGCCAACAGCGCTTTGCTGGGTTTCGAAAGTTTCACGGGATGGACAAGTCCGGCAGAAAAAAACCGCTATTTGGGTGAAGTATATTTTCTGCGGGCGTATGCCTACAATGAGTTAGTACAGATATTTGGCGGCGTACCCGTGCGTTTGGGTATAGATATGGAGCAATTGGATCGTGCTTCGGTGGACGATGTGTATCTACAAATTGCCTCCGACCTGAAAAATGCAATCGAGTTGATGCCCGACGGAGTAGCTTATCTCGGCAACGACCCGCAGGCAGGTCATACAACCAAGTATGCGGCTGAAGCCATGATGGCGCGCGTATTTCTGTTCTACACCGGACGCTATGCTAAAACCGAACTGCCGGGCGGCATTACCAAACAGCAAGTTATTACATGGATTAACGATTGCGTCGATAATTCGGGACACCGTCTGGTTTCCGACCAACGCAACCTGTGGGCTTACACCAACGACGCTACCAATCAAAACAGCGGCGCTTATAAGTATCAGTATGCAGTCAACAAGGGCTTGCATTGGGAAGGCTTGAACTCGGTAGAAACTGTTTTTGCCAACAAGCACAAATTGCAGGGCAACGGATGGGACAATACCATGTACAGCAATACCACCATCACTTATTTCTCGCCATCGCACGACAATTCGACCTTCGAAGAACGTTATCCTTTCGGTCAGGGTTGGGGAGCCGGTCCGGTTTCGCCCGCTTTGGTAAATGATTGGAAAGCATGGGCGGCAGCACAAACCTACACCGACGGGTTCACCCAAGACCCGCGCTTATCAGGCTCTATCTGGTCGTATAACGCAATAGACCCCAATGGCGGCGGCATATTGATTGGCGACCGCAAACTGGACGCCGACGAACCGGACTATACCGTGGCAAAACGCTACTACGAACAAACCGGATATCACCAAAAGAAGTATATTGCCGTCAATTCTTTCTACGACGGTGCATTCAAGCCTTTTGGCCCTCACTTGTTTCCCGAAGTTTCGGTTCCTTCGCCGTCGCAAACCATCCATCAGATTCCCGATTTGATTCTGATACGTTTTGCTGATGTATTGTTGATGCAATCGGAACTGAAAGAAGACGCCGAAGGTTTGAACCTTGTACGCGCCCGCTCGCATCTGGCTCCAGTTGGTTACTCGCTCGAAGCCATCAAAAACGAACGGCGGTACGAGTTGGCTTTCGAGGCTATTCGCTGGTTTGACTTGCTCCGCTGGTCGGGTCCTTCGCTCGAAGATGCCGGTAACGCGCTGAACAATCAAAACGGTTTTACGGTAATCAATGCAGCGGAGGTTGTGCCGATGGTGCAATACGACTACAAAGCGCGTTTGCAGGCGACACAAGGGTACTGGTACATTCCTCAATCGGAAATCGACCGTTCCAATGGCGCTATAACTCAAAACCCGGGCTGGGGCGCCGAAGCGCTGTTTAAAGACTGGAATAATATGTAATCATTTAAAAACAAAATAGTTATGAAAACAAAATTATATATGTTCACAATCGCGCTAGTAGCATTCGGTATGCTTGCTTGCGACCCTATCGAAGACACAAGCCTGCGCGATGATTTTTTGAATAGTATCGGCGATCCAATTACAAGCGAAGGCCTGACGGCGGCTCTCTCGATTACGCAACCCATTCCCAACGACGACAACAAAATAGAGGGAGACCAATATGTAGTCATCAACAATGCGCGGAAAGACATTCCGGGTACATGGTTTGTCAATACGCCTACCGGCATACGACAATTCCGTACCGACCACGATACGATTGTTTACGCAGGCAACGGCACGTATGAGATTTATTTTGTGGGATTATCCGGTGGAAGCGCCGTAACATCGGCCACGTTTTCCGTTACCGTTACCAACTGCTTTGATGAGTATATGACGTTCCTGTCCGGCGCTCAAGACAAAGCCGACAAAACGGCCAAGAAAACATGGAAGTTGCTCAATCATCCGCTGGCTTTCTACAACGGTATGTACGGCGCATGGAAGTATTATGACATGGTGCCGGGGCAAAGCAACTACCAAAGTGGCGCGAGCGTACTGACCGCCGCTGAATTCGGACAAAAAATGGTATTTGAAATTGCAGGCAACAAACTGACCATTTACGACCAAAGCGACGCTGTTTTGAGAACCGGCGGCTGGGGTTTTAGTCACGAAGACCGTGGCGAGGAGATTGGAGGAGAAGTAATTACCGACATTCGGCTTATTGCTACGGATAAATCTTGGCAAGCATTCTCCGGCACAAGTACGCCGTATTATATCCTGAGTATTGATGAAAACAACATGATTCTCTGCTTGCCGGGTACCTACAACCGTACTGGCGACGACTGGGATTATGATGCAAGTTACTATTTCTTTACAGCGGTAGAATAAGGTATTACTTCAAAAACCGGAGATGAGACAGTATTGTCCTCGTTTCCGGTTTTTATATTTGTTTTTTAATTCTGAATAAAAATGAAATCAACAAAAACTATTTTAATAGCTGCAACGCTTGTTGCGGTGAGTTTGTTCGTTTCCTGCGGCGACGACGATTATATAACCGGCAGCAGAAGTGGAAACAAGGGTGATTTACCCGAAAAAGTAGAAGGACGTGTAGTGAATGCTTATGTCACTTATTACGGCAAATCCATTCCCGACCCGGCTTATTTCACCCATCTTTTTTATTCTTTTGCCGAATTGTATATGGACAATGGCGAATACAAAGGCTTCAAAGTAGAGGGCAATGAGGCGCGGTTTGAACAAATAGTCAATTTGAAAAAGAGCTATCCGAATTTGAAAATCTCCATTGCTTTTACCAATAATATTGAAAATGCGGATAATCATCAGGGAGGCGGCTTTTCGGCTTTGGCTAAATCGGATGAATACCGGAAAGCGTTTGCCAGAGATTGCAAAAGTTTCCTGCAAAAATGGAATATCGACGGAGTAGATATGGATTGGGAATTTCCGGGTCTTACATGGGCCGTCGGCGGCGTTTTTGATTTGAAAGCGGATGTGGCCAATCATGTTCTACTGATGAAAGAATTGCGCGAAACTTTGGGTAAAAGCTACCTGCTCACGTATGCAGGCTATTGTAAAGGACTGGAAAAATCGGGTGACGGTTCCCGCTACATCGACATTGCCGGCGTAGCTCCTTATGTAGACATGGTCAATATCATGACTTACGACATGGACGAAGCGCCGCGCCATCAGTCCGCCTTGAAATCGGCGGCGGCTTTTCAGGATTGCGAACGTGCGGTGAAAGCCTATCTTGACGCCGGAATGCCAGCGGATAAATTAGTATTGGGTATTCCTTTTTACGGAAGACATTCGTTTTCGTCATCTCCTATGGCAATCAACTACAGCGAAATAGTTAAATTTGACACAAGAACCTATAAGATTGACAACTGGGACGAGGCGGCTTCTGTTCCTTATGTCACATTCAACGGGCAATATTATTGCGGATACGATAACGAGAAAAGCATCGCTATCAAAGGAGAATGGCTGCTGGGAAAAGGAATGAAAGGAATTATGTACTGGGATTATGATGGCGACGATAGCTCCGGAACGTTACGGAGAGCCGTTTGGGAAACGTGTATGAAGAAATAATTGGCAGTGGTTAACGGTTGTTCAGGAGGTGTCTCCACTCCGCTTCGCTGCGGTCGACATGACGTTCCGATTGATGGGGAAAAAGCGGGAAAGGCAAAGAAACGGCGGCTTAGCCGCCGTTTCTTTGCCTTTCCCGCTTCCCTCCAAAAAAGATTTCGCCGTCATGTCGACTAAGAGAGCGAAGCGAACGCATGGAGACACCCTCCTGCTAATCGTTAAGCATTGAATGAAAAAGTGTTACATGCTTACGATGAGTGCGACAATTTACAATGCACCCATTTCATTTCGTCGCTAATAAATTTCGAAGAGATTGCGGCAAATAGAAAGTATTGTTTTTATCTACATAGACAACAACACTGTTCAACTTCACTTCTTTTCCGTTGTGTTTGATAATATCTGTATTCGGTCGGATTTCCAGCACCGCTACATCATTTTTTTTCACTTCCAACACCGGAATATCATTCAATGTTTGGATAGAACAGGTGTAATCTTTAAAAACATCCGTATGTTTAGCGAAATATGCGTCGGTCAGCGATTCCAAATTTTGTTTGAAACCAAGTGAACGGCGGAGGTAAGTATTCAGTTCTATATTGGTATGATGGCCGGTCATGCGTTGGGGTGTAGGATCATAGACGGCCAGAAACACTTCTTCTCCGGTATGGCCCGTTGTGGTAAATCCGAAGCAGGTGCGTTTATCCAAGATTCCGGCAACTACTTTTGTCAGTTGTGTTCCCCGCATCCGTTCCTCGTCCGAGAGAGAGCTTCGTTTGTAATCGGCGCATTTCAGCAATTCGTTGTATTCTTCATCATCTAAAGAGATACCGGTCAAGTCGTTGACAACTTTTCTCAGGTTGGCCGGGTCTGTGTTGTGTAATTGGGCGATAAGGCCTTCTACACTGGTTTTAAATTGGGAAACGTTACCGAACAATTGTTCAGCCGACATGCTTGAATAGCCGGGGCACTTACGCGAACCGATACTGAATCCGCTGTTACCGTGGTCCGGAACGACTATTACCAAGGTTTTTCCGTCTTTTTTTGCAAAATCAAATGCTACACCGCAGGCTTTATCGAAAGCGAGCATATCGGTAATAATAGCTGCGGCATCGTTGGCATGCGCCGCCCAGTCTATTTTACTGCCTTCCACCATCAGGAAAAATCCGTTTTTATTTCGGGATAATTTTTCAATGGCTTTTTGTGTCATTTCCGCCAGCGAAGGCTCTTCGGCCGGGTTACGGTCAATGTCGTAGGACATATCCTTGTCTTTGAATAATGCCCACATCTTATTGCCCTGGTAGTTGCGGAAATTATCAATATCATTTGTAAAAAGACCGTATCCTTCATCGGAGAGATATTGTTTATCTTCATCTCTCAGGATGCCGACTCCTCCTCCTATCACAACATCTAATTTATTGTGAACCATTTGAGGTGCAATCCATTCATATTTGCTTCTGCTATAACTGTGCGCCGCACAATCGGCAGGGGTTGCATGCGGGAACTCGCAGGTGAAAACCAGGCCGGTCGATTTATTCAACGAAATCCGGGAGGCTTCCAGAACCGTCATCAGCGGTTGGTAGGCTTTGTCCGGGTCCATCGGGATGATGTCGCCTTTCGGGTCGGCAACCGGATAGGTAGCCACGTATCCGGCCCGGCTCGGATAACCGGTCATATAGCAGGAGGTAGTGGGCGCCGAATCTCCGATAGGCGCGTTAGAAGAATAGGTCAGGATCGTCCCGCAAAGATAGGGGTCAATGTTCAATTTAGTGATTTCCGGATGGTTATACCGCTGATACCAGCGTGCAGCCGATACGGAAGCCAAGGATGTACCATCGGGAATTAATACAATAACGTTTTTGATGTCTTTGTTCTGAGCCATCAAACTTATAGCGAAAAGTGCAAAAAGTAAAATACTTGTAATTCGTTTCATTTTAGTAATAATATTGAATAAATTAAATAACTGAATAAATTGCGTAATTGATGCGATAGCAATTACGCTGCAAATGTACAAAAATAAACGCGGATTACCATAAATCGGGTGAAAGAAACAGAATGAATGGTGAATAGTGAGTGGTAAATAATTAGTAAAAAATATCCGATATTCGGAAAATTCATGTACATTTGTAGCATCATCGGATTTAGGCTAATTTATTAGCATATTGTCACATCATCACATTCATTTACGTATGAAAAAAAATTATTCCATAGTCCTTATTCTATTGTTCGCCATACTCTCCTCATTTGCCCAAGATAAGGATACTCCCCGGAGCGGAGAAGGCATTTATGCGTTTTTGAGACGTCATGACAGGGATGCTGTCGCTAATTATGATGAATTTATAAAATTGAATAAAAATAAATTAGGGAAAAATAACAGTTTATTGAATGGAGTCACCTATCTTTTGCCGTCGATTGTCGACCAGGCAGAAACGAAAAAACAAATAGCCAAACAAGAAACTGAAATTCTTGAATCAATTGCCGACGAACAACTGATTCAAAAATCTCCGGATACTCAAGCACGTACAAAACAACAAACACATCGCTTGCCTTTGTTTGGAAAAATGTATGAAGAATATACCGTTAAGGATAATATGCTGTCGGGCGCTTGTTTTTTCTTGGTGAGCGGACATGGAGGCCCCGATAGCGGCGCTATCGCCAAAGTTGACGGTAAAAATTTACATGAAGATGAATACGCATACGATATTGTACTGCGTCTCGCCCGGAATTTGTTGGAGCACGGGGCGACCGTTCACATTATTATAAAAGACCCTAAAGATGGGATTCGGGACGGTAAATACCTGAATAATAGCAAAAATGAAACTTGCATGGGAAAAACGATTCCGCTGAATCAGTTGAAACGGCTGAAACAACGTTGCGACGCAGTCAATTCCCTAAGCCGTAAGGCGAAAGAAAAGTACCAACGAGCGATTTTTATTCATTTGGACAGCAGAAGTAAAAAGCAGCAGTTGGATGTGTTTTTCTATCACCAGAGTGAGGCTGCCAATAAGAAAAAGAGTAAACAGCTGGCAGAGACCATGGTAAAGACATTCAGGGAGCAATACAACAAACACCAGCCGGGCAGGGGCTTTTCCGGGACCGTATCGACGCGCCCGCTTTATGTGATGAAAAACGCCAAGCCTGTAGCTCTTTTTATTGAGTTAGCCAATATGCAGAACATTAACGACCAAAAACGTTATCTGTCGGACAACAACCGTCAGGCATTGGCCAATTGGCTCAGCATGGGGCTTATAAAGGACTATCAGCAGTCGGAATAACAATTTTGCAGGTATCTGTCGGCTTCCAGGGCTGCCTTGCAACCGCTACCTGCAGCCGTAATAGCTTGTCGGTAGTGGGGGTCGGCCACATCTCCGGCTGCAAAGACGCCGGGAATAGGCGTTGTTGCAGTTCCGGGAATCGTTTTGATATAGCCTTGTTCGTCTACCGCTAAATACGGTTGGAAGACGCTTGTATTTGGGGTATGCCCGATGGCTAAGAAAAATCCGTCGATGGCGATATCCAACTTTTCTTCCCTGGCTTCACCTTTGAATTGTATTAAATGAGCGCCTTCTACACCGCCTTCGCCAAATAGTCCGAGGGTATTGGTGTTGAACAGCACCTCAATTTTCGGATGATGCAAAGTCCTTTCCTGCATGATTTGGGATGCCCGCAGGTAATCTTTGCGGACTATCAGGTAAACTTTCTCCGCCAGTCCGGCTAAGTAAATGGCTTCTTCGCAGGCCGAATCGCCTCCGCCGACTACGGCAACTACTTTTTTGCGGTAAAAAAAACCATCGCAAACGGCGCAGGCCGATACGCCCAATCCCTTGTATTTGGTTTCATCGGGGAGCCCTAAGTATTTGGCGCTGGCTCCGGTGCAAATAATCAACGTTGCCGTTTCTATCGTTTTCTCTTCGTCAATGGTTATTTTGTACGGCGCTTGCGACAAGTCGCAAGCAGTCACAACTCCGGAACGGATATCGGTTCCGAAACGAATCGCTTGCCGCCTGAAATCTTCCATCATGGCGGTACCGTTGATGCCGTCGGGGTAACCCGGAAAATTCTCTATCTCATTGGTCGTTGTCAATTGTCCGCCAGGCTGTATGCCTTCGTACAAGACCGGCGACAGATTGGCGCGTGCGGCATAAATAGCCGCAGTATACCCGGCCGGCCCGGACCCTATAATCAAACACTTTGTTCTCTCCATATCTGCATTTAAATCTGTTAAAGTAGAATTATGCGACAAAGATACGATTAAAAACTAAAAACTAAAAATTGAAAATTAAAAACCATCGTCCCCATCACCCCTCTATCGCAAATCAATAATATCCGTACCCGGATGCTCTTTCACATCAAAAACAAACCGACTGTCAGGAATGCGCTGATTAGGTTTGTATTTATGGATATAAATAATGTTTTCCAATTGGTTGCGGTAATAAATATGAAAATAAACCGGTAAGAAATCGGCAGTATTGATTTGCATATCAATCCGGCTGATATCCTTGTTTTTTCCTTTTGGGAGAAGCGTTACTTCTTTCACTTTCCGCATTTTGGTATCGGTTTTCTCACCTGTGTATTTGTAATCGCAGTCTTTTGTATAGATTTGAAAAATAGAGGCCGGATTCATCGCTTGGACTTCCTGTTTGTTTGGCTCGGAAATATTCACTTCCTGGTATGATTTATAGTACACCCACTGGGTTTTCCCATCGAAATAGATATCCTGTTCGGGAACAGTGATAAAAAATTTGTCTTTTTTGAGGAAAATTTCCCCCTCGAAAGACTGGTTTGTCTTACTGCCCGCATCTTTGATGTTTAGTGTGAAATTAGCCGATAGGCCGCCTGCATTTGAAAAAGTTGCGGACGCTTTATCCAAAACTTCTTTCGCTTTGGCGTCTTTTTGCGCAAAACCTGCTGCGGAAAAGACGGTACATACGATAAAGATAATAATTTTTTTTTTCATTTTCAAGGTCGTTTTAACGAGTTGAGTTTTTGCTCCAAGCTATATTCATCCTGGAAATAAACATCCCGCGGTTTACTGCCTTGTGCAGGCCCGACGATTCCGGCCAGTTCCATTTGGTCGACGATGCGTCCCGCACGGTTGTAACCGATAGAAAATTTCCTTTGTATCAGTGAGGTAGAGCCTTGCTGGTGGATGACCAACAAGCGGGCGGCATCATCGAACAAAGGGTCGAGGTCGGAGAGGCTCACTGTGGAAGATGGGCCGTTATCTTCATGGTCTCCGGTATATTCCGGCAACAGATAGGCAGTCGGATACGCCTGCTGGCTGCCGATGAATTTCGAAATCCGTTCTACTTCAGGCGTATCTACAAAAGCACATTGGATACGTGTCATATCATTGCCTTGGAAAAACAGCATATCGCCGCGGCCTATCAGTTGGTTGGCGCCCGTACTGTCCAAGATGGTACGTGAGTCGACAGCGGTAATCACGCGGAACGCCAGACGCGCCGGGAAATTCGCTTTGATGGTTCCGGTAATGATATTGGTAGTCGGACGTTGTGTAGCGATAATCATGTGGATACCTACTGCACGGGCTTTCTGGGCGATGCGTGCAATCGGCTGTTCTATTTCTTTACCGGCTGTCATAATCAAATCGCCGAACTCATCAATAATTACCACGATATACGGCATAAACCGGTGACCTTTCATCGGATTCAGCCGACGGGTGATGAATTTCTCGTTGTATTCCTGCACATTTCTTGAGCCGGCTTTCTCCAACAGGATATACCGGTCGTCCATTTCCTTGGTCAGGGAATTCAGGGTGTATATCACCTTGGTGAAATCGGTAATAATCGGTTTTTCACTGTCGGGCAGCTTGGCCAGAAAATGTTTTTCGATAATGGAATAAATGCTGAATTCCACCATTTTCGGGTCAATCAATACGAATTTCAGTTCGGCCGGGTGTTTTCTGTACAACAGGGAAGTGATGGCTGCGTTCAATCCGACGGATTTACCCTGACCGGTTGCACCGGCGACCAACAAGTGGGGCATTTTGATTAAATCGACCATAAAAACCTCGTTCGTAATGGTGCGTCCCAAAGCGATGGGCAGCTCGAATTTCGACTCCTGGTATTTGCGCGAAGCAATGATGGAGTGCATCGATACGGTTTGTGGGTCCTTGTTGGGCACTTCAATACCGATAGTGCCTTTGCCGGGCATAGGTGCGATGATACGAATGCCGAGCGCCGCTAAACTCATGGCGATATCGTCTTCCAGGTTCCGGATTTTATTGATACGGATACCGTCTTCGGGAATGATTTCGTAGAGCGTTACGGTAGGCCCGACCGTTGCCTTGATGGATTTTATTTTGATGCCGAATTTGTCCAAAGTTTGAATAATCCGGTTTTTATTGTCGTTTTGTTCGACCATATCCACCTGAGTATCTTTCTGACTGTATTTTTGCAATAAGTCGATGGGCGGAAGCCTGTAGAGCGACAAATCGGCTTTGGGGTCGAAAGGACCTAATTTCTCAAGCAAGTTTTCTTCGTCTTCTCCTTCCTCTTTGTTTTGTTCGATATTGAAAGGAACGACAGGTAGTTGCGGTTCAGGCGTCGACGGTTTGGGAAACAGTTCGTCCCCGTTCGGAACCACTATTTCAAAATCGCCTGTATCGACAGGTACGACAACAGGTTCCGGTTCATCAGCCGGTTGGGGCTTGTCCGTACCTTTGTCTTTTTCCGGGGTTTTTTCTACCGGAATCGGTGTAGTTGTGTTTTTGCCTTTCGGTTTTTTTATTGCTAATGGTTTTAAATTGAATAGTTTTCGGACAAATGGGATAGTGCGGGAAGAAATAAACATCATTACGATTATCAATACAATAACGATAATCAGGAAAGTTCCCGGTTTTCCAAAGTTGTTTTTCATCAAGTCGGAAAGTGAAGCCCCATGCTTTCCGCCTATGTATAAGGTTGTTCCGTTGAAGAAGCCGCCCAAAAAGAAAGACAGCGCCAAGGAAGTCCAGAGGGTAAGGATTGAGCAGAGGATAAACTGCTTAATCAGGTTTATGTACCGGGCTTTCATCAGGCGCAAACCGACAAAAGCCAGGAAGAGGAGCAGGAAAAGGGTAGGGATGCCGAACCATTCGTTCAGCAAGGTGTTGCTGAGTATGGCGCCCCGCGTTCCCGTCCAGTTTTGTATGCCGCTGACTTTTCCCCAATGAAAGAGGGAAAGCCCTTCTATCTTGCTCTGGTCATCATTTCCTGTGAAGAAAAACGATACGATGGAAATGGTTGCGTAAACGGCGAACATGAAGATAATCAGACCCAATACAAAGTGAGTTGCATCGCTCTTAATAAATTGTTTCAGGCGTGACGATTCCGAAGCGCTGTTTTTTTGTTTCTTGAAGAGTTTTCCTTTTGTCATTCGGGTTTCTATTTTGAAGAGGCAAAATTACGAAATTATTCATGGAAAACCCAATTTTTAGCCATTAAATATTTTCATAAAGGAAGTTTTTACCTTATCTTTGCAGTCCGGTTTAAAAATAATAATTTATAATGATATATGGCAGTAGAAATTAAAGAGTTGACTTCGAGAAGTGAAAATTATGCCCAATGGTATAACGATTTGGTGTTAAAAGCCGATTTGGCCGAAAATTCCGCCGTACGCGGATGTATGGTTATCAAGCCTTACGGATATGCGATATGGGAAAAAATACAGCGGCAATTAGACGATATGTTCAAGGAAACCGGTCATGTGAATGCCTATTTTCCCTTGTTTATTCCCAAGTCATTTTTTAGCAAGGAGGCCAACCATGTGGAAGGTTTTGCCAAGGAATGTGCGGTAGTAACGCATTACCGCCTGAAAAACGACCCAAATGGGAAAGGTGTGATTGTTGACCCGGATGCCAAATTGGAGGAAGAACTCATTGTGCGTCCTACTTCCGAAACGATTATCTGGAATACCTACCGCAACTGGATTCAGTCCTATCGCGACTTGCCTATTCTTATCAATCAGTGGGCCAATGTGGTACGTTGGGAAATGCGTACCCGTCTGTTTTTGCGTACATCCGAATTTTTGTGGCAGGAAGGCCATACGGCACATGCCACGCAGGAAGAAGCCATGGCGGAAACCCGGAAAATGCTGGATGTGTATGCCGAATTTGCCGAAAAATACATGGCAGTCCCCGTCTTGAAAGGGGCAAAAACGCCGGGTGAACGCTTCGCCGGGGCTTTGGATACTTATTGTATTGAGGCTTTGATGCAGGACGGAAAAGCCTTACAAGCAGGAACTTCCCATTTCTTGGGACAGAATTTCGCCAAAGCGTTTGATGTGCAATTCTTGAATAAAGAAGGAAAAAGGGAATATGTCTGGTCAACCTCCTGGGGTGTTTCTACCCGTTTGATGGGCGCATTGATTATGGCACATTCCGACGATAACGGCCTGGTGCTCCCTCCGAAATTAGCGCCCTTCCAGGTAGTGATTGTTCCCATTTATAAAAACGACGAACAATTAGCGCAAATCGACGCCAAAGTCGCCGGTATCGTTGCCGGACTGAAAGATTTGGGCGTCAGTGTGAAATACGACAACTCCCAAAACAAGAAACCGGGATGGAAGTTTGCGGAGTACGAATTGAAAGGCGTTCCGGTGCGTCTGGCGATGGGTATGCGTGATTTGGAAAACAATACCATCGAAGCTGCCCGCCGTGATACGCTGACCAAAGAAACCGTAAGTGTCGAGAATATTGCCGTTTATGTAAAGAATTTGCTGGAAGACATTCAACGGAATATTTATCGGAAAGCTTTCGATTTCCGTGCCGAACAGACGATTACCGTAGATTCTTACGACGAATTTAAGGAAAAAATCGAAGTCGGCGGATTTATACTCGCACATTGGGATGGCACGTCCGAAACGGAAGAACGCATCAAGGAAGAAACCAAGGCGACCATCCGCTGTATCCCTTTCGAAGGTGAAAAAACACCCGGAAAATGTATGGTGACCGGCAAGCCTTCGGCACAAAGGGTCGTTTTCGCAAGAGCCTATTAATTAACAGGCTTCAATTGCCGGATGCCGGTTTATGGACGATTTATACAGAACGATATCAGGTATTTCCGAAGGGTATATAACCGAGCAGCGGAGCAGATTTATATCCTACGCCCTCCCTGTGACTACCCCTGAAGAGGTAAAAGAAAAATTGGAGGCATACCGGAAACAATATTACGACGCCCGGCATATCTGTTGGGCTTACATGTTAGGCGCCGACCGCCTGCAATTTCGCGCCAACGACGACGGCGAACCCTCTTCCACAGCCGGAAAGCCGATATTGGGCGTTATCAATGCCAATGCACTGACCGATATCCTGATTGTCGTTGTCCGTTATTTTGGAGGCGTCAAACTCGGAACCGGCGGATTGATTGTCGCTTATCGCGCCGCCGCCCAGGATGCCGTTGCCCATGCCGAAATCATTGAAAAAACAGTGGATGAAGACATTGACCTCGTATTTGAATACCCTTTTCTCAACGGAGTTATGAAAATCATCAAGGACGATAATCCGCAAATCATTCGCCAAGCGTTTGATATGAACTGTACCATGACATTGCGTATCAGGAAAAATGAGGCTGAACGCCTGAAAGAGCGTTTGTTGAAAGTAGAATCAGTACGGTTGGGGGAAATAAAAAATAGCGAATGATTGACGAACTTCAGGCGTCTTTTCGATTTCTCTCAGGTAAAAATTACCATAAAGGAATAACTTTTATTTTTCATTGATATTTCTTACCTTAGAATTAATAGCTACACAACCTGTGATAAATATTGTAAAACTAAAAGATGGCAAATGTAAATTGGAAAGCGATGTGCTTGATACGCGCAATAATGTATTGATTGTAAAGGAAACCAATATGCGCTATAAGATATATCGTCTCACGGAATCGCAACGAGAAATTATCGGCGCCATTCAAAAAGGAGAAAAAATACCCGAAGAGGGAATGGAACGGCTGCGTCAGGTATTGAAACATTTTAGCAGGTATATCGGCATACAGTCCGATTTGTCAATGGACGCAGATGACCAGGCGAGGGAAGTACAGCCCGATTCTCGTATCCGGATACAGATACTCCCGTTGGACTGAAAGCCGAACTGCGCCCGTATCAGGTTGCCGACTACCAATGGATGCTCAGACTGGCCGGGTGGGTACATTACCCTATTTTGTCGACACCTATATCAAACAGGGCGCACAGGATAGGACAAACTCGCCCGGTGACGGTATACAGATTAGTGTCGAACAATACAATCGAAGAGAAAATCATACAATTACACAATACGAAACGTGACTTAGCCGACAGCCTGCTTGAAGGTAGCGACCAGTCGGCAAAATTGTCCATGGCTGAACTGATGGCGCTGATTAAGGCAGATTGATTTCGCCTTTTTTCTTTTCCGGCAAGCGACCACTCTTTCTCAGCGCCTGGTTGAGCAAGTACAATAACTGCCCGTTGACACTGCGAAACTCATCGCTTGCCCATTTCTCAATTGCATTCATCGTATCCGTATCAATACGCAACACAAAACTTTTCGATTCTTTTTCTTTTGCCATGCAATACGCTGCGTCTGTCTTAGAATGAGATTAATTGTACAAAGTACCCGTATTCACAATCGGTTGTGCGCGTTCGTCGCTACACAGCACTACCAGAAGATTGGAAACCATAGCTGCTTTCTTTTCATCGTCCAGGGTAACGATTTTTTCCTCCGACAATTTTGCCAAAGCGTGCTTCACCATGCCAACGGCGCCCTCAACAATTTTTACACGGGCGCTGATAATCGCATCGGCTTGTTGACGCCGCAACATCACGGCGGCAATCTCCGGCGCATACGCCAGGTAATTGACACGGGCTTCCATCACTTCAATCCCGGCAATGGACAAACGTTCGTTCAATTGCTTCTCAAGAATCTCGTTGATACCTTCCCCGCCCGACCGCAAAGTGAATTGCTCGTCTTCATTCTCCGAATTATCATAAGCAAACATGCCTGCCACATATCGCAATGCAGAATCGCTCTGTACTTTTACGAAATATTCATAAGCCTTCATTTTTTCACTTACGCTGTTTGCTAAGCCTGTCGTAGGAGTTGATTTCGATGCGTTGTCAATATCAAACGAGGCTTTATAAGTGTCTACGACCCTCCAAACCACTACTTGCCCAATCATTACCGGATTTCCTTTCTTGTCGTTGACCTTGATAGGTTCTGCATCCAAGTTACGGGCGCGTAAAGTCAGTTTCATTTTTGAATAAAAGGGATTCACACAAAAGAAACCATTGGTTTTAATGGTTCCCTTGTATTTGCCGAAAAAGAGCATTACACGCGCTTCATTCGGTTCTACCGTGAAAAACCCAAACCATGAAATACAATTTAAAATAAACAGAAACAGCTCAACGATAATCAATACAACACGTAGCGCCGTAGACATGTCGGTTTCCGTTCCCATTGTCCAGGTAAATAATCCAATGATGCCGAATAAGATAAGGAAATTGAAAATCAACATCGCAATTCCGGGTAACTTTGTTCCTGCAAAGTCTTCTTCTTTTGTTTTCATAATATACATATTGTTTAAATTTGAAATGATATTAAAATAATATCACAAAGGTAGTGTTATTTTTTAAATAACAAAAAAAATAAAGAAAAATTTATAGGAGAAGACCTCCCCCAGTCCCTCCCCATACAATAAGGAGGGGCAGAAACTTCAATATATCATTTTACTTATTTTATTCCAAAGATCACCCCATTGAGGATTTATGGAATTAATAAGTAGTGTTAAGTAAACTAAAAAACGTCGTATCGTCATTGCGAAGCCGAAGGCTGAAGCAATCCGGAGAAAGAGATGTAGTAATTAGATTGCTTCAGCCTTCGGCTTCGCAATGACGGCAAAATATAATTTACTTAACAGTAGTTCTTTCTTTTTTCTATTCCATTTTTTCAACTGCGTTTCTCGTATAATCGCCAAGTCGATAGATGGATAATAATCATAATAAACCAATTATCAAAAAAGAAATTAACGCTTATCATGAGATGTCTCCATGCGTTCGCTTCCCTCTCTCAAAATATGTTGTCGTCATGTCGACCGGAGCGAAGCGGAGTGGAGACATCCCATGCTAATCGTTAATCACTTAACATGCCGAAAAATCTTCCGAACATGACTGATCGCTT
>JAITQA010000130.1 GCA_031289145.1 Dysgonamonadaceae bacterium | reverse complement strand
GCAGGACGGCTTCGCTGGAAAGTGGAAAACGAGGGGTTTAATGCGCAGAAATGCAGAGATTATGAACTGGAACATAAGTACTTCCGCAATTCATACAACGGATTGAAAAACACTTATACCTTGCTTCAAATCGCTCATGCCATCAACCAGTTAGTAGAAAAAAGAGAGCCTGTCAAAAGCCTGCTGGAGGCTCACTCGAAAGAAACAATCCGAAATATTTGGAACAATTTGATTGCCTATATGCTCGTTGCCGATCCTCCCGAAAAACGCCTCTCTGCTCGCGAAAAGAATCATATACCGCCACATCCTTCTTGATGACTACTTTTTACGGACTGAAAACCGTGGCGGACAGCTCTTGGTCCCGAAGACAAGATTAAACCGGTTATTAAACCTATTATTTTTACAACATAGATACAAACTTCCGATTTTATTATTCTCACGTTGGTTGCTTAATTGTAAGTGACAGGATGGCTTTTTACCCCTGACTACAACTCCTTTGGTTGAATAACGGATTTTATTTAATCGCTGAATCGCTGTCCTGAATATGCCGCTGCAAATATAATAAATTTTTCTTTACACTTGTATTTTGTCCGATGATTTTTCCGGAGTTAAGATATTGTCTATTTTGAAATAGTTACTCAATTCTCCCCTTAATTCACTATTTACAGGCGAAACGTCTTTAATTATTATCCCTTTGTCCAACAATATAATCCGGGAAGAAATTGTATAAATACATTCCAAGTTATGGCTGGATATTATTAAGGTTGTGTTAAACTGTTTATTAAGTTCATTCAAATAATTACTGATAAAATACTGAGAAGTCGGATCTAAAAAATTGAAAGGTTCATCTAACAATAATATTTCCGGCTTGGATAATATTGCGCCGATTATTCCTATTTTTTGTTGATTCCCCAACGAAAAATCACGGATGTATTTTTTCTTGCCAAGAATCTCTCCATTCATGAAATCATCCAGATAGCGAAGTAATTCTTTTACATCACTATCGCTTACTTTATAGTTTGAAGCGATAAAACTGAAATATTCTTCAGCAGTGTAAAAATCAATCAGAAAACCGGTATCAATGTAGGCTGAGGTATAAAATTTCCAGTTTTCTGTTTTACTGATATTTTTATTCCTCGAAAGAACAGCACCGGAATCCGCTTTTATCAAGTCTGTCAGTAATCGAAGAAAGGTCGTTTTTCCTGCGCCGTTATTGCCGATTAATCCAACCAGTTCACCCTTTTCAACTGATAAATCACCGATGGATAACACCTTTTGATTATTGTATATCTTTGTCAAATTTTTAATTGCTATTTCCATGACTGTTTTTATTTGTGTTTATTGAATCCGAAATATTTCCATTTTCTCATACTTATTTGGATAAAAGCACCGGTATAAATAGTTGAACCAGACATTGGAAAACAAAATTGAAATCACGCCGCTAACAAACATAAACCAAACGGCAACCAAGGGCGAAAAGACAAACGCAAGTAGGATTACCAATGCAATTGAAAAAGCATAGACCAAGAAAACATACAACGACTGAACAGAAGGGGGATTTGTCAGCATTTTGTAATGAGCGCCAAACAAATCTATTTTCGTGGTGACAAAAAGAATACTGCTGAATGATAAAAGAGTGACAATGCCTGAACAAAAAAGAAAAGTAGCTGTCAAGTCTACAAAAAATTGCCGGTTAAATGGCATACATACTAAAAAAATAAAAAATAAAATAAAGGAAACGAAAACATTCATACTGTATTTTGCAAATAGAATTTTTCTGAAATCCGGACTAATCATCAAATGGTCAAAGAAGGAAGCTTCGGCAGAAAACAAATACTGGTTAAACAGGAGCGGAAACAGGAGAATCATGAACGATGTAAAAAACAATCTGAAAGCAAAGACGTCCATAATTTTCGAATGGGCGCCAAACAAATAAAAATAAATCGCGGACACCAATAAAAAAGAGATAAACTGTTGCCTTAGGCGAGGAGACCGTACAATCATTCTTACACTTAATAAAAGATAATTTTCCAGACTACCTTGCGATGTTATTTTGAAAGAAAAATAATAGTGAACAACCGATTTTTTCCCTGTACCGCGATGAATGTATTTTATTAATTGACTGATTAAAAGCTGAAAAGCATATAAAACCACAAAAGAAACGATTGTCGTCAATAAGCCATAACAAGGATAGAAAGTTGTTGACAAATAAGTAAAGAAAAACAACAATAAATAACAATTCCAAAAACTAACAAGTTCTTTTATAAGCAAATAAAAACGTATACTTTTTTTTGCATCAGGAAAACGACCAATAGTCAGAAATTGAAAATCCACTTTTTTCAAAAAAAATTTCAAAATAAAGTCGAACAAAATCAGGGGAAGAACGGAGAATATGAATATACAAAATGGATTCAAATCATCCGTAAATAAACTGAAACAGAATTGATTAAACAAATTTCCCAATAAAAATACCGTGTATAACAAGGACAGGATGAACAAAGAAAATAAGAATCGAAAGAATAAACCTTGTTCAAACATTGGATGCCTGATTATAGACTTCCATTTTAATATAAAAACAGCATAAATTTTCATCTAAGATTATTTTGCTGCATAATGAAGTCCATTACGCTCACAGTCCTGACGATACCCTCTGCCTTTCGGACAGTCAAAGTAACCTTATCTCCCTGAAAATAGTTCCACCTATTTTTCATAAAATCGCAGTGGAACAGATTTTCCATATTTTCATCGTTGATGAAAAGTACAATGTCTCCGGGACTGATTGTTTTTCTCAAGGTTTCATCCCAAACAATGCCGACAACAGGTCGCCCTTTGTCCCAGGTTAAACGAAGGGGTTGAATCTTTTCGGCTAATTCCTTTTCCTTTTCAAAATAAGGTTCAAAATAAAAACGTTTGTTTATGTAATCTATAGTTACAACTCCATGTTTTAACAATGCTGCACCCACGCGGGAGTTGTCGTCGGCCGTTGAATAGAAATTTACCTCTTTAAAAACCGCACGATTGATTTTCATATTCTGCGTATGCAAGGCATATTGCACTGTGTCATTTTCCTTTCCGTGCACTCCCAAAGAACTTCCTCCTTCGGTTTTAGACAAAATATCATAAAATTTGCTTCCCCTATATTTTTCAAAATGGTTGAAATGTCTCAGCGACAAATCAAAGAATCCGTTACTTCCGCTATCAAACAAGAGTTGAACCCTGGCCGTTTTCTTGTTCTTGATTTCCAACCGGAAATAAGGGGAACTTTGTCCATGCGTGAGGAACAATTTTTGAGACAGTTTTTTCTTGGATTTCAGATTCAGTCTTTTCGGATTATCTGTTATCACAATATTGCGCTCCAATTTAGAAAAACGAACAATAGAATTTCTGAGCAGGTTGCTGCCTATAATACCATCGATTCCCAAACAAGTGAACTGTTCGTTTTCTTTGAAAACCATAGCCGGAATATCCCTGAAAAATAAACTGTCTAACTGAATTTCTTTTAACATAACCACAGAAAGACTGTCTTTTTTATCGCTTGAGTCCGATATTTCCAATCTCTTAATTTCCGGAAGTTGCAACTCTTTCATTAAAGAATCCGAAATACAGACCATTGCCCCCGTATCAAAGAGAAACCGATATTCTTTTCCATTAATCATCACTTTGATAATCATTAAATTATCAAATTCCTCATAAGGGATAACCGAATAATAGTCTTTCCGGCTACTACCTCCCTTATTGAGAGTAGTAAACGTTTGCGCAAATGTATTACAACAAACAATGGTCTGAAGAAAAAAAACGAAAGCGACAAGTCTAAGATGTTTCATGCAAAGTGCGGAAATAATGCAACAATTTCGTGATACTCTCCTTGTCTGTTTCATTGAGGATTTCACGTGCAAGTTTTGCCTTTTGGGCTTCCAATTCCAAGGTATCCATATCTGTACTGTTTATTGATGAGAAGCACAAAGTTATATATTTTCTTTCAATGCGAAAGCATTTTCCAATGAAAAAAGCGTAAACCGTCACTGCCCTTTCGGGCAACAGTGACTTTCTTTGTTAAATTATGACTCATCTAATTACTCCGTTTTTATCGACTTCACCGGATTCGCTATCGCTGCCCGAAGAGACTGGAAACTCACTGTGAACAGGGCTATTAAGGAAACAAGCAATACAACTCCGGCAAATATTTCCCAACTTAATTCAATCCGGTAAGCATAGCTTTTCAGATAATTGGATGTAATATACCAGGCAATGGGTAAACCGATTAGCACCGCAATTGATATCAAATACATATAGCTTTTCCCTAATTGAACAAGTATATCGCCCAGACTGGCGCCCAATACCTTGCGAATCCCGATTTCCTTTGTGCGCTGTTCCGCCGAGAAAGCGCTCAATCCGAACAAACCCAGACAGGAAATAAAAATTGCCAAGCCGGCAAACAAAGCGGATAATTTGCCTTCCATGCGTTCGCCGGAAAACATATTGTTGAATTGATCGTCCATATAAGTCGGGTCGAAAGGTTCGTCCGGCGTGAAGGTCTGAAGCGTGTTTTTTAGTTTTGCTATGGTTTCTAAAGGATTAACACCTTGCTTCAGACGGACAAACAAATTATCGGTATAAGGTAAATAAGCGCGAAAAACAACCGGTTCGGGTTTTTCCCTGTACACATTATTGAAAACAAAATCTTTTACGATACCAATAATCTCCAATTGATCGTCCGGATCATTTCCCTGACCGATATGTCCTCCAACTTTTCCTTCTTCTCCCATGATTTCCGCCAGCGTTTGATTGATAATTACATACGACCTGCCGTCTTCTTCCTGCGGTATAAAATCCCGTCCGTCCATTAACTTTAATCCAGCGGCATCAATTAAACCCGAACTTCCCATTACAAGTGAAATCAAAGGATTCGTCTCAGGGGCTTTTCCTTGCCATTGGTAACCACCCCCATTATTATGAATATTCAATAAAGTTTGACTACTCAAAGCGGCGCTTTCCACAAGTCCGGTATTGAAAATTTCATTCCTGACAGCCGAAAAGCTCTTTTTAATAGCATCCGTAGCATTAAACATAACTAAGTTTTCTTTCACAATACCTAAATCCCGCTTTTGAACAAATTGAATCTGAAGGAAAACGACCCAAGTGGCGCAAATCAGGACAAATGCAATAGCAAATTGAAAGACAACCAATCCTTTGCGTATCCATACAACGCTCCCGCTTCCACCGGCTTTTTGTTTTTTCAAAGCTGCATTCGGCGAAAAAGAAGATAAATAAAATGCAGGATAACTTCCGGCAAGGAAAGTACAAAGAATGCCTATCCCAATCAAACCTCCCACAACAACCGGATTCGCCCAATTGATAAAAAGTTCTCTGGAAACCAATTCGTTGAATGAGGGCAGGCACAAATAAATCAATCCTACCGCTAAAGCCAAAGAAATGAAGGTAATTAATCCCGATTCGGTCAAAAATTGCTGAATCAGCGCTTTTCGTTTTGTTCCGAATGTTTTCCTTACGCCCACTTCCAAAGCTCGCTTTTGGGAACGCGCCGTAGAAAGATTCATGAAATTGATACAGGCAATCAGCAAGATAACCAAACCAATCATGAAAAACAAGCGAACCGTACGGATGTATCCGCTACCGGTTTCCATTCCGTCTTTAAATTCTCCGTACAAACGCTGCCGGTTAATCGGATAAATAAATCCCTTATTATAGAACAATTCCGAAAGCAATTGATTCATTTTCTCATTGATAGCTTCAATATCGGCATGTGGTTCCACTTCTACATAGCATTGTAGCCAATTGCTGTTCCAATTTCCTTCTTGCGCCCAATTCTTATCATAAAGTTCCTGCGCTTTCACGCGGAAAGGAATTAGCCATTCAAATTGGAAAGCCGTATTTTTCGGCAAATTCTTATATACGCCGGTTATTTCAAATGATTGACCGTTCAACTGAAGATTTTTCCCTACCGGGTCTTCTTTGCCGAAGATTTTTTCAGCCATTTTTTCACTTAATACAATTGGAAATGCCGATTCAAAAGCGGTTTGAGCATTTCCCCGGACGAAAGTCATCCCAATCATTTCACAAATATACTCATCCAGGTACTCGCCAAATTCGGAAAAAAGATGGGTGGAATTTTCAAGGGAAAAAACTTGTTTGCTTCCCCACCCATAACGGGAAACACGCTTGATTTCGGGAATATTGTTTTTCAACCATTCGGGCATGGGGCCGGGTGAGACAAAAAAGGTACGAGTATCATCGCCGTAATGCTGATGTTGTCCGAACATATACAGGTTTTCTGAATGAGGAATCGCCTTGTTGTAAGAAAAATGATATTCCACCCAAAGTAAAATCAGAGCCGCGGAAGTAATTCCGATGGTTAATCCGAGTATATTCAGGATGCCGTATGTTTTGTTCCGGAAAATAATCCGGAAAGATTTTTTGAGATTCATCGTTGGTAGTTTTATTGGTTTAATCTATCGGGAATTTGCCAGAAATAATGGGGATTATTGGTAATATAATTCTTATAATGAAAACCGGAAAATCCTTCCGGACATAAACGAATATATTGCCTATCTTCCAAAGTGGCATCCTCCGCGGCGTAGCGGCTGTCTGCCAGACATTCTACCCAATATAAATTCTTTGCCATATACGTTTTTAAATAATACTTTGCAGTCTGTTTTTCGTGATTCCAATTGGCGTCTTCATTCAAAACCAAAGGCAGGTTATTTATCAGCCGGTATCTGACTTCTTCAATATTTAACAGTTGATTCTTTTCATCTGCAACATAAGCGGCAAATGTCGGGTCTATCCAAATCCATTTGCTTAAATCCCTTGAGTAAACGATGTTTATTATATGAGAATCTATGTCGGTAGAATCTTGTGGTAAACAGACGACAAACCGGGAAGGAAAACCCATTGCCAAGTAAAATTCATTCAAGGAAATCGCCATCATGCGGCAATTCATGCCTACGTTTTCTTTTTTACAGTAGTCAATCAGAGAAATAGAATTTCGACTCACATCCTTTAACGGATTATTTCCATCGTGACGTACAAGGTCGTGCATATAATACATCAAGTTTTTAATTTGAGACAATTCGTTTCCATTGCCAACAACGCTATCCAGATTAAAATAGGTTCGCACATGTACCAAATTAGAGTCATTGGACGGTTGATAGGTGAATGACGGCAGGTTTAAGTCTAATTTGTCATTATACCCTTGTGATTCCTGAAGCAAAGGAAGATAACTTGCCTCTTTGCTGTTTTTCTTTTTTTGCACCTGATTGTAAGCGATTAAGACTAAAATCCCTATCCCGATAATTATTAAACTCAGGAATGAAGTGATACTTATCCAAATAATGCGTTCTGTTTTCCGTTTCATTGTCGATTGTTTTTATAGTTTTACATTTTTATTCTTTTTCTCAGTTTTTTGCCGAATACGCCAATTCTCTCAGAAAATTTTCCGTAACCGTTTGTCCGTCCAGGACATGAACAATACGATGACTGTAACGGGCGTCGTGTTCGCTGTGTGTCACCATGACGATGGTCGTTCCGTTTTCATTCAAAGTAGTGAGAATTTCCATGACTTCCATGCCGTTATGGCTATCCAGATTCCCGGTCGGCTCGTCGGCCAGAATCAGTTTCGGGTGGTTGACGATAGCGCGGGCGACTGCAACCCGTTGTTGCTGACCTCCTGACAGTTGAGCGGGAAAATGATTGCGGCGGTGCGTCATCTGAACGCTTTTCAAGGCGGCTTCCACCATTTCTTTCCGTACCGACGACTTGATTCCGGAATATTCCAAAGGCAATTCCACATTTTCAAATACGGTTAATTCGTCAATCAGGTTAAAATTCTGGAAAACAAAACCGATATTGGCTCTCCGAAGGTCGCAACGTTTATTCTCGCCAAATTTTGAAATTTCTTCCCCGTTAAACAAATAGCTACCGCTGTCCGACTCATCCAACAGCCCTAAAACATTCAGTAAAGTAGATTTTCCACAGCCGGAAGGTCCCATGACAGCTACAAATTCATTCACCTTTACATGCAACGATAGATTGTCCAATGCCACAGTTTCGACTTCTTCCGTCCGGTAAACTTTTCGTAAATTGTTTATTTGTATCATGTTTATTTGTATTTGTTTGCTAAAATAAATACAAGCATCGTGCCAAAGTTGTAAAACAATATTATTCAAGATATTATGAAAAATCAAGGAATAAAAAAGTGTCCGAAAACGGACACTTTTTGTACGGTAACGGACAAAACTTCCGGTTTTGATAAACTGAATAAGGCTTCCACGACCTATTTGTATTATACCGCCGAAAACAAGTATTGGGTGAAAGGGATTTTTGTATAAATATAAGTACAATGCACAAGAATAAATTCTTTTAATGATTATCCGCAAAGCGTCCTAACGCAATCCGTCAGGATTGCATCGCTCGGTAGAAAACGAATGTAATCCCGAAAAAATGCATCCCGTAAGGATGCATCCCTGACGGGATGCAAAACAAGGTATTAATTGTATTTTTGAAACGACAATAACGGAATATCCAAATTTATTTACTATTTTTGTAGAACTTTAACACAGAGTTGGGAAATATGAAAATTCTTGACAGTCAATCAGATAGCCAATGGATAAAAAACATTAAAGAGGATGATTATACAAGCTATAATCAACTGTTTATGTATTATTATCCTAAATTGTGCGTATTTGTAAACAGTATAATCAACGATAGGTACGATACGGAAGATATTGTACAGGACTTGTTTGTGAAACTGTGGACGAACCGGAAAGAAATTGATTTGCAAACAAATATCTCCGCTTACTTATTTCGGACGGCTAAAAACAAGGCTATCAACTTTATCCGAGATGAAGCCAACCGCAAAATCCTACTCGAAAAAATAGGGACAGAAGACGAGTCTTACCTTGATGGAAATTTTCCGGACGAAGACGAATACGATGAAGCGCTCCTGGATTGTATCCGGCAACTCCCGCCCCGGTGTAAAGAAATTCTATTGATGCACCGCGTCGATGGATACAAACAAAAAGAAATTGCCGAAAAATTGAATATTTCCCTGCAAACCATTAAAAATCAAACAGGCGCCGCTTTGCGTCGACTCAAAAACTGCCTTGAACTGAAAAAACAGTAAAAGAACCCGTTAAAAGCAGTCGGATAAAATAACAGCGTCGGTTTTTGTTAAAAATTCGACGGGAATAGTACTTTTTTGTTCACTTACGTGTCTTAGTATTTGATAAGGATATTTTAATCTTTAAAAACATAATTTTATGGCGAAAGATTTTTCACCCATAGAAAAACATATCGGGGATTATTTTCTCAATGAAAATACAAACCTTATTCCTCCTGAACTACAGGAATGGATCGACGAAAGCGAAGAAAATCGCCTGCGGTTTGAGGCTTATCGGAAAATCTGGAATCGCATTGATAAAGTATATGCGGTGAACACTTTCGATGCAAAAGCTGCCTGGAGAAAAACGAACAAAGCCAATTGCCGGAATCTTGCCGGGCAAAAAAGGAAAATCCAAATCATCTATACTGTATCGGGTATAGCAGCCTCCATACTGCTCCTCGTTTCCCTGGCTTCCCTGTATTTTACCGGACGTTCATCTTCACCCGCCACTGCCGTCGAAATAGAAACCGGCTACGGCAACCGGTCAAGCATCGTTTTACCCGACGGAACCCATGTCCGGCTGAATGCCAATTCAAAAATCAGCTACAGTTACAATGCAGCAGCAAAAATCCGTGAAGTGAATTTCAACGGAGAAGGGTTTTTTGAAGTCGCTAAAGATAAATCGCCACTTGTTATAACCACTCCTGACGGATTACAAATAAAAGTGCTCGGAACAACTTTTAACTTATCGGCTTACAAAGATGATGAAACCATCGAAACTACCTTGATCGAAGGCGCCATAGAGATGGACGTTTCCGGCGATAAATTGTTATTGAAACCGGGAGAAACCGGGATGTATGACAAAACGAACAATGTTTTGAAACCGGTCGATAAAACAGCTGCATACGCCTACGGTTGGCTGAACGATAAAATTTATATGGACAATATGCCGTTGAGCAAACTTTGTGAAAAACTGGAGCGCATGTACGACGTAAACATTACCTTGCACAACAATATCGGAGAAAAAATCCGTTACAACGGGGTGATTCGGGAAGAAAACATCAACGATGTTTTGGACGCCCTGCAGAAATTAAGTAATATAAAATACAAAATAAAAGGAAAAAATATTAGTTTAATGCCTAAATAAAAAATGCCTATGTAAAAATAAAAAAAATTAAAAAAGGGATTTTCAAAAACCCCTTCTGCGAGAACAAAAGTGTTAATGTGAGCATTTATTTCATAAAAGTTACAGGAAACACGTCAATTTTTAATAACAGTTAATATCTAATAATGTAGAAGTATGAATTATTCCAATTATTCAAACAAAAGTAATGATCATCGAATTATGTTAAGAAGCCGGATTTCGGTCATAAGCATGCTAATTTTCTTCATCATGTTTTTTGTACCGAATGTATCGGCAACCGACTATTCACAAAACACAAAATTATCTTTAAATGTCCGTAACACTTCGATTAAGGATGTGTTGCAAAAAATCGAATCGGAAACCGAATTCCGGTTCATCTATGAAAGCGGAAAAATAGACATGGGTAAAAAGATCAGTCTCCGCGTAAACGAAATGACCGTCGAAGCTATTTTAGACAAGATTTTCGACGAGAATCAGATCAATTATACCATTACGGAAAACAATCTGATTCTGATTGACCCTTATGTGGAATCCAAACAAGCCCCTTCTTCCCCCGCACAGCAGCAAATTCAGATTTCCGGTACGATTACCGATACCGGTGGAGATGTCCTGCCGGGAGTGAGTATTACCATCAAGGGGACACAGCTATATGCAGTCAGCGACGGCAACGGGAAATATACCATTGATATACCCGACCGGAACGCCGTATTAGTCTTCTCATACATCGGATTTGCCTCACAAGAGATCGCCGTGAACAGGCAGACCGTAATTGACGTCGTTTTAGGTGAAGACACCCAGGTTTTGGGCGAATTGGTAGTCGTAGGTTACGGGGTACAGAAAAAAGTCAACCTGACCGGATCGGTAGCTACGGTAGATTCGAAAAAATTAGAAAACAGGCCGGTAACAAACTTGTCCGCCGCACTGGGCGGATTGGCTCCCGGTATTCGGGTAACACAAGGTCGCGGAAATCCGGGTGATGAGTCAATCTCCATCCGTTTTCGGGGTACTACCTCATTCAACGCCAGCGATCCGCTAATCCTGGTAGACGGCGTGGTAGCCGATATGGCGCCCCTTAACACCGACGACATTGAAAGCATCTCTTTCTTGAAAGACGCCGCTTCAGCAGCCATCTACGGATCACGCGCCGCCGCCGGTGTCATTTTGGTAACAACCAAGAAAGGGAAAAAAGAAAAACCAAGAGTGACCCTTTCTTCAATGTTTGCGCAGGAAAAAGCCGAAACCGGATTGAGTTTTATGTCGAACATGCCCGATTATATGAAATATCACCGGATAGCGCAGCTCAATACTACCGGTACTACCAACTGGTACAGCGAAGATCTAATCAACGAATGGGCTGCTGCAAACGCCAACCCCAATGGTATTTACAGAGATCCGATAACAGGCAACGAGATTCCCAACTGGCTGGCTTATCCCAACACCGACTGGTCGCAGGTAATGTTTCAACCCGATTATTATCAAAAACACAACCTTTCGATTTCCGGAGGTAATGAAACAACCACCTACTTGCTCTCTTTGGGTTATCAGGATAACCCCGGGACATTGGAGAATACCGGTTTGTCTCGTTTCAACTTGCGAGCAAATGTAGAAACAAAAATTGCCGATTTTATCACCTTCGGTACACAAACATATGCCACTAAGGAATTTAAAGATCCGGGCAGCACTTCGATGACCTACCTGTTTCAGGCCTATCCGGGTATAAACCCAAAACACAATGGACTTTACGGCGCTTCCGAAGATCCATCCATGACCAATATGAACAACGTTTTGGCCAGTGTAGCCGCCGAGGGTGGTCAACGCGAATATACACGTATCAATACTTCGTGGTACACCAACGTAGAACTCTATAAAGGCTTGGTAGCTGAGGCCAAATTCAACTACAGCGAATACATGCGCGAGGATGAAACCTACAGTCTTAACCAGCCGCGCTATCGCTTCCGCGAAGGTACTGCTATGCCGGTGGAAAATCTGCCGAACATCGCGAACACTTATTCCTATCGCTACGCTTACAATTCAATGAGCTATACCACCAACTTGATTTTGCGCTACAACGGCACATTTGGCGATCATGAAGTGGGCGCTTTTGCAGGACAAGAGCAATATTATGCCAAAAGCAGCGGTTTTAGCGCGGAGAAAAAAGAGCTGATGGAATGGGAAATAACCGACATTACAGCAGCTACCGAAATGGCTAATATCGGCGGTAGCGCCAAAACAGATTATGCCATGTTATCTTATTTCGGACGTCTCAATTATGCCTACAAAGGTAAATATTTGCTGGAAGGCAACCTTCGTTCGGATGCTTCTTCACGCTTTGCCCCCGGTCACCGCGGTGAAGTGTTTCCTTCTTTCTCTGCCGGATGGCGTTTGAGCGAAGAAGCATTCTTTGAACCCATCAAGCCCTACGTGAACGCCATGAAGTTGCGCGTATCCTATGGTTCGTTGGGTAATACCGTCAGCGGAAACTACGATTGGCAGGAAACTTATGCCAAAACAAACGGTGTATTCAACGAAGCGATTGCAAACGGTTTGATTATGTCAAGAATGCCCAACTACGATTTGATGTGGGAATCTACTTCCACTACAGGTGTCGGTATAGACGCCGGTTTCCTCAAGCAAAGGCTGAATGTAGAATTTGATTATTACCTCCGCAAAACCAGTGGTATCCTCAATACGCCACCTACCTACCTCACAATGGGTACTGTATCTGCTGCAATGAGCAACTCGGGAGATATGGAAAACAGCGGTATTGACCTCAATGTGAACTGGAACGACAAAATCAACGACTTCCATTATGGAATCGGTTTCAACCTGAATTACAACACCAACAAAGTGACAAAATTCAAAGGCGCTTTGAAGTGGGAAGCCGATCCGGATCTGCTTGATAAGGACGGTAATCCAACTTGGCATTACACCAACCTCGACGATGTATCAACAGGCAGTGATACCCGCAAAGTGGAAGGTCATGCGATTGACGAATACTTCCTGCGCCGGCCTTATGCGGGAAACGGTAGCTATTATAACAGTGACGGAACGGTTAACCCAAACGGAGGGCCAAAAGATGGTATGATTCGCACAAAAGCCGATCTCGAATGGGCGAAAGCTATGGTAGCTGCCGGATATTCGTTTAACAGTAAGGTGATTGGTACCGGAAGCGGACAAATCTGGTACGGTGAAATGTTGATGGCCGACATCAATGGCGACGGGAAATATGGCGACAACAACGACCGCGAATTTACCGGTAAATCTACCGTTCCTAAATTTATCTTCGGATTCAATTTCAATGCAGAATGGAAAGGGATTGATTTGAGTATGCAATGGGCCGGCCGATCCGGCTCGTATGGTTACATCCGTGAGCGCGGTGTGAACAGTAACGTAGTCACCGAAATCACCGATGCCATCCCCGCCAATGCCGGCAGCATGTTTTATGCATTCGACATGAAGAAATCCATGGACGATTACGATAATTACGATCCGGCAACCGATCCGGCGGCATTCATCACAGCCAAGCATCCGAGGTTGTACAATGCTTCGACCCAAATGCCCAGCAACACTTTTTATTTGTATAACACTTCTTATCTGAAGTTGAAATCATTGCAAATTGGCTATACGCTACCCAAACAATGGATGACTCCTGCAAAAATCAACAGGCTACGGCTTTTTGTAGCCGGAGAAAACCTGTTGACCATTGCCGCCAAGGATTTTCCGGGCGTTGACCCCGAATTGGGATCTTCTATCAATGTTTATCCGATTGCACGATTAATTTCGGGCGGCGTTAATATTACTTTTTAAAATTACACGAAAAAGATATGAAAAAAATAGTATATTTTATCGCAATAATTTGTATGCTGGGCTATGCGACAGCATGCGTGGATTTAGATACCGCCCCTTATGCGCAAGTGACAGGCGGTAATATGTGGTCAAGCGAAAGCTTGGTTGAAAAAGGCGTAACAGGTGTATATACCTCCTTGAAGAAACCCATTTACAGCAACGGTATGGTAGGTGCAGGACTTTGGGTAGGCTACTACGGATTAGATGTGCTGGGCATGTCAGGATCAAGCAGGTTGGCGATGAACGGACTCTTTACCAGCAGTATAAATCCGGGCAACAGCTATTTCTCCGACACATGGAAATGGTGTTACGATGGCGTTCATCGCGCGAATGCAGCGATAGCCAACATCCCCAGCGCCAATATGGATGAGGCGAAAAAGGCCAAACGTCTGGCTGAATGTAAGGTGTTACGCGCTTTCTTCTACGGACGGCTCAACGAACTTTTCGGTAACGGCGGATTGGGCGTACCCATTTATTTAGAGCCGATTGCAGCCGACGAATGTATTCGCTCACAATCTCCGGAAGCAGATGTATGGAATCAAATCATTACAGATCTTACTGAGGCTATCAATGAACCCAATTTGCCGAATAACGATATTGGCGGAGAAGGCCGCGTGAGCAAAGGATGCGCTTATGCCTTGCGTGGACGCGCTTATCTCCTCACCCAACAATATGACTTGGCTGCTAACGATTTTGCCAAAGTGAAAGATTGTGGTTACGAACTCTACACAAGTGCCGGAGATCAAAGCTACAAACAACTTTTCAAGGAAGCCAACGAGCGTTGCAAAGAAATGATTTTGAATATTCAATACATCGAAGAACCCACCAAGGCTTATGGATCAACGCTTCAGAAGTACGTGGCGGCTTTCCAGCAGGGATCCGAAGACAGCAGAGGCTGTTGGAGCGACATTCGTATTGCTCCCGCAGTGGTCGATCTCTACGAGGTAGTCAATGGCGCTACGGTAAGCAATTTCGACTATGAAACCTACTTTCCGGGATGGAATAGCCTTTCGGTGAGCGATCGCCGGGTGTTCTTTCTGCGTGACAGATATAAAGATGGTGTGGAAATTCAACCGGGGACTGCCAGTTCTACTATTTCCGGCGCCATCAACGCCATTTACAATGCACTGTCCGACGCAGCAAAAGCGCTCTACTTATCTGAGGGTAACGAGGCACGCTGTCAGGCTGCTTATGCCAATCGCGACCCGCGTCTGGCTTTCAACGTAATAACGCCTTATGCCGAATTTTTGGGAGTCAACAGCACCTCTACCGCCGAAGGTCTTTACGTATATCGCTGGCCGGTAGGCGGGAAATATTATGTCGACCAGGCTGGAGCCAAGCCTGAAATCGACAGAGGGATGACACCCACCGGAACAGCCAACGCACAGGCCGAGTTGGTATACATGCACCGTAAATTCGTAGGTGAAGGACTTGATTTTGCCTACCGCGAAAGCAATCCCATTGATGAACCCATCATTCGCTACGCCGACGTGCTTCTGCTTTGGGCTGAGGCTTTGGTGGAAAAGAACGACCTGCCCGGAGCGAAAGCTAAGGTGAAGGAGGTGCGCGACCGCGCCGGTATTGTCACGCCGGATGCACCGTTTGCCAACCAGGCTTCTGCTCGCAACTACGTGCGCGACGAACGTCGCCGTGAATTTGTGGGTGAAGGCATCAACTTCTTCGACGAAATGCGCTGGCGTACACTCAAGGAAACAAAGTTCGACCGTAAATTCGTAGAACAAGTGCATGGCGGACAAGTAAGTACCGGTGGCACCTACAACTGGATCGGCGATCAGTGGTACACTTGGCCTGTTCCCAGAACAGAAATCGAACGCAACCCCAACCTGAAACCGACACCGGGTTGGATATATAACTAATGCTTCATTTCCGAACATAAAGATTAGGAGGAAAATAAAATAGCTTTCCTCCTAACTTTATTTTTCGACCGGATCAGGCTAAAGGAAAGTTTTCCGAAAGTGATATTGATACGCAATATATGCAGTCTTGCTGCCAAAAGGAAATTGTAATTCCAACATTGCAAATTGCCTTGATTTACAAGTTTGGCATCCCCATTTTTTGCCTGAAAATCTTGAAATTGTAACTATCTGCCTTCTTTTAAAAATGATATGTTAAAAATTAGCCGCAATTTGTTTTATTTATTTATTTATTTACTATATTTGCACCGGATTAGCTTATTGTCCAAATTTTAAAATTAAATAAATTATTAACATTAAAATTATTTGTATGAAAAGTATTTTTACTATTCTTTTAATTCTTGTCGTATTTACGGCAAAAGCACAATTTGCAGGCGGCGCCGGAACGGCTGCGGACCCTTATCAAATTTCGAACCGGGCACAGTTGGAAGCGCTGGGCGGCTTTCTGGGAGCCGACAATATAGACAAACATTTTCTTTTGACGGCCGATATCGACCTGGGCGGAGACAAATGGACGCCATTGGCGATTATAAAAAGTAACCCTTTTTGTGGTAAATTGCATGGTGCAGGTCACAAAATTAAAAACTTGTTGATTGAGGAGGAATTTCCTACCTCTTCAATGTTGGACTATGTTGGACTGTTCGGTGTATTAGGTGGAGGCGTTTCTGTTGATGATTTACATTTTGAAGGAGTGATTACGATTTCAGCAGGCGCTTCCATTTATGCGGGTAGTCTTGCCGGATACATTAATCCCGATAACGCTGAAAGCATAAATATTGTCAAATGCAGCAGTAGCGTGCTTATTACTTGTTCGACAAGCGGAAGCGCCGCTTCAAACTTTGTCGGCGGAATTATTGGTTTTGCCGAGCTTCATGGAAACAACCTAACTATCTCCAAATGTGCCAATACCGGTAATATAAGCGGAACCGGCAGTATGGTTGGAGGTATAGTTGGTAGAGTTTTCACAAGCACAAACGGGGCTGTTCTTATTTCCGATTGCTACAATAATGCGGAAATTTCTTCTACCAAGGCAAGCGGAGATACTTGGATGGGTGGCATTGTAGGTACTCCATATCAAGGTGATGCGACCAGTGCTCCTATTACAATAGAAAAATGCTTTGCTACGGGCAAAGTGGAAGCTAATGCTGCAAACACCAGTTCTCGCGTGGGCGGAATAGTCGGCCGAATATATGATATTTCAGGTAGTGTAAATCCAATAACCATCAGTAACAGTGTGGGTGCACAGGAATCTGTCTCAAGTGGAGGTACTTCAACCACCGCTGCGAATAGAATCTATGCGTCACATTCCTCTGGAGGAAACTATAGTATCACTAATAATTATGGTTATGTTGGTATGGTAGTACTTAGATCAGGTGCTTCCGCGACGATCACATCCAGCGCCACAGGAGCCGGTGGTCTCAATAAAACCTTAGCCGAACTAAAATCCCGATCCACCTACACCGGTTTGGGATGGGATTTCACCAATATCTGGCAAATCGAAGAAGGCCTGTCTTTCCCGACACTGAAAGGCGTAGGCGGTTCTACCGGTATCAAAACGGCGCCTGTCGTCAATACCTTGAAAGCTTCCGCTTCGAATGGCATCCTGCGGATTACCGGCCTTGTTGCCGGCGAAACACTGCGCGTATACACCTTGCAAGGCGTAAATATCTGGTCCCGGACGGTGAAATCTTTGGAACAGAATATTCCGGTGCAGGGACATGGCATTTATATCGTTGTAGCCGGTGAAAAGCATGTTAAAGTAGTTTTTTGATAGCATATTGCTGATACAATATCTTATTGAGTTACAATATTCGAATTATTAATTAAAAAAAAGAAAATTTATGAAAAGTATTATTACAATTTTTTGTTTATTCGTTTTTGTCGGATTCACAGCAAATGCACAATTTGCAGGCGGTGCCGGAACAGAAACCGACCCGTATCAGATTACAAACCGGTCTCAGTTGGAAGCAATAAAGGATAACCTTGATAAGCGTTTTCTTTTAATTGCGGACATTGATTTATCGGACGCCAACTGGACGCCCATTGCGGGACATTTCGCCGGTAAACTAAACGGTGCAGGTCACAAAATCAAAAACATAACGATCAACGTTACAACTAATGCCGGTCTGTTTATAACTTTGGGACCGGGCGCAGTCGTCGAGAATTTGATAATCGAAGGAGGTTCAATAACAGGTGGACAAGCAGTCGGCAGTATTGCCGGAACTGTTGACTTAAACTTAGAGAGCGCTAGCGGTGGTAGCGTAGAGATTCGCAATTGCGGTAACAGTGCAAGCATTACAGGAACAACAGCAGGAACCGCTTACCCCAGCGGCGCCGGAGGTATTGTCGGCGATTTGCGGATTTCCAACAGTTCACTTACCATCGCATCTTGCTTCAATAAGGGAAATGTTACAGCAGCAGCAGCAGGCACGGCCGGTATTCTCGGCGGTCATAGCGGCATCGGCAATGGAACCGCAACCGTATTACTTATTACCGATTGCTACAGCAATGCGGCAATAACATCTACTGCGGCAACTTCATACGCAGCCGGAATAGGCGGATACCTGTATCAATCCAGCGCCACAGGTAGTTACACCATCCAGAATTGTTATGCGGAGGGTAGTGTGACCGGCAATTCTACGGCAGGAGGAATCTTGGGTCGTGTTCCAAATACGGATGGAACCATTATTAAAAACAATATTGCCTTACAAAGTAGCCTCAGTGGAGATGCCAGTCATGCGCATCCTATCTTGGGATATGATGCCGAAACTTGCACAACAGCCAATAATTACTACAGTAGCACGTTGACCGGCGAAAGTGCAGGCTACAATTCGGACGGCAAACCAAGACAACAAGGAACTGCCTCTGCCACTGTTGAAGAAGCAAAGACAGCGGCGTTTTATGCCGCAAGTCTTCCAACCTGGGATTTTACCAATACATGGAAAATTAACGAAGGAACTTTATATCCCACGCTTAAATGGGAGCCCGAATCGAGTACCGCTATCAAATCGGTTTCAGGTACAGTTTTGAAATCCTTTGTTTTCGAAGGTGTCTTAAAGGTCGCCGGATTACTCGCCGGAGAACAGTTAAATGTTTACGACATACAGGGTAAAACTGTTTACAGCAAAAAAGTAAAATCTACAGAACAAAATGTTTCCCTGCCTGCTCGCGGCATATATATCGTTGTAGCAGGTGAGAAAAATGTTAAAGTGATTTATTGAGATCATTTCCTGAATATAATAATTCCTCCGGGGTTTTAGTGTCAGATAAGATTCCGGAGGCTTTTTTTTCGTAAAAAAACAACTAAAAAAATCCAATGAAAAAAATCCGATTATTCTTAAATTTATTACTTACAGCCGTTATGCTGACGGCCTATTCTCCTTTGGTACAAGCGAAAGATGTAACATCTATCACAGTAAAAAATGTTACCGGAGGAGCGCTTACCTTAAAGAAAAAAAACCTGCAAGGCTTGCAGATTGAAGTATTACCTGCCGATGCGGATAATAAATCGGTCGCTTATTCGAGTTCCGACAATCAGGTGGCAACCGTAAACGCCGCCGGGGAAATAACAGCCTTAACAGCCGGAACAGCTACCGTAACGATTGCCGCACAAGATGCTTCGGGCATTACGGCCAATCTTACGGTTACGGTAACCGACCGGACGCCGGAACTTTCGGCGAATCAACCCGACGGCCCATATATCCAGTATGCCACAGGCGGCGACAAAGTGGTGTCCGTTGACGAAGAGGGTTACATGGTAGAAAAGGTTTATCCTGTTCTGCCGACCGGTTATACATTTGAGGTACTTTCAGATGTGAACGAACCCGGTAAAAGCGACCGGTCGCGGTTTCAGGTGACATTGCATCCCCTGTCCCGGTCCGACTGGAAACGTCCGGCGCCCGATTCCCTGATTGTAATCAGTGACCCACACGCCAAATGGGCGCCCTTTATCTCTATCCTGAAAGCGCAAAAAGTAATTGACGCCAATCTAAACTGGGCTTTCGGGAAAAATGAATTGATGATCAACGGCGATATATTCGACCGGGGAGATGATGCAACCACCATCTTCTGGTTCACATATAAACTCCAACAAGAGGCAAGAAATGCCGGCGGAGAAGTGTATTTCAACTATGGCAACCATGAAGAAATGGAGTTGAGAAACTCATCGTCCTGCTACGGATCGGATGGGTATCTGAACATGAAGTACAGAACCCTTTCGGAAAAATATTTTAATGTTACCAATCAGTACGGTTCGCGTTTTTTCAATAACAACACCGAGTTGGGACGTTGGTTGGCGCAATGTAATTCTGTTCAGATTATCGGAAAGGATTTGTATGTACATGCCGGATTAAACCCTGATTTCTACAAACAAAATTATTCGATTGAAGCCGTCAACACGAGCATGAGCACAGAGATATTGCGAAGCGGCAGAGGGTCGACTTCTTCCGGCCTGTTTGCCGTAAATGGGGACGGGGGCGTGTTGTGGTTCAGGGGAATAGTACCCGGTTACAACACAAGTAGCGCAACACCGCTACCCTTGGATATATTAGGTGGCCTGTTGAGACGCTATGAGGTGGAACGCATCATTATCGGACATACCGAGGTAAACAGCAGCAGTATCGCCGCAGCCAACCGTTCGGACAGTCCGAAAGCCTATGCCGAAAACAATTACGACTACCGGGTCGTCAATGTCAATGTACCGGCTGCGACGGCTTACAGTAACGGCAACGGTCGGGGAATCTTAGTGAAGAAAAACGGCGAAACCTACACCATTTACGACACCAAGCCGAATACGGTCATGTCTCTGCCGCAGCATCCGATACCGGAAGGCCCGACAGATGACGGCGGCGGTACTGATCCCGTTGGAAAATGGATGCCTGCCTATAGTACCGGCGGAAATGAGATTTGGTATTATATCCAGTTTATTTCCAACGATTTGGTTGTCCAATCCCAGGGCGCCGAAAAAATGCTGACGATTGAAACGCCTGTAGAAAATCAGGAAACTCAATTGTGGAAAGTAGAAAAATCGGGTGAACATTCAACCGGCGATTTAGTCATGATAAGCAATAAAGCAGACCCAAGCATTAAACTGCGGTTTCTCAGCGGCGGCCCCGATGGAGGAAGCGCTTTCTATGGAACAAAAACTGCCGGTAGTTATGGCGAACCGAGTTTAATGCCGGAGGTTTGTGCGGTGAATGACGAAACATATCCGAGTTTGAAGGGATACCCCGGTTCTACGCTTGCTTACCTGCTGAGACCGGAAGGAGATACCCCCGGTTCAAAAATTAAGCGGAATCCAAATGGTACAGCAACCGGTTTACCGGAAAATGCGCTTAAATTCGTGCTACAGGAAAAAATAGTCACCGGAATCAATGCCCCGGCTACAAGCAAAGTAAAAGTATATCCGAATCCGGCCGACGATAAATTAGTGTTGGAAAATCTCACAGATGTAAACAATATTGCGATGCTGAATATTACGGGTCAAACAGTTAAACAGGCGAGACCGGCTTCCGGATTCACAGAAGAAATCAATATATCCGAATTAACTCCCGGCGTATATTTCTTGAAAATAGAAAAAACTTTCGGTGTGGAAACCGTTAAAGTGCTTGTTAAATAATAAATATTGTTTACTTTTGCACACAGAAAACAATATTTCTAATCCGTTACACTAAAAAGACAATGATTTGGAATGAAACAATGGAATGTATGTCCCGCGAGGATATGCGCAAACTTCAAGGAATCCGCTTGAAGAAGACCGTAGAAAGGGTTTATCACAATTGCGAACCCTACCGGAAAAGGATGCAGGAAAAAGGCATCACGCCGACTGATATTCAAACGATAGACGATATCGTGAAACTGCCCTTTACGTCCAAAAAGGACTTGCGGGATTATTATCCTTTCGGCCTGTTGAGCAGTCCGATGTCGGAAATAGTCCGCTTGCAGGCTTCTTCCGGAACCACAGGCAAACCGATTGTTGTCGGTTATACGCGCAACGATCTGAATATCTGGGGAGAAGTAGGCGCCCGTTGTTTCACGGCTTATGGATTGGGAAAAAATGATGTAGTACAAGTTTCTTATGGTTACGGTTTGTTTACCGGTGGCCTCGGTGCGCATGGCGCCGTTGAGACCATTGGTGGCGCCGTTATCCCCATGTCAAGCGGCAATACGGAAAAACAAATCATGCTGATGCATGATTTCGGCGCGGTCGGTTTGGCCTGTACGCCTTCGTATGCCTTGTATCTGGCGGATGCCTTGCTTGATTCGGGCATTCCCCGTGAAGAATTCAAACTGAAAGTCGGCGCTTTCGGGGCCGAACCCTGGACGGAAGGTATGCGCAAAGAATTGGAAGAAAAATTAGGCATTAAGGCTTATGATTTATACGGACTGACCGAAATTATCGGTCCGGGCGTAGGCCATGAATGTCAGCACCAGAACGGCACCCATTTGTGCGAAGACCATTTTTATCCGGAAATTGTGCATCCGGAAACCGGCGAACCTGTGCCTCCTGGCGAAATGGGCGAATTGGTATTCTCGACCATTACCAAAGACGGAATGCCCTTGTTGCGTTTCCGTACAAGGGATTTGACCTCGTTGGACTATTCCGTATGCACGTGCGGCCGTACTTCCGTGCGCATGGGGCGTATCCTGGGCCGGTGCGACGATATGCTGATTATTCGCGGCGTAAACGTATTTCCTTCGCAGGTCGAAAGCGTTATCTGCGAAATACCGCAGTTGGAACCGCATTATTTATTGATTGTGGATCGCATCAACAACTTGGATACTTTTGAAGTACAGGTAGAGATGAAAGAAGACTTTTATTCCGACGAAGTCTCAAAAATGTTGGATTTACGGAAACAGATCGCCCATCGCTTGCAAAATGTATTGGGTATCTCTCCGGATGTCAAATTGGTCGAACCCCGCAGCATAGAACGCAGCCAGGGCAAGGCTAAACGGGTAATAGACAAAAGAATTTTTAAATAATAATATTTATGTTAATCAAACAATTATCCATTTTCTTAGAAAACAAAAAAGGCCGTTTTACCGAGGTCACCAATATTCTGGGCAATGCAGGTATCAACATGACTGCATTTACGGTAGCCGAAAATTCCGATTTCGGAATCGTCAGGTTGATTGTATCCGACCCGGAGGCTGCAAGAAGCGTCTTGAGAGAACACCGTTATGCGGTGAGCGTTACGGATGTGATTTGTCTACAGACGCCCAACAAACCCGGTTCTTTGGCGCAAGTGATGACCATTCTTATGGATGCGGAGGTTTTTATCGAATATATGTATGCCTTTTCTTCCGGAAACGGCGCCTTGGTGATTATCCGCCCCGATAATTTGGAAAAAACCATGGCTGTCTTATCGGAAAATAAGGTGGAACTGCTGGCTTCCGACGAGTTATTTGCTTTGTAAAGGCGAGTTTCATACACCGAAAGTTGCTATATTCCATAAAAAAGTTTAAATCTTTTCCTTTATTCAAAGGGATTCATTACTTTTGTACTCAAATTTTATATACATGAAGTCAAAAATTGCTGTCGTTTTCTTTTTTGCTTTTCTGTTTTTTGCTTGCGGGGAGTACAATAGCGTACTGAAAAACCCTGATATGAATGTTAAATATGACTATGCAAAAAAGTATTTCGATGCAGGAAAATACAGTAGGGCGGCGACTTTGCTGGAAGAGGTTGTGCAAATGACGCGAACAACGTCACGGGGTGAAGAAGCCATGTATTTATTGGCGCAGAGTTACTTTCGGATGAAAGATTACCTTACGGCTTCGGAGTATTTCCGCAGCTATTATACGACTTATGCGAGAGGAGAATACGCCGAGTTGGCACGTTATTATTCAGCGCATTGCCTGTATTTGGAATCTCCCGACCCGCGGCTCGACCAAACGGATACGTACAAAGCCATGCAAGAGTTCCAAAGTTTTATTGAAATATATCCCCAAAGCGAAAAGAAAGAAGAGGTGGAAACCACCATGTTTGAATTGCAGGAGAAATTGGCATTCAAAGAATTAATTTCTGTCAAATTGTACTATAATTTAGGTGATTATGTCATCTATTCATTTCCCGGAGGCAATTATCTTTCCTGTGTTCTTACCGCACAGAATGCCATGCATTCTTATCCCTATTCCAAATACCGTGAAGATTTTATGTATTATGTCTTCAAGTCGAAGTATGAAATGGCGCTCAGGAGTGTGGAAGAGAAAAAAGAATTTCGTTACAGGGACGTGGCAGACGAATATTTTGCTTATGCAAATGATTATCCTTCAGGGAAATATCTGAAAGAAATCAAGCGACTGTATGGAAATGTGGAAAAATTATTGAAATAATAAAAATTATAATAGTAGTAAATTCATGGACTTAAAAAAATTAAATGTACCGGATAATACACTTACCCGTGACATGATAAGTATGGCTGAAGAAACCGGAAATGTTTATGAGACCGTACGCATTATCGGTAAAAGAGCTAACGAAATTTCCGTAGAAATTAAACAGGAGTTAGGTAAAAAATTGCAGGAATTCTCCTCCAGCAACGACAGTCTGGAAGAAATTTTTGAGAACAGGGAACAGATAGAAATTTCCCGGTTTTACGAACGTTTGCCCAAAGCGCCTCTTATTGCTACGCAGGAATATTTGGATCATGAAATTTATTATCGTAATCCGGTAATCGAAGACAAAATGGACGATTTATGATACAACGGATTCAAACGGTTTATTTTTTCTTGGTATTTTGTTTGACAGGCAGTTTGTTTTTTCTCCCGTTCGCTACATTGCTTTTGTTGATTGATGCGGGAACCGTTGCCGTTTTAGCCTTTGTCGCTATTTTTCTTTTCAAGAAACGCAAGTTGCAAATCAAAACAGCCTGGTTTATTATGCTGTTGTTGGTTATCGCAATCGTTTTGTTTTTGGTAAAAGAGGACGGTTTTTCTATTTCAGGTATCACCTACCCTATTCTGATCCCTTTCATCGCCGGTATTTTTGATTATCTGGCTATCAGGGCGGTGAAAAAAGATGAACAATTGATTCGCTCGCTTGACCGGTTAAGATAAATCGGAAGAGATGAACCGTAGGATTGCTGTTTGTGCAGGAATTGCATTTGCTATTCTGATTTTTTTCTGCTCCAATCTTTTTTTCGGTTCGGTATCCATTCCGTCCTTGGCGGTAATGGATATTTTGTTGGGGCGATCGGTGGAAAAAGCCGTATGGACGGATATTGTATTGCGTTTCCGTTTGCCCCAGGCTCTGACCGCCTTATTGGCCGGACCGGCTTTGGCTGTTTGCGGTTTGATGCTCCAGACGCTTTTCAAAAATCCCTTGGCAGGACCCTCCATTTTGGGTATCAGCAATGGCGCCAATCTGGGCGTGGCCTTTGTGATGCTTTATTCAGGTGGCTTTTTGGTGCATAGCGGCTGGTTTTTTCATCTCTCTGTCGTTTTTTCGGCATTTTTAGGCGCCTTGCTGATTTTGATGCTGATACTCTATTTCTCGTACAGAATCAGGAGCAATGTATTGGTATTGATAATCGGTATCATGGTGGGATACTTGGCTTCTTCGGCCATATCTGTACTCAACGCTTATGCTTCGGCCGATAATGTTCGCGCTTACGTGATGTGGGGAATGGGTAATTTTTCGGGTGTTCAGCAAAATCAGCTACCATTTTATTCCGCCTGTATTCTTTTCGGATTATGCTGCTCCGTACTACTTATCAAACCTTTGAACGCCTTGCTGCTGGGCGAAAATTATGCGATGAATCTGGGCGTCAATATCAAGCGATCCCGAATAACGATACTTGCCGTTACCGGTTTATTAACAGCGGTAGTCACAGCCTTTTGCGGCCCTATCAGTTTTATAGGAATGGCTGTGCCGCATCTTTCCCGTCTGGCGTTGGGAACTTCAAACCAGAAGATATTGCTTCCTGTCACCCTTCTGACGGGAGCAGCTTTTGCCTTATTTTGCAATTTGTTGACCCTTATCCCATTTGGCAGCGGTTTACTGCCGTTAAATGCTGTAACGCCTTTACTTGGAGCGCCCATTGTTATTTACGTCATCCTTTGCCAAAGAAATATTCGATAATGCTTATATTGCTATTCTTCTATCGGTCTGATTCTATCAATGAGTTCGTAGGCCTCATCAAAGCCTACTTTAACAATGCGGGCATCTAAGGTGCCATCATAATATCCCGACAAATGCAATGCTTCATAAGCGCTATTCAGGTGTCTCACCATTTTCTTGTCTAATTTTCCGAGTTGTTCGGAATAATACTCGATGGATTTGCGACCTTTGGTTTTTGCTATCCCTTTCAGGAGAAGATAGGTATCCAATGCGATGAGTACGCCATTATAGGCTGTTCCGCAAGCAGTTCGGACATATTTGCGGTCGTTGTAGTAATTGTCTTCCTTACCGGCTTTTTGGAGTGTTTCTTTCGCGTTCTGCATATAGCGCATGGCTTCGGTGTAGGATTTTTGTTTAATTTTTTCCTCTTTTTCGTGCAACATAATATTTGTTTTAAAAGTTAAGATTCCTGCATCGGTTTGATTCTATCAATGAGTTCGTAGGCCTCATCAAAGCCTCTTTTCACAACAATAGCATCTTGAATACCATCGTAATAACCCGACAAATGCAATATTTCGTAAGCATTATTTACCTGCCTTAGCATTTTTTTATCAAGTTTACTGATTTGTTCGCAGTAATACTCGATGGATTTGCGACCTTTGGTTTTTGCTATCCCTTTCAGGAGAAGATAGGTATCCAATGCGATGAGTACACCATTATAAGCTATACCACAAGCTGTTTTAACATACTTGCGGTCGTTGTAGTAATTGTCTTCCTTACCGGCTTTTTGGAGTGTTTCTTTCGCGTTATGCATATAGCGCATGGCTTCGGTGTAGGATTTTTGTTTAATTTTCAGTTGTTCTTCATTGGACATAATGGATGATGATTTGTTTTAGTTTGCAAATCTATATAAAATTTTGAGAACCAACAAATAGTTTAGGTTATTTTTATGTTAAATCTGATACCGGTATTTAATAGAAATGGGATTGATATATGTACCTATTTTTCATTTATTTCATCCTTTGTCAAAGAAATATTCGATAATACTTTCACATTCCAATAAAATTTACTTATTTTGCAATCGTATTTAATAAAATAATTCAGCATTATGAAAACAAAAATTATCTTAACTGCTTTTTTTACTATGGCAATATTATTTGGATTAAGCGCTCAAAAGAACGACAAGGAATGGGCACGCGTGTATGTAAGCGGTAAATTCGGTATCATCAGCAAAAACGGAAACGAAATTGTGAAACCGGAATATGACATGATTGGAAAGTTTGACAAAAAATTAGCTCCGGTTATTAAAGATGGAGAGGTTTTTGCTGTCAATGAATTGGGTCAACGTGCACCCTTGGTTCCGGAGGGGAAAGGGAAAGCTATTCCTTATTCCGAAGACAAAAAATGGGGGTTGAAAACGGATAAAGGCGTTATCTTATTTGAACCCAAATACGACTTTATCGGCAAATTTGACGGCGGAAAAGCCCAGGTTTTCTTGGGTGGGAAAATAGGCCTGATAGATGAAAAAGGCAAGGAATTAGTCAACACTACTTACAACCTGATAAGTGATTTTGAAAAAGGGAAAGCTATTGTTTTAAAAGATACGCTCTATGGCTTGATTGACGACAAGGGCGTGGAAATTATTTCACCTGTTTATCACCTGATTCAGCGAATCAAAAGCAATAATTACCTGATAATGAAAAACGGTCTGTGGGGCGTCTTAAATTCCAATGGTCACGAAACCGTTTCTCCGAAATATTCGGCTATTTTTCGCTGCAAAGACGGGTATAAAACTTTCCTTGACGGCAAAACAGGCATGTTGGCCGATGACGGACTGCTGATGTTCGAACCTGCTTATGACGATGTAGGAAACAAGGAAAGCAATGTTTTTATCATTACATTGGACGGTCTTTACGGATTGTTGAATAAAAACGGGAAACAGATTTTACCTCCTACCTACAATTTTATTGATAAATTCGACGGCGGACGTGCATTTATCCTGAAAAATAGTCTCTGGGGCTTGATAAACACCGACGGCGTGGAATTAATCGCTCCCCAGTTCAATGCCATCGAAGATACCAAAGACAACTGTTATAAAGTATACAAAGATGATAAACAAGGGATTCTGAACAAAGAAGGCTTGGTAATCGTTCAACCGGTATACCATGATATCAGTATCTATTAAACACAATATATGAAGATAGCTTTTCATGGCGCTGCCGGAACTGTAACCGGCAGCAAGCATTTGCTTACCCTGAATAACGGAAAAAAAATACTGCTCGACTGCGGAATGTTTCAGGGTATGGGTAAAAAAACCGATACCCTGAATCGAGAATGGGGATTCGCTCCGCAGGATGTCGATTTTGTGTTGATTTCACATGCGCATGTCGACCATACCGGCCTCCTGCCTAAGTTGGTAAAAGACGGTTTCAGAGGCCGTATTTATGCAACTCCGGCAACGATTGATATCATTAAAGTGCTGCTGCTGGATTCGGCTGTTATCCAGAAACAGGATATTCTTTTCCTGAACAAACAACGGAGAGAAGAAGGGAGAGGATTGCTTGAACCCTTGTATTCCGAAGAAGATGTTTTCCGGACATTTGACTATTTAACCCCCGTGCACTATCATCAGGCTTTTCAGCTAAACGAACAGGTGACGCTACAGTTTTTCGATGTAGGGCATATCGTTGGCAGTGCAACGATTTTCCTGACCATCACGGAAAATGGAAAAATAACAACGCTGGCTTTCAGTGGGGATGTAGGGCGTTATGGCGACCCGATTTTGCACTCTCCGCAAGTTTTCCCACATGCCGATTACCTGATTCTCGAATCAACTTATGGGAATAAATTGCATGACCGGATTGAAACTTATGCCGACGATTTACTGAAAAATATCCGGGAGACTTGTATACACAAAAAAGGCAAACTGATTATCCCTGCTTTCAGTGTGGGACGTACCCAGGAGTTGTTGTACGCCTTGAATGACTTGTATTTAGATGACAAGTTGCCACAAGTCGATTATTATGTCGACAGTCCGATGTCGACCAAAGTGACTGAAATTGTGAAACTTCATCCGGAATGTTTCAACCGCTCCGTACAAAAATTAATGCGAATAGATTCCGACCCGTTTGATTTCAAGGGCTTGCGGTATATTACCGACAAACGGGACTCTCAGGCCTTGAATATAAATCACAAACCGGCGGTGATTATTTCCGCATCGGGCATGGCCGAAGCCGGGCGTGTGAAGCATCACATTGCCAACAGTATCGAAAATTGGCGGAATACCATCCTGATTATCGGCTATTGCGAACCCAATTCTTTGGGCGCACGCTTAAAAGAACGTCCTGAAACCGTGGGTATTTTCGGAAATCAGTACAATGTAAAGGCTGATATTGTCACACTGAATTCCATGAGCGCCCATGCCGATTATCACGACTTGTGCCAATATCTTTCCTGTCAGGACCAGCATGAGATGAAACGTCTTTTCATCGTGCACGGAGAACCGAACGTTCAGCTTGAGTTCAAACGACGCCTATTGAAAAAAGGATTCAAAGACATCGAAATTCCTGCATTGCATCAGGAATTTGGTCTGTAAATTTTCATCACAAAGCCGCCGCCTTGCGCCATATTAATGGTCAGTTTACGGTTGTCGGGGATAGAGATGGTTTCTTTCTTGTAATCTCTGGCAGCTTTGTCGGCGTTGACGCCGTCTTTGAAAACTTCAGCTACAAATTTTCCTTCACCTAAGAAAGACAAATCCAATTCCAGGCTGCGGGCTGTCCAATCGGTGAGAGAACCTACATACCAGTCATCTCCTTTTTGGCGGGCGATGCTGATATATTCCGCTACTTTTCCATTCAGCACAAGGGTGTTGTCCCATACAGTGGGAACTTTTGCAATAAACTCGGTGCATTCCGGTTCGGCCTTATAGTTGGATGGATTGTCACACAGCATATTAAGCGGAGATTCAAATATGATGTATTCGGCCAGTTGGCGACAGCGCGTACCCTGGCTCATGGGTTCATTGTAGACGGGATAATAATTCCGTCTGGTCGCATTGCGCATGGCGCCCTGTGTATAGTCGAAAGGTCCGGCTATCATCCGGATGAAAGGGATGGTTACATCGTATGTAACCTGGTCGGAGGTCGCGGGCGCCCATTTCATCTGTTCTAAGCCGTTAACCGCCTCAAAATTAATGACATTCGGATAAGTTCTCTGCAAGCCGGTGGGCTTGTAGGTTCCATGGAAATCAAGCATCATCCGGTATTGGGCAGCAATTTTAGCCGCCTTTTCGTGAAATTCAACTATTATCTGGTCATCCCTGTCCATGAAATCCACTTTGAAGCCCTTGATTCCCATCTCGGAATAGTGTTTGCAGATACCTTCAATGTCTTTGTTGAAAGCATAATAGCCTGCCCAAAGAATCAGACCCACGTTTTTCGCTTTGGCATAAGCCGCCAATTCTTTCAAATCAATAGCCGGAACGACCTGAAACAAATCGGCTTGCATGTTTTCCGACCAACCTTCGTCAAGAATCACGTATTCGATGCCATACTCCGAAGCGAAATCAATATAGTATTTATAGGTCTCGTTGTTGACGCCGGTTTTGAAATCCACCTGATACAAATTCCAATCATTCCACCAGTCCCACGCTACTTTTCCGGGTTTAATCCAAGAAAAATCGATGTCCGCCGCCGGAGGGGAGGCTAATTTATAAACCATATCGCTGTTGGCTAATGCTTCGTCGTGAGCAGAAACGATGATGATGCGCCATGGGAAATTGGTTTTAAAGTCTTGTTTTGCGATATAGTTTTCACGACTTTGCACTTCTCCCTGTAGCAAATTGTGTCCGCCTTGTTTGATTTCTTTCGGATAAGGAGCAAAAACGCCTTTCAGTCCGTTTGGCGTATCTCCCTTGTACAAAAACATACCCGGATAATGCAACAGATCGGCTTCCGCAATACAGACCTTCTTGTTATTTTTTCCTTCGACCAAAAGCGGCGTGAAAGCCAGTCTTTTTTCGTTCCACTCCGAAAGGGACGTATACAGGTAGTGGTTTTCGAAAGAATTATAGAACTGAGCTTCCAAAGGTTCTTTTATCGACTGTACATAAGGAATATAGGATTTCTGGTCAAACGGAAAATTGAAAGTTGCTTCTTCCGACTGAACCACGAACGGCTTGTTTCCGGTAGACACGAAACGATAGGCGACACCATCGTCGTAAGCCCTGAAAATCAGGTTGAAACCTTCCTTAAATTCAAAAACGCTTTCGTTATACCGGTCAATGACCTGTTTCTTTTTATAAACAATGGCCGGAATCGTTTTGTCTACTTTGTGTGTGGTTTGTTTCTTCAGATATGAATTCTTTCCGAAAGTTTTACCATCGCCCAACGTCATGGAGATAAGGGAAGGGGAAATCATCTCATCGCCCTGGTGAAACACAGCGTATTGTATGTCTTTGCCTATGAATACTTTCACACTTACATCTCCGTTAGGGGAAGTGAGCGTATAGTCTTTTTGCGCCCGGATGGCGGCGTTGCAAAAAAGCAGTAATACTAAAAAAGACAAGATTTGAAATTTGTTTTTCATACGTAAAGAACTGTCATTGCGGGCTTGACCCGCAATCCCCTTTTCATCCCCTTTTGTGTAAATATTACATGAATGTTTCATACGATTTATGTTTATAGATTAATAAAAATACATGCGCAAATATAGCTATTTTTTATGATAAAAAAGCCACACTACAAAAGTTTTGAAACCACAAGCGGGAACACCCGTATGAGTAGGGTATTCGGCAGGATGAAGTTCATGCGTTCGCTGCGCTCTCTTAGTCGAATGGGTCGAACCGGAGCGATGCGGAAACCCGCAATGACAAGAGCATTATTTAATGCGAAAGCGAGTACTCGGATTAACCGGAATTGCATACCGCTTTCTTCCTATTTCAAGGTCTATCTCCGTATTTTCGCAAGTCACATATTGGCTGTCGGTTGCCGTCAGTGTTATTTTCAAAGACGTTCCGTCAAGGGCGGTCGGGAAAGCCTGAACTGTAAATTCGCCTTCGTTTTGTCCGTTCGGAATCGTTACCGTAGCAGGCAGAGTTGCCGGAAAACCTGAAGTAGGGTTGTAGCCCAAGCTTATCACCAAATCGCCGTTGGCAACAACGC
>JAITQA010000069.1 GCA_031289145.1 Dysgonamonadaceae bacterium | reverse complement strand
CTATCCTTGCGGAACTGGAAAAGGCAAGCGAAAAGGAGCGTTATAACAGACACGGCATTTATTTTTACGTCGGAGATGCCTATTATCGCTTTCACGACTACGAGCGCGCCATTCCCTGTTTGAAAGCAGCTTTACACGATAACCCCACGCTCTATTTTCCAGACCGATCGGATCTGCAAGCAAGAAATCTGCTGGGTGAATACTATGCCCAAATCAATGAGTTGGACTCGTCCGATTACTATTACCGTTCCATGTACGACAACAGAGAAAGCGTCCGTTTTCGCCCGACCTACGACGTAAGAGCGGCGGCAGGTATTGCGTACAACCTGATGAAACGGGGCAATTACAGGCAAGCCCTGTCCCTGTTGGAACGCTGGTTGCCGGAAGCAATCGACCAAAAAATATATATGGAAGCCTATAATATCACCCTTGCTTTGGCTGAATGTTACCTCGCCGAAAACCGGTCGGCACAGGCAAAAACCATGACTGATTCGGCGTTTACCCTCATCCGGCATGACCGACACAACCGTTTCCGTCGCGAACGCCTGTATGAGGCGATATACCATTACGGCACGGCAACAGGAAATCTTTCCTTAGCGCGGCAATATGCCGATTCCATGCAGACGGCCGCCGCCGAATATGAGAAAAAAACAAGTTCACTGATTATCCTGCGTGCCGAGCAGGAAGTCTTCGAAAGCGAAAAAGCGCTCAAAGACAATCAAATCAAAGTCCACCGGATGCGTTTCATGCTGACTTTCGGCGGATGTATTTTACTCCTCATTTTTTTGGGGATAGGAATTTATTACAACCGCGTCATCACAAGGAAAAATCGGGGTTTATACCGCCAAATCAAGGAGCAGGACAGCTTAAATGAAGAAATGGAGCGGATGACCAAACGGTATGAAAACTTGTTGACATCCGTTTCCCCATCCCTTGAAGCCGATGCCGAAAAAGAATGCCCCGGCGACAAACAACAAAAGGAACTGGTAAAGCGCCTGAGCAAATACCTGCTTGATGGTAAAAACTTTAACAAGCCCGACATAGACCTTGATGGTCTTGTTTCAGAGTTGGCAACCAACAGAAGTTACCTGTTTGAAGCGGTCAAAACCGTTACCGGGAAAACGCTGATGGAATGTATCCAAACCCTGCGACTGAACGAAGCCAGACAGTTGATAGACAATCATCCCAACCTCACAATCGAAGCCATAGCCGCAGATTGCGGATTCAATAATCGCCAGACATTTCACCGCCTTTTCAAGGAACAATACAATATCAGCCCGGCAGAATACCGCAAAATGGTGAAAAACCGGTAAGGGTATTGTAAAGACGGTGCATGCACCGTCTCTACAACGATAACAATATGTGGTTTCAAAATTTGCCCTGACTTTGTGCAATTATTACCAAAAATCTGCCCTGACTTTGTGCAAATATTACCGAAAATTTGCCCTGACTTTGTGCAAATACCAAAAATAGTTGTATCTTTGCAGTCATAAATTAATCGGAAAATAACAATGTTTAAGAGGCAAATAATAGCAGAGTTGCTGCGATGGAAACAGTCGGGCGACCGTAAGCCGCTTGTATTGAGAGGTGCGCGACAGACAGGAAAGACCACGGTAGTAAAGCAATTTGCTGCAAATTACAGCCAGTATATTCACTTGAATCTGGAACGCACGGCCGACAGGGAATTTTTTACCCGTTATCGCTCGATAGATGAAACGATACAGGCAATATTTTTTCAGTACAACAAAAAGATGGAACAAATTGCCGATACGCTGCTTTTTATCGACGAGATACAGCAATCGCCCGAAGCGGTTGCCCTGTTGCGCTATTTTTACGAGGATTATCCTGCCCTGCATGTGATTGCAGCGGGTTCGCTGCTCGAAACACTCTTGGGCAGAAGCATCAATTTTCCTGTCGGACGGGTGGAATATCGCGCCCTTCGTCCGGTGTCGTTTGCCGAATTTCTGGCGGCAGTGGGCGAAGAACAAGCGCTGGAACAGTACAACAAAACGCCTTTGCCCGATTTCGCACACGAAAAACTGTTGCAACTTTTCCACACCTACACGCTGATAGGCGGTATGCCCGAAATAGTTGCCGGTTATGCGAAAAACAGAGATTTGACGGCATTACGAAATGTGTATGAGTCGCTGTTGCTCCCCTATTTCGATGATGCAGAAAAGTATGCGAAAAACGCAGCACAAATTCAACTCTTGCGGCACGCCATCCGCAGCATTTTTTATGAAGCGGGACGCCGAATAAAGTTTCAGGGATTTGGAGCGTCGGCTTACAGTTCCAAAGAGATGGGCGGAGTGTTGCGAACGCTCGAAAAGGCAATGTTGCTGCAATTGGTTTTCCCGACCACGCAAACAGAGCCGCCTTTCCAACCCGACATCAAAAAGTCACCGCGTCTGCAAGTCTTGGATACCGGAATGTTGAACTTCTTTTCCGGCTTGCAAAAAGACCTCTTCGGCACACGTGACTTAAACGATGTCTATCGCGGTAAAATAGCAGAACATATTACAGGACAGGAACTTCTGTCTGAAAATCACAGTTTTCTCAATTCGCTGCATTTTTGGGTGCGCGACAAAAAACAGTCCGCCGCCGAACTGGACTTTATGTTCCCTTACAACAGTATGATGATTCCTGTGGAGGTAAAATCGGGTACAAGCGGGAAGTTACGCTCGCTGCTCTATTATCTTGATAACGCCGACGCGGTTTTTGCCGTGCGTTTGTATGCAGGCAAGATTCAGTTGGAAGAACATAAAACGCCGGAAGGCAAATCTTTCAAACTGCTGAACATGCCCTATTTCCTGAGCGGACGGCTGAATGCTTATCTTGATTATTTTTATACATGTCCGTAATGTTTTGATTTTCCCATCTATATTTTTTACTGTAAAGTTATGAAATAATTTTCAATGCTCTATGCCGAATAGCGCAATGGAGCGCTGAAAATAGGCTATGTATCTTGTCGAACGGCCATGTCGCAATAGGTGGAAAGTTTGGAATCCGATGGTGAAAATCATCGTATTTCCTGTTTTTATATCGTTAAATAACTTATCTTTGCATAGTAATTCTTATTTTTATGCCATGGAACAATCATCTACCGATACGTCAAAATTAAGCGATTCTTGCAGATTGCTTGTTTGCACTTCAACCTATCAGCGCATTGTCACATCAACACATTGTCACATTAGCGCTTACATACTCACGCTATTGTGCCTGTTTCTCGTTCCGGCAAAGGCGCAAGTACAAATTAGCGTTGATGTAACGAAGCAAATAAAGGAAATCTCGCCGTATATTTACGGCAGAAACAACAATCTGTCCGACGACCCGACAAATCCGGTGACCGGTCAGAACTGGCAATTGTACAAGGATGCCGGACTCCGGTTTTTGAGAGAATCAGGGGGAAATAATTCTACAAAATACAACTGGCGGAAAAAATTAACAAGCCATCCCGATTGGTACAACAATGTGTACGCCCACGATTGGGATTATGCCGCCCGCTCGCTTCAGGAGAATATGCCTGACGCCATGGGCATGTGGTCGTTCCAACTGTTAGCTTATGCCGCCAAAACGGGAAACGCTAATTTCGATGATTGGGGATACAATCAAAGTCAATGGACGGCGGATGTAAACAAAAATTGGTGCGGCAACGGTGATTACACCCGATACCTCGAAGACTGGCCTGCCGACTCCACCGTTGGCATACTCAGTCACTGGTTTAATGTACTGGGATTGGATAAAGCGCAATTCCGGTATTGGAACATGGATAACGAGCCGGAAGTTTGGCATTCTACCCACGACGATGCAATGCCCCAGACAATCAGTGCGGAAGATTACATCCAACGTTATATAAACGTAGCCCTTAAAGCCCGTACATTGTTTCCCGAAATAAAAATTGCAGGTCCGGTCTTTACCAATGAATGGCAATGGTACAATTGGCAAACGGGAACAGTGCCCGATCCGCAGAATAGCAGCAAAAAATATGCCTGGGTGGAATATTTCATCAAACGAATTGCCGAAGAGCAAAACCGGACGGGCTTGCGTTTGCTGGATGTGCTGGATTTTCATCTTTATCCGGAAAATACCCGCGACATTACGCTGCAGATTCACCGTATTTTTTATGATACAAGCTACGATTATCCGGGTGCAAACGGCTGTAAAGTGATAAACGGAGGATGGGATAACAGCATAACCAAGGAGTACATTTTTAAACGCAGCAACGATTGGCTGAATAAATATATGGGTGAAAATCACGGCATTACGATGGGAATTTCCGAGATGGGCAGTCTTTATTCACAAGACCCAAACGTGATAGCCGTTTGTTACGCCTCTTTGCTGGGAATTTTTGCCGAAAACAATGTGGAATTGTTTTCCCCCTGGGAATGGTATGCCGGTCAATGGGAAGTCATGCACTTGTTCACGCATTATACGGGAACGACGAGTGTGCAATCCGTTTCGTCTGCGAACAATTCGGTATCGGCCTATTCTTCCGTGAATGTAAATAAGGATACGCTTTCCATTGTCTTGGTCAACCGGGATATTACAAATAGTCAGACTGCCGGAATTACATTAGAAAACACAAACGTCGCTGCCGGGAACGTATCGTATTATCAATTAAGCAATCTGCCTGCAACAGAAACCTTTGTTTCTACTACGCAAAATGCCCTTAAAAAAGGCAATACGACGATCAACAACCGTTCGCTTGCATTGACCTTACCCAAACTTTCGATAACAGCCATTCAGATACCCATTCAATCCTCGCAATTGGGCGTCAAGGATGTGCGAGAATCGAATTTCCGTTTGTTCCCAAATCCGGCAAAACACCAAGTAACACTCTCCACACCAAGACTAAACGGTCAAACTACCATAAGGCTTACCGATATAACAGGGCGGGTATTGAAATCTCTCCAAACGGAAGAAAAATATGAAACGATTATAGATTTAAGCGGTCTGGGGAAAGGCATTTATATAGTAAAAGTGCGCAATAACGGCATAAATTACAATCAGAAACTGTTTGTGGAATAATCAATTGGAGGGGGTTCAAAACCTCAATTCATTCATCATTGGGGGTATAAATACATTGCGGATGAAATGTCCACCCAAGTCACACAGGGACTTAGACTTGTGGATATGAGCCTGTTAGATAAACTTAGCCAGTCCCCCCATTGCCGTTTCCCGGTATAAACTGGGTAAGTCATGGCCGGTTTCATTCATCGTTTTTACTACTTTGTCGAACCCGACTAAGTGAGTCCCATCTGAAAGCATTGCAAAGGTGGAGGCATCTAAAGCCCTGACTGCGGCAAAAGCATTTCTTTCTATACAAGGTACTTGCACTAACCCGCAAACCGGATCGCAGGTCAAGCCGAGATGGTGCTCAAGTCCCATTTCGGCGGCATATTCGATTTGTGAAATAGAGCCGCCAAACAACTGTGTCGCTGCTCCGGCAGCCATGGCGCAAGCCACGCCCACTTCTCCCTGACATCCTACAACGGCTCCTGAAACAGAAGCGTTCTTCTTCACAATATTGCCGATTAAAGCAGCTGTCGCCAAGGCTTTTGTTATTTTCGAATTGCTGAAATCGTGTTTCTTTTTCAAGTGGAATAATATTCCGGGTAGAACACCCGATGAGCCGCAGGTAGGCGCCGTGACAATCACGCCTCCACCGGCATTCTCTTCCGATACGGCCAAAGCGTATGCGTAGATAGAAGCTCTGTTTCCTAAAGATTCCCGGTAGCTTTTGCCTTTCGTGAAATAGGAAGACGCTTTTCGTTGTAACGACAAGCCGCCCGGCAAAAGGCCTTCGGTTTCCAAGCCGCGAAGGATGGCCGCTTGCATGGTTTCCCAAACATTTCCGAGAAAATCCCATATTGCGGTTCCTTCCTCGTCCTCTACATATTCCCAAAATGTTTTACCCGTTTTTCTACAATAGCCTAAGATTTCGGACATTGAATTGAGCGAGTAAATTGTTGCTTTTTTATCTTCCTGATTTTCATTGGCCAGATCGCCTCCTCCGACACTAAATATTGTCCAGTCCGATAGTAATTTTGTCTCTTTGAAGGCCTCGAAATACATGCCGTTGGGATGAAATGCCAATACGGTTTCCGGCTTCCACAGCAATTCCGTATGCACAGGACGCAGGGCTTTGATTATGGCTACATCCGTCATGTGCCCTTTTCCGGTCGCCGCTAAACTTCCGTAAAGTGTTACCTTGAAAAAATCCGCTTCCGGATTGCGTGCAAGAAAAAGCATAGCCGCTTTCTGCGGCCCCATCGTATGACTGCTTGATGGCCCATTCCCTGTTTTGTAAATTTTTTTTATACTTTCCATATTTATTTTTTATCTTTTTTTTCACGCTCGGTCTGTGCACGGGATTTGCTTTGCGTCACAATATACACGCCCAGAAAAACCAGCAGGGAGGCAAACCCTTTTGTCCACCCGAAAATATCCATTCCAAGCGCTACCGCAATGAGCGACGAAACAATCGGCTGCAGGTAATTATACATACTGACCACTGTCGGGCGTAAAAATTTTTGTCCGATGGGAATCAGCAAATACGAAACAAATGTTGCGAAAACAACTACGTATGCAGTGCGAAGATAAATACCGGCAGGCAGTGTATGGTAATGAATTGCCGCAACATCATGCCAACACAAGGGCAAACTGCATATACTTGCAAATAAAAACATCCATTTCATGGAACTTACGGCGCTGTAACGGTTGATAAGCGTTTTGAAAGCTGTAAGGTATATGGCAAATGACAGACTGCTTAGTATGCACAATAAGTTTCCCTCTGCGCTTGCATTCCCGTGGTGTACGACCTGGCTGTTTAAAACCAATAACAAGGCTCCGGCGGCGCCAACAAAAACCCCGATTGCCTTTTTCCATGTAATCGGCTCTTTGAGGAAAAAAGCCGCCAGCATCATGGTTAACAGCGGAGATGTTGTTGTGATGACTGAAGCGTCAATGGGAGAGGTCAATGAAAGCCCGACGATAAATGACAATTGATTCATAAGTACCCCGAACAGCGATGCCACAAATAGCCAAAGCATGTCTCTTGTACTTATTTTTTCTTTTTTTACAAACAAGGATACCAACCAGAAAAGCAAAGCCGCGCCTGCAAAACGGAAAAACGTCAGCGCCAATGCCGATATCTCTTCGTCAATGAGTACAACTTTTGATAGAGGAGTATTCAGTCCGAAGATAATGTAAGCAGTAAACAAGGCTGCATGTCCTTTGAAATTTTTATCCTGCATATTCTGAATTTGCCTGCAAAAGTAATCAATACTTGTCAAATCTAATCAAAATTCATTACCTTTGTAATCAATTTACCGGATAAAAACAAAAAAAAATGGTTGGCATAGATATGAACATCGTTATTCATCCTCAGTATCAGCATTTCTGTTCTTTCCTGGAAAGTTTACCGCAAACTTTTGGGAAAGAGGGTGAGTCTATTTACAAAGGAAGGAATGAAATCAAAGTTTTCCATACCCTTGAAGGGGATGTAGCCGTCAAATCATTCAAGGTGCCGGCTTTATTTAACCGTTTGATTTATACTTTTTTCCGTTCGTCCAAGGCGAAACGTTCCTATGAACATTCTTTGCTTTTGAAGACCAAAGGGATTGAGGTGCCGACTCCGGTGGCCTATATAGAGGAAAAAAAATATTTTCTGCTTGCTTCTTCTTATTATGTTTCCGCTTATCTGGGTTATCCGGGGATGTTACGCGAACTGGCTTATCATCCGCTTGAAGAAGTAGAAGACCTGGTTGTCGCTTTTGCCCGTTTTACCGCTTTTCTCCATGAAAACGAAGTCTTGCATATTGATTATTCGCCGGGGAATATTTTATACAAGAAGGCCGGAGCTGAATATCATTTTGCAATATTGGACACCAACCGGATGAAATTCGGCGCCGTCGATTGGAAAACCGGATGTAACAATTTGAGACGGCTTTGGGGAAGTCAAGAAACAATTGCCCGCATAGCAAGAGAATATGCCCGGGCAAGAGGATTTGACGAGCAGCGTACAGAAGTTTTGACGCTTGAAAAACATACACAATTTTGGAAAAGATATTCCGGAAAACACAAAGGGGAAAAACCTTATAAAAAAGAATAAAATGTTTAAATTAGTTAATCTTTAAAATAAATTTATATGCAAAAAATCGAAAGAATATTAATTTTACGGTTTAGAAGAGTAGGGGATGCCGTATTGTCCTCAACTCTTTGCAGTTCTTTGCGTAGAACTTTTCCGAATGCTGAAATTGACTATGTGCTCAATACCGGAATTGCGCCGTTATTTTATCAACATCCTGATATTGACCGGATTTTAAGTTTTTCGGAAGAAGAAATGGATAATTTTTTGATTTATCTAAGAAAAGTTTACAAGATCATGCGACAAAATCGTTACGATATTATCGTTGATACCCGTTCTACCCTGAAGACACTTTGGTTTTCACTTTTTTCGCTGGGCACGCCCTACCGGCTCGGGAAAAAGAAATGGTATAATTTTATCCACAACTATCGTTCCGATACGAAATTAGATGATGATGTAGTTGGGTGTACCTTGAATTTATTATCTCCCTTGGAAAGAAAATTCAAACTTGTTTATGACAGAAATTTTGCCATTTACTTTACAAAAAAAGAAAAAGAAATTTTCCGTAAGAGAATGCAAACTGCCGGTATTCGTTTCTCCAAACCGGTGATTGTTTGCGCCGTAGCAACCCGCCTTTCTTATAAGATGTGGAGCAAAGAGCGGATGGCTGAACTTTTGTTGCGCTTGCTGCACAGATTTGATGTCCAACTGGTTTTCAATTATGCAGGCGAAGAGGAAGAAGCCATCGCGGAAGAAATCCGCCGAGAGATGAAAAATCATCCGGCTGTTTTTACCAACATAAAAGCCCATGATTTGCGGGAATTATCGGCCATGTTGTCTAATTCCAATTTTTTCTTCGGCAACGAAGGCGGTTCTCGCCATATTTCACAGGCCTTGAATATCCCTTCTTTTGCCATATTTCCGCCGAAAATCAGCAAAAAAACATGGTTACCCAATGCTTGCGACCGATATCAGGGAATAGAACCCGGCGAAATTTCCGAAAAAGCCAACGACGAAACCCTGTCTTATACCGAAAAATTTGAGTTGATTACGGTTGATGAAGTTTGGAAAAGGCTGCGGCCAATGTTGAACAAGTATCTCTTGGGGAAATGAACAGAGAATTGGTAAAAGTTATCGTTCCGGTTTATAAAGCGGATTTGACCGGATATGAGGTTCTTTCCTTGAGGCAATGTTGTCGTGTTTTCGCTGCCTATCCCATTGTAATTGTAAAGCCGGAATCATTGGATATTCGCAATTTAGGCGAAATATATCCCCAATTGGAAATAGCATCTTTCGATGACGATTTTTTCAAAAATCTGGCATCTTACAATCACCTGATGCTTTCTTCTTTGTTTTATAAACGTTTTCTGGATTATGAGTATATTCTTATTTATCAATTGGATGCTTATGTTTTTCGGGATGAATTAGCATTTTGGTGCCGGAAATCCTATGCTTACATCGGCGCTCCTTGGATTAAAAAGAAAAGTTTTTGTAAAAATACAACAAACACAATCAAACATTGGATGGGCGTAAAAGACAAGCGGCCTTATTCGGATGCTTTTTATAAAGTAGGTAATGGTGGATTTTCGCTTCGCCGTGTCAGTCTTTTTTATGAGATAGCAGAAAAAGAAAAAGATTTAATCCAAACTTATCTACATCCGGTTCCTGATCATATTGCTTATATGCCTGAAGACATATTCTGGGCATTGGAGCCTCACCGGAAAAACTATCATTTTCCCGTTCCGGATTATAAAGAAGGACTTCTTTTTTCATTCGACAAATACCCCAAACAATGTTTTCAAATAACAAAAACCCTTCCATTCGGTTGCCATGGATGGAATAGAAGAAAAAATTTCTCATTTTGGAAAAAATTCATTTGATATTAGGTATGAAAATAACATTTTTACTTCCATTTAGAAAAAACAATCCTGTTGGCGGATTGAAGATCATGTATGAATACGCAAATCGTTTGGCGGAAAAAGGACATCAGATCGAAATTTTACATCACCGGAAGAAATTTCAGAAATATTCGGCCTGTGTTTATCCGGTTGCCCGTATATTGAAAGAAATAGAAAACGCCCTGTTCGGCAGATGGTTCAAATTCAATAAAGCCTGTAAAGTGGCCTATATCCGTTATATTAATGATGAAACAATTCCCAATGCCGATGCAATCATTTATACTTGGTGGACATTGGGTTATCCTGTAGAAAAACTGTCGCCTGAAAAAGGGATTAAAGTTAATTTGATTCAAGATTATGAAATATGGGCAGGCAACATAGATGAACTTCACCAATCGTACAATTTGGATGGAATACACAACATTGTTATTTCGGAGCACCTGAAAAAAATTGTTTCGCAATACACCGATAAACCGGTTTTTCATCTTCCCAACGCCATTGATACTTCGGTTTTCAAAATTACCACTGAGATCGAAAAGCGAAACCCGGAAACCATTTGCATGCTTTACCACAAAGAAGCCCGGAAAGGATGCGATTACGGCATGAAAGCCTTACAGTTGGTTAAAGATAAAATTCCCAACCTGAAAGTTATTTTTTTCGGCGTGTATGATAAGCCCGACTATTTGCCGGAATACATAGAATATCATAAAAAACCGAAAGATTTATCTGCGCTTTACAATCGAGCGGCTATTTATGTAACGAACAGTCTTCAGGAAGGATGGGCTTTGCCACCTGCCGAGTCCATGGCTTGCGGGTGTGCGCTAATCTGCACCAATATTGGAGGGCATTTAGGGTATGCCAATACAGATACGGCGCTATTGGTTGAACCTGAAAATCCGCAAAAAATGGCAGATGCCATAGTTGAATTAATCAGTCGGCACAATAAAAGGATATTACTTGCCCAAAACGGTCATGCTTACATTCAAAGATTTCAGTGGAATACCATGGTCTCTTTATTGGAGCAACATTTACAGGAATTGGCAAAATGAAAATGGCAACGGAGATGATTCAGCGAAAGTAATATTGAATATAAAACAATAAATAAGCCGTCACGATATTCAACCCTAATTTTTCCCGGCCGATTTTCAATGTTTCTTTTGAAATGGGATAGTTGTTTTTTTTATGTACAGAAAGAAGGTCTCTAAAAGCTTTTACATTGACCAAGGTTTTTTTCTTTAGCGCCGGATGAATGTTTGCCGGTAATTGTTTTTCCCATTTATGATAAAAACGATAGGCAGATGCAAGCCATTGACTGTTAAACGTACCGCCGGATGAATGTTCTACAATAAGGTCGGCAATAACATAAATCAAATAGTTTTTTTCATGAATTTGCATGGAAATATCCAAATCATAAAAATGAAAGTTATGAAATGTCTGTTCATCAAAAGAAACTTGCTTAAAAACATCTTTTCGTGAACAAAACCAGAACCCATCCACACAAATCACCTCTTTATCTTCTGCTATCACATAACGCTTCGGCGATTTTACCCCGGTAGGGTCTGTTTGTATCTGGTTCTTCACATAAGGTTTTGCTTTGAACCAGGGAGCAGGAATTGCCAATAGATAAAACGAACCGGCTAAGCCAATTAAGCCTGTTTCAGGATTCGATAAGTGTTGTATTACGCTTTTCCCCCAATCATTCGAATGGTATAGAATGTCTTCGTGCATAAAGCACAAGAAACTGAAAGAAGCTCTTTCTACGCCTTCATTGTAGGCTTGAAATATAGAATATTCGTTCTTTGAATTATCAATGATGATTAATTCATAAGGAACGCCAATGGTATTTTCGATATTTAATTTTAATTGTGCTGAAATATCTCCTTTTTTGGAGCAAACGATGAGTGAAATCATAAGTTATTTTATTTTCTCCCGAAATCGGCGGGAATTTCCCCCCATTTTTTTGTTTCCCATTTCAGGATTGTGGTGGTGTACGTATTTTCTTTCAGCCAATTCTCTGCACGTTTGATTAAGTCAAAAACTTTGCTGTTTTTTTCGGTCGCTTCCAATTTCGTCTTGCATTTTTTGTTTTTCACCCACAAAATAGCATTTACACTGTCGGAATAAATCGGGATACCGGAATTTTGTTTTTTCAACAGGGCCAGACCGTGGACAAGCGCCAGAAATTCGCCGATGTTATTGGTTGCTTTTTCAAAAGGGCCGATATGAAAAATTTCTTCACGGCTTCCGGTATAAACGCCGCGGTATTCCATCAAACCCGGATTGCCCGAACAGGCGGCGTCTACCGACAAACTGTTCTGAATAATCCCGGTGGATTCGGGGAAAACAGCGGATGGTTTTTTTTTGTTTTTTCCTATATATTGCCACGGGTCGACGTGATAAGCCGCCATAGCATCCTCCCTTGTGTCGAACGATTTGTACAGCGCACCTTCAAATCCTTCCGTTTGTTTCTTACAATCCGGCCAGGAATCGAATACGCCTGTTTCAAGCCCTTTCCATACTACATACCACTTTTTTTTCGCCATTCTTATGGTAAATTTCGCCATTTTTTAAAATAAATCAACAAAACCAACGTTAAGTAAACAAATATACTTAACTTCGCGCATTGAAAAATACACTCGGTGTTTAGATGAACAAAGATAATAAAGATTTTTTATTTGTGCACAATAAACATAGAAAATGGATTTTGATTTTGTCCATTATCGTGTTACTGCCAAATATCTATCTTGCTTTTTATGATAGTGATATTGGCGGTTCTTCGTCTTGGAAGATTGCTATTTATCTGATAGCATCTATTTTTTTGTTTATTCTGCCTTCTTTATTTTTGAAAGCAAGGAATTTTTTTATTGTGCAAGGGATTTTCGTCATATTAGCTCCCTTTGAGATTGCGCATATCTACTTGAATCGTATGCCGGCGACCATGGCTTTTTTGCTTTCAATAATAGATACGGAGTGGAACGAGTCGACCGAGATGCTGTCTTCCTTACGGTTACCCATACTCTTTCTGCTATTGGTCTGGGCTTTTTATTTTTATGTTGTTTTCAAAAAAATAAGGAACAGGTATTTTATTCGGTCAAAAAAAATACGCGCTTATATTTCAGCCTTTTATATTGTATTTGTATTGACAGGCTACAGCTATTATTTTACAAAAATGTATCCGCAAAATACACATACTGTGGACACATTCAAGGCTGCCAATGAAGAAGTCCTGCTGAAATTCCAAAAAATCTATCCTTACGATTTGATAATTCGCGTCTACCAGGTTTACGACACTAAAAATTCAATCAAAGACGGTTGTGAGAAAATTAAATCTTTCAGGTTTGGCGCCGAAAAAAAAGAAACCGTGGCAGAGAGAGAAGTTTATGTGTTCGTTATCGGAGAAACAGGACGTTACAACAGTTATGCACTCAACGGATATGAAAGGAACACTTCCCCCTTATTGTCGAAAACGCCTGATTTGATTTCATATTCCGATTGTTTTTCCGAAGCCAATATCACGACCTCCTCCCTGTCGATTCTGCTGACACGCGCCTCTGCCGTAGATTACAAGCGTTCTTATATAGAAAAATCATTTGTCGATGCTTTTCAGGAAGCCGGTTTCAGCACTTATTGGATTGCCAACCAGAGTGCGAATAATAATTTTGTGCAAAGGATAGCAGAAGATGCGACCGGTGAATATTTTACAACACTAAGTCTTTCCGATGAAAATTATGATGAGAAGTTATGGTCTTTTCTGGAAGAGGTATTAAAAAAAGACGAGAAAAAAGTATTTATCGTGCTGCATACTTTAGGCAGTCATTTCAGGTACAATTTTCGTTATCCGGGAGAGTTTGAAGTGTTCCAACCTTGTCTGGAAGGCGCTTTTGATTATAATTTGATTTCACCCAAGAACAAGCAGCAATTCATTAATTCGTATGATAATTCCATATTGTATACCGATTATTTTTTGGCGAATACAATACAAAAGATTGACAGCCTGAATGCAGTGAGTACCCTTATCTATATGGCAGACCATGGAGAAAACCTGTTTGATACTGATGATAACATTATATTCCATGGCGGAGGGAAATACACGGAATATGATTTCCACGTTCCTTTATTTATTTGGACATCAGGAAAATACAAATCACAATATCCCCAAAAAGCAGAAAATATGCTCCATAATAAGGATAAAAAATTAAGTGCATCTGCTATTTTTTATTCTTGGTTGGATATTGCCGATATTTCTTTTCCAGAGCAGAAATTAACGAAAAGTATTGCCTCTGAATTTTTAAAAATTGATTCTGCACGGTACGTTGTAGATACAAATCTGGAGGTAAAAAGGCTCAATTTTTAAAAATAAAGCAAATTTTTCTCGAATATTGAACGTAATTAGGAAAAAATAGCTAACTTTACATTTGCAATTGCGACAGTAGCTCAGTTGGTAGAGCATCAGCTTCCCAAGCTGAGGGTCGCGGGTTCGAGTCCCGTTTGTCGCTCAGAACATTGAAATCAGTCTTCGTATGGAGGAAAAGCCATGCAAAAAATATTCTTAATAGGTTATATGGGCGCCGGAAAAACAGCAGTAGGTAAGTTGCTCGCGAAAAAAATGAATTTGGCGTTTATTGATGTTGATGCTTTTATAGAAAATCGTTATAGAAAATCCATTGCTGCTATTTTTGAAGAAAAAGGAGAACCCGGATTCCGGGAAATCGAACGTCGAACTTTAGCAGAACTTATCGGATTCGAAAACACTGTCATTTCTACCGGAGGAGGCTTGCCGTGCTTTTTTGACAATATGGATGTCATGAACAAAACGGGTATCACCGTTTATTTGAAAGTTGGTGTGGAAGAATTGGTTCGACGATTGCATTCGGGAAAACACAAACGGCCTTTGATTAAAGACAAAAGTGCTGAAGACTTGTATGAATTTGTAAGTAGGAATTTGGAAAAACGAGCGGATTTTTACAGCAAGGCTGCCGTTGTTTTTGATGTAATGGATTGTGATACGAATATTGATACAGAAGTAGATAATCTGATAAGCAAACTATATATAGGATGAAACCGGTAAAAGAAAAAATTAAAGGGCCTGTTCGTATTCCCCAAGAACTATTGAAAGAACTGTCGAATGCAAGGTATCCTATGACCCTTGGCATTCCGAAGGAAAATCTGAAGGTAGAAAAACGGCTGGCATTCACGCCGGAAGCTGTAGATATGATTGTTGAAGCCGGTCACAGGGTTATTTTCGAAGAAGGCGCCGGAGAAGGCGTTAATTATTCCGATAGCTTATATGCAGAATCCGGCGCTGAAATTGTTTCCCGGAAACAAGTTTTCGAATGTGATTTGATTTTTAAGATTGCACCGGCTACCTCGGACGAAGTAGCATTGATGAAAAAGAAGACGACTATTTGTAGTATGTTGCAATTACCTGATATTTCTGGAGATACGATTCAAAAAATGGCGGAAAAATCCATTAATGCCGTTGGATATGAATTGATGACGGCCGATGGCCTGAGTTTCCCGGTGAGAAATTCGATTTCGGAAATAGAAGGCGCTGCCTCTGTTTCGGTTGCATCCGAATTGTTGAGTAATGAGCGTGGAGGAAAAGGGATTCTTATGGGGGGTATTCCGGGCGTTTCTCCCACGGAAATCGTTATCATCGGAGCAGGAGTTGCAGGAACGGTTTCGGCGCGTGCCGCATTGGCGCTGGGCGCTGTCGTAAAAATCTTTGACAGTGATATTCGTAAATTGCGTAAATTACAGACGGATTTAGGTCAGCCTGTATTTACTTCCGTTTTCCAGCCCAATGTATTGATTAATGCCTTTCAATCGGCCGATGTGGTCATTGGCGCCATGCGGTATATCAATGACCCGGTGCGGTACGTAATTTCGGAAGAAGTTATCCGTACCATGAAAAAAGGCGCTTTGGTAATTGATTTACGTATCAACCAAGGCGGTTGCTTCGAAACGACCTGTTTTTTGCCGTATAATCATCCGAAAATATTTGAAAAATTCGGTATACTCCATTACTGTGTTCCCAATATCAGTTCGCGGGTTGCCCGAACTACCGCTATGGCGTTGAGTAACTTTTTTATCCCGCTGGTGCTTAAAATGGGTGAATTGGGAGAAGTGGCCGGTATTGCGAAAGCAGACATGGATTTCCGTTCAGGTCTTTATATGTATTCCGGAAAATTGGTCAATTCGTATGTTGCGAAGTATTTTAATTTTCCGTCTCATGACATAGGTTTGTTCTTGTCGGCGTTTTGAGGGGTAATTATAGCTAAATAAACAAAGAGATGAACAAGACACTTTTATTATTCTGTATGCTGATTTCCACAGCTTTATCTGCGCAAGTGCGGACAGATTTTTTGTTGGAAAAGAACTGGAAATTCTCGCGTGCAGACAATCCGGAAGCTATCAAGCCGGATTTCAATGATGCAACTTGGCAAACCGTAACCGTTCCTCACGATTGGGCGATTTATGGGCCATTCGACGGAAATGCAGACGTACAAAATGTTGCTATCGAACAGGATGGCGAAACAAAAGCGTCAATGAAAGCCGGACGTTCGGGAGGATTGCCGTTTATCGGAGTTGGCTGGTATCGCGTCAAATTTAATGCTCCGGATTTCGACAAAAGCAAAACGGCGTCGATTCTGTTTGACGGAGCAATGAGTAACGCCAGCGTGTATCTCAACGGGCATGAAGTCGGTTATTGGCCCTACGGATACAACAGTTTTTATTTCGATATAACCCAATATCTTAAAGAAAAAGATAATCTGCTGGCTGTACGGCTGGAAAATTATCCCGAATCGACGCGATGGTATCCGGGAGCAGGCATTTATCGCAACGTGCATCTGATTGTTACAAACGATGTGCACGTTCCTGTCTGGGGCGTGCAATTGACTACTCCGACGGTTAAACCGGAATATGCCAAAGTGAATCTGAAGACAAAAGTGGATTATCCCGCCGGAAAAACGGTTGAAAATCTATCCCTGATTACCGAAATTAAATCCGGCGGACAAGTTGTGAGCCGTAGCGAAACCGCCAAACTGACACAGTATGACGATAATACTTTCGAGCAGACGATTGTGGTCAATTCTCCGCAATTATGGTCGCCCGAAACGCCCGCCCTATATACCGCCGAAACGAAATTGTATGACAACGGCGTGTTGAAAGACGTGTTTATCACTCGTTTCGGTATCCGCAAAGTTGAAATAATTCCCGACAAGGGATTGTTCCTCAACGGTAAAGAGACTAAATTCCGCGGCGTATGCAATCATCACGACCTTGGGCCTTTGGGCGCGGCTATCAACAAAAGCGCTTTGCGACGACAGCTTGCGATACTGAAGGATATGGGATGCAACGCAATCAGGACGTCGCACAATATGCCTGCGCCCGAACTGGTGGAACTCTGTGACGAAATGGGTTTTATGGTGATGATAGAAGCCTTCGACGAATGGAAACGGCCGAAATGTAAGAACGGATACAACATTTATTTCGACGAATGGGCTGAAAAAGATATTGTAAACATGGTGTGGCATTATCGGAACAATCCGTCGGCGGTGATGTGGAGCATCGGCAACGAAGTTCCCGACCAGCAAACTACTCCGGTATTTGTTTACACGAATTATCCTTCTGCCGAGCTGTTTATCAACGGAAAAAGTCAGGGACGTATCAGCAAGGACACTGCTCAGACCGCCGCCGACACCGATAACGACGAAGCCGCCAATCAACTGCTGCGTCAACGCCGTTATCGACTGATGTGTATGGATGTGAAATATGAGCCGGGAACGGTTAAAGTCGTGGCTTATGACGCGAAAGGTAATGCCGTTGCCGAAAAAGAAGTGCATACCGCCGGAAAACCGCATCATCTCGAACTGGTTGCCGACAGAACGATTCTCGACGCCGACGGAAAAGATTTGTCGTTTATCACCGTGAAAGTTGTTGATAAAGACGGAAATCTCTGTCCGGACGCAAGTAATACTATTCATTTCAAAACGAGCGGCGCCGGAAACTATCGCGCAGCAGCAAATGGCGACGCTACGAATATCGAACAGTTTCATCTTCCCGAAATGAGCGTATTTAAAGGACAGTTAATCGCCATAGTACAATCGTCGGAACAGGCGGGGAAAATACGGTTTGAAGCTCAGGCAAAAGGATTGAAAAAAGCAGAAATGGAAATTAAAAGTCGATAATTCGATGGTTGTTTAATTTCGAAACTCCCGATTTGGGAAAGTTTTTATCGCTGATAATATGTGATTTATAAAAATAACACATAGAAACCTTATTGTATAAAATACAATATCCATAAAAGGTTATTGTACTAAATACAATATCTATAAAACATTATTGTACTAAATACAATATCTCCTGACTTCGTCATTATATCTAATAACAATCGCATAACTATTTTATCCCCATTGGGGATTCACATTAAATTAACTCGGATAGTTTTTCGGTGAATCTCCGGTCAGGCGTTCCACACTCCGAATGATTGCCAGTTTTCGGGGAAGCCCATATCTTGATAGTGTCTGTCTTTTATTGATATGATATTTTAAAATATTGATTATAAAATAGATATGATTGTTTTGGCATAATGTTTATTTTCAGCGACTTACAAAATAACTCAATAAAAGACGGACACTACCGAAAATTTCTCCATGATTTTTTTTAAAAAAATCAACAAATTCTTTAGAATCCATATAATCCTTCTATCAATTGTTGTAATTCTATTTCTTCTGTTTCATCATAACTTCCTGTTTTTTTAATTTGACAAACAATTTTTTCTGTTTTTTCCGTTATCAAATCCAATATGTTTTTATCAGGAATAATAAAGGGTATTTTCTT
>JAITQA010000028.1 GCA_031289145.1 Dysgonamonadaceae bacterium | reverse complement strand
TCAATATCATTGTAAGTTTCAACCGAAGAAGGGGCTTTGTTCAATAAAACAGCGCCCGAACCGGCAAAAGGCTCACAATAATGCAAGCAGTCAGGTAATTTCGGTAATAACCAGTCAAGGTGTGAGAATTTCCCGCCATACCATCCAAAAGCAATGAGTTTCTTAGGTTTACTCATCTTTTGAATAGGTGATGCCGTCTTGCGAATATGCTTTGTCGTTGCTATTTCCATTGTAAATTCATTAAATAATCCAAATGCAAAAGTACTAAAAATATTGCCCGCAAAGTCTAAACAGATTATATTGTTCAGGCAAAAAAAATTATGAGTTATGAAAACGGCCGACGAAAAGTCAAACCGTTAACATAACTCATAAAAACTTAGTTCAATTAGTATCTGTTGCGATTGTAGCCACCACCGCCACTGTTGCGGTTGTAACCACCACCACCGAAATCGCGTCTTGGACGTTCTTCGCGCGGTTTAGCTTCTGATACGGAAATAGTGCGTCCGTCATACTCTGCTCCGTTTAATTCGGAAATAGCCTTGGCAGCAGCCTCTTCGTCTTCGATTTCTACGAAACCGTAACCTTTGGACCTTCCGGATTGGCGGTCGGTAATCACTTTAGCGGATGAAATAGATCCGTACTCTTCAAAAAGATTTGCTAAATCGGCGTCATTTACTTTGAAACTCAAGCCTGCAATAAAAATGTTCATTTTTAAAAAAATAATAAAATGTAAATAAAAAATTGATTAAAAATCAGATGAGGATTATCACAGACTTAGTACTTAAACCGAATAGAAAAACTCGAATAAAGAAAATAAAACTGTCTTAAAGAACTCAAATGTTTCGGCAAAGGTAAACTAAATTACTGAAAAAGCAAGTTTTTAGGAAAAAAATAAATATTTTTTTTCATTTTCCCTCGAAATTTAGGGGAAAAACGGTCAAAACGAGCTTTTATAAGAAAAATATACAGGATAATTTTCGCACAGCTCACAATTTTTATTTATTTTTGCAGTCGTTATTATCCGGATTCAACATGAAACAGTATTTAGATTTACTAAACAGGACGCTTTCCGAAGGCATTATAAAAAAAGACCGTACAGGAACGGGCACTATAAGTGTGTTCGGTCATCAGATGCGTTTCAATCTGGCCGAAGGCTTCCCGGTCTTAACCACTAAAAAACTTCATCTGAAATCCATCATTTACGAGTTACTCTGGTTTCTGAAAGGAGACACAAATACCGGCTATCTGAATGAAAACGGCGTCCGGATTTGGAACGAATGGGCCGACGAAAACGGCGATTTAGGCCCTATATACGGTTATCAATGGCGCTCTTGGCCGGATTATTCCGGTGGCCATATCGACCAGATAAGCGAAGTGGTGCATACCATAAAGCAGCATCCGGATTCTCGCCGGATAATCGTCAGCGCCTGGAATGTAGGCGCTATCCCAAACATGAAACTGCCTCCCTGTCATTGCTTTTTCCAGTTTTACGTTGCAGACGGAAAGCTTTCCCTACAACTGTATCAGCGGAGTGCGGATATTTTTTTGGGTATCCCTTTCAATATTGCTTCTTACGCATTGCTGTTGAAGATGATGGCGCAGGTAACAGGTCTTCAGGAAGGCGATTTTGTGCACACGCTCGGAGATGCGCACATTTATAATAACCATCTGGAACAGGTAAAGTTGCAATTGTCGCGCGAGCCTCGTCCCTTGCCGGTCATGAAAATGAATCCGGATGTAAAAAATATCTTTGATTTCCGGTACGAAGATTTTGAATTGGAAGGTTACGACCCGCATCCACATATAAAAGGAGTAGTTGCCGTATGATGATATCCATTATAGTAGCGATAGCCAAAAACAACGAAATCGGAAAAGGCAACAATCTGCTTTGCCGCTTACCCGCCGATTTGAAGCATTTTAGAGAAATCACTTCCGGTCATGCGGTTATTATGGGCAGGAAGACTTTTGCGTCTTTGCCGAAAGGCGCCCTACCCGACCGCAGAAATATCGTTATCAGCCGCAATAAAGACTTGAAAATCGAAGGCGCAGAAGTGTATTCTTCCTTAGATTACGCGCTGATAAAATTGATTGATGAAAACGAGGTCTTTATCATTGGCGGCGCTCAGATTTATGCGCAAACCTTAGCCTTTGCCGATAAACTTTACCTCACTAAAATCCACGCCGGTTTTCCGGACGCCGATGTATTTTTTCCGCTGATTGATTGGCGGGCTTGGCGTGAACTCAACCGGGAAACTTTTCCGGCGGATGAAAAAAATCCTTATCCGTTTTCATTTATTGAATATGAGCGGACTTAAGTTATTAAAAAGTATATATCCGTATGTGAAACCTTTCCGGTGGTTGGTGTTTCTTACACTTCTGCTCACGCTTGTCGGCTCTTTGACAGCGCAGGTAAATGCGTGGGTATTGCGTTATACGGTCGACCAAATCGCCCTCCTGTTGGAACAGCACAAGGCATTGAAAGAAGGATTGAATATCATGGCCTTTATTTCTATTATACTGATTTCTAAAGAAATAATAAACGCATTGATTCAATTTGGGCAAAAATTTTACGGGGAAAAATTGCGTATTTATGTCGCACGCGACTTGGCGCAAGCCATTATAGAAAAAATACTTACGTATCAATTAGCCTTTTTTACTTCCGGAGACAACCAGCCGGGGAAGCTACAGGCACGCATCGACCGGGGAGTAGAAAGTCTTACCCGTTTGGTTCAGAATTTTTTTATTGATATTTTGCCGCTTTTTGCCAATTCTATTGTAGCGTTGGCGCTCATGTTCAATGCCAATTTTTACGTGGGATGCGTGGGTTTATGCGTTGTGCCGATATATTTTTACCTGAGCATAACCCAAGCGCAGCGAGTCAGCGGTACACGTAGGAGTATCAAAGATTTGCGCGAAAATAAAAGCCATGGTATATTAAATATCCTGGAATCAATTACCGTCATCAAATCATTTGTCAGGGAATCCCTCGAAGCAGAAAAACAATTGACCTTGCAAAACGACCTGACGGATACCCAAATGAAAGTGCGAAAAACCAGTTTTTTGTTTGACGGATTAAAAAGTTTCACAGAACAAATCGGAGTAGTGGCCATCATTATTCTGACCGCCTATCTGGTTCTGACCGGACAGATGACCATCGGCGCTATCATGTTTCATATCATGTTGTTTAACAATGTGTCCGCACCCATCCGGCAGTTGCACCGTATTTATGACCAAATGAACGATGCTTTGATTTATTCCGAAAGTTTTTTCAATATTCTGCACGCAGACCACGAAACAGAACCTTCCGGCGACTATCATTCGCCAAAGGTGGAAGGAAAATTTGAATTAAGAAATGTCAATTTCACCTATCCGGATAGCAAAAACAGGGCGTTAACCAATATTACAATGGAAATTCTTCCCGGAAAAAGCACGGCTTTGGTAGGATTATCCGGAGCAGGTAAGAGTACATTAATCAACTTATTAGATAAATTTTATCTTCCGGATTCGGGAGAAATCCGCTTAGATGGCGTTTCTTTAGAAAAATACGACACTGCTTTTTTGCGCGACAATATCGGATTGGTCTTGCAAAAAAACCATATTTTCAACGGAACTATCGAAGAAAATATCCGTTATGGGAAACCGAATGCCTCATTTGAAGAAATCGCTGAAGCTGCCAAAAAATCTCATATCCACGAACAAATCATGGTTTTACCTCAACAGTACGAAACTTCGGCTTTTTCTTTATCCGGCGGACAGCAACAAAAGATTGCCATTGCCCGTATGTTTTTGAAAAATCCGCCCATAATATTCTTAGATGAACCCACAGCCAGTTTGGATGCTGTATCTACGGAACAGATAAAAAACAGTTTAGATGCTATCAAAAAAGACCGTACGGTAATCATTATTTCGCATAGTATTTCCCAGATTATAGATTCCGACCGAATTTATGTAATGAAAAACGGCGCCATTGTTGAATTTGGCACTCACGATGAAATTTACCAAATGCATGGCACGTATAGAGAAATTTTTGACGCAATGGCACGCAGTTTGAATCTGGCTAAAATTTCAAAAAACCTGTGAAATAGAATTACTTGCTTTTACAACAACCCCATTTCAACTAATTCCACTACCCGTTCCGTGGCGGCGTCTTTTCCATCGGGGTCCCAGTTCGACCTGAGACTTGCACCGAACATGCCGGCAAAAAGATTCCAGAATCCCGCGCGAAAAGGACCCAGAAAAGCTTTCAGAATATCATAAGAACTTTGGTTACACTCTCTATCTATCAGTTTTATCAATAGTTTTCCTTGACTTAGCGTCATTTTTTTCAAGACAGGCTTATACTCCGCTAACAATTCTTTTTCCATTCGTTTCAAATGCGCTTCCCGCTCTTTATCAGAGGGTAAGGTCATCATATATTCGTAAGTTTCAATGAGCGTGTTGTACACTAATTTCGCATAAGGCAAGGTCTTTTTCACATCCCGTATCAGTTTCTGGTATTTGGCATCATTGGCGTTAACGAAAGCTTGGGGCGGGTATACGTATATGTCATTAATTATCATAGACTTCAAGGTATCCTCCCCATCCATGGAATAGGCCGGGATACTTGATTTGAAAGTATCTTGCGCCGCTGTTTTCAGGCTGAACAAGCCCAAAAACAAAAGCAATAAAATGACTGTTCGCGTTTGCATATTTACTCTTTCAATAGCGCTCATTTGTTGTTCCGACTTGCAAAAGTAAACTTTTTTTCAAAAACTTATGCAATTATTCAATAAATAATTATCTTTGCAGACAGATATAGATTTATTAAACCAAAACAACTATGAAAATTTCTTTTCCTTTAGTAGTAAGGATTTTCCTTATCATCTTGCTTATCCATTGTTTCCGTGCAAGTTATCCGGTCAACGAAACATTTGAAGCCGGAGTGAACGCTTTGTCTCTGGGCCAAGTTAAAGCCTTGGGGAATTTATCAAATCCTGCGCTCATCGCTTTTGAGACGCAAAAACAAGCCGGCGTTTCGGTTTTCAGCCGTTTTGGGATGAAAGAACTAAGCACGAAAAGCCTTTACGGAATCTTTCCCAACCGTATTATTGATGCCGGATTCAGGCTATCTACCTACGGTTTTGAAGATTATCAATTGCTTTCGGGACAAGTTTCCTTAGCGAAAAAACTATCCTCCGGCTTATCGTTGGGTGTGAATCTTGGTTATTCGAACGAATATTCAATTTTGGAAACGCATGTGAATAATAACTATTCAGCCGGTATGGGAATTTATTGGCAGCCGGATGGTGCGTTCGAATGGGCATTTACTGCTGAAAACCTGCTCCATACGACAAAAGCCGTTCCTGCCCTGTTTTTCGGTGGTTTTCGTTACCGCTTGACCTCCACTTTCTGTGTTTTAATGGAAGCAAATAGCGATTTCCGGAACAATTTTCACCTAAGCGCCGGGGCTGAATATGAAATTGCCGAACAATTTACAGTTCGCTGCGGCTTTCAAAACAAGCCGCAAACGCCTTCTTTTGGACTGTCTTACAACGGTATACATTGGGGAATAGAAACTGCGTTCCTACTCCACCCGATTCTGGGTTTATCAAGCGCTATCGGCGTCAATTATTATTTTTAAACCAAAATTATATACACATGAAACATTTGTTATGTATTTTTTCTTTTGCGCTTTGGGCTTTTAACCTGCCTGCGCAAATCAATCCGGAAAATTCGGAATGGATGCAATATTTAGAAGAACTGGCTGAATCGGAAGAGGTTGACGCGGGTGATTTGGAGCAACTTTTTGAAGACCTCTCCTATCTGAGCGAACATCCTTTCGATTTGCAAACCGTGACTAAAAAAGATTTGGAACGTTTGCCTTTCCTGACGGATATCCAAATCGAAAACCTGTTGTATTATATTTACAAATATAGCCCTTTGGTAGCTATTTACGAATTGAAAAATGTGGAAGACCTGGATTACCGAACACTCAACTACCTGTTGCCTTTTGTTTTTGTAGGCGAAATAAAGCCTGTTCAGCAGGTCTTGCGTCCCAAAAACCTGTTACGCCATGCAAAACAGACGTTCATGTTGCGTTCCGATTATACTTTCCAAGAGAAAGCCGGTTACAAAAAAATACCGGAGGAGGAACCGGCGGTCAATCCCAACAAATACTACCTGGGCGAACCTTACTACCTATCGTTCCGCTATGGTTATCAATACCATGATTGGATTCAGATAGGCATCAGCGGAGAAAAAGATGCAGGCGAAGCTTTTTGGAATAAAAACCACAAAGGGTTTGATTATTATGCTTTCAACCTGAACATCAAAAACCAAGGTATACTGGAAAACCTGCATGTCGGCGATTACCGGCTTTCTTTTGGACAGGGACTTGTGATGAACAATAATTTTTCGATGGGCAAAACTTCTTTTGTCGGTAGCATCAATCAAAACAATTCCGGTATAAAACGGCATGTATCCACCAATGAAAACGGCGCTTTCCGCGGATTAGCCGGCGCTTTGAAATTCAATGAATGGCAAATCAATCTGTTCTATTCCCATCGAAACCACGACGCCAATGCCGACAGTGCCAATATCTACACTTTCAAGACAGACGGTTATAACCGGATACCCAACGACATCAACAAACGTAGAACGGCGCAGACAGATATGGGAGGAACGCATATCCGGTGGAGAACCGGCGCGGTAAATTTAGGCTTGACCGCAGTGTATTATTCTTTCGGAGGAAAAATGTACAATCCGGAGCCAAGAGCTTATAACTTGTTCTACCTGCGAGCGAAAAATCATTTCAATACCGGAGTCAACTACGGATACCGGGCAAAAAAACTTTCTTTCCAAGGAGAAACGGCAAGGGATGCAAACGGAAAATGGGCAACCGTCAACAACTTGCTGCTAAATCCCGCCTCATCGGTCGATTTAATTTTCTCTTACCGCAATTATGCCAGGGATTACAATGCTTTCTATGGCAAAGCTTTTTCGGAATCAGCTACGATTCAGAATGAAACAGGTTTTTACACCGGCATCAAGTTTCATCCGTTCTCCAAATGGGAACTGTCGGCTTATATGGATTATTTCCGCTTTCCCTGGCTCAAATATGGCATCAATGCTCCATCTTCCGGCACAGACGGATTGCTTCAAATCAGTTATAAACGCAACGAACAAGTCCAAATGAGCCTGCGTTACAAATACAAGGAAAAATCCAAAAACAGTATTCAGGCGGATGGCAGGGAAACTTTTGTGCTACCTTATCACCAGCATCGTTGGCGATATCAACTTGATTTGAAAAACGGGAACGGTTTCGGGACAAAGACACAAGCGGACTACAACCTTTACCCAACCGGTGACACTCCGCAAACGGGATGGTCGCTGACGCAAAACTTTTCCTTTTCTCGCAATAAATCCGGATTCCAAATTGATGGAGCTTTGGCTTATTTTCATGCAAGCGATTGGAATACAAGAATTAATGTCTATGAGAAGAACATTCTCTATGCCTTTTCTTTCCCCAATTACTACGGGGAGGGTTTCCGGATGTATTCGGTCATCAAATGGAAATTTTTTGACAGTCTAACGATTTATTTAAAAATGGCCAATACCCATTATTTCGACAGGGAAATAGTCGGTTCGGGTCTGGAAGAAATCGAAGGGAAAAACAAGACCGATATTTCTGCGTTGTTGAAATATAATTTTTAATTCATAATTCAAAATTCATAATTAATACCTATCTTTGTACAGTATCGTTTACCAATAGCATACCATCATGGGAAAAAGTAATCTGGTTCGTTTCGATTGGGCTGCCAAGCGGCTGTTGCGGCAGAAATCAAATTTTGTCGTCCTGGAGGGCTTGGTGTCCACTCTTTTAGGCGAAGACATCCGTATAGAACGCCTCTTGGAAAGCGAAAGTAACAAAACCAATAACGATAGCTGAATACATTGATGAAGGCGACCCTTATGCCCGTGTCAAAAAACTCTATTCCATCAACATCGTCTATTTTGATTTGGGGCAGGGAGAAGATTACATTTATCACGGGAACACGGTTTTTCGCGGTCTTCATAAAAA
>JAITQA010000018.1 GCA_031289145.1 Dysgonamonadaceae bacterium | reverse complement strand
CCACCCGTCAACTTCAAGGGCTTGCCTTTCCCGAACAGATCCTTCCAATCCTCTATCCTGAAACTTTGCGCTGTGGCGCCGGTGGCGCTCAACAGAAATAGTAGCAGGGACAATAGTATTTTTTGTTTTTTTATCATCTTCTTGTATTTAATACATATATGATTGCTGCCGTTTTTTACCATCAGCAGCACCAAAACCAATTTTTCTCTCCATCATAATCAAACTCATCTTATCCTACCAATGAAATTCTTTCTCTCCTTCATAATCAAACTCAACGGACTCCTTATTTTTCATTAGCCATTCATAAAACAATTGCGCCCATTGGAAATAATCATCCATATACCTTGAATTGGGATATTCCAAGTTCTTATCTTCGGGCAAATTCTTAATATAGGGATAGATATATTCTATACTCATAAAACTTGCCGAAACACCATGGCTTTCACTATCTGTGTAAACCAAAGTCTTGGAATGTCGGTTAACCTCAATATATTTCCATATCATTTCATCATCCTTAAAATAGGAAAAATCCCTTCTGTCAAATACGCCAATATCCATCAAGTTATCCAATATGTATTGGCGTTGTTCTTCGTCGCCCAAACGAGCCAATGCATACCGGTACGCCTTTTCCTGACCATAAAGACAATCGCTTTCGATACAATGGGTAAGCTTTTGTTTTAATACCGGAATACATTCTTTCATTTCCAATATGCCGATCATTCGGATTAAATCGGGTTCGATTTGGGCAGATTCAAAATCTCTTTTTGCTTCCGGAAGAACATTTCGGACTTCTAAAATACTGTCTCTGATTTGTTCTAATATCGTGTCATTTTTTATTTCTCTTTTTTTCATAATTCTGTTCGCATCATCCAATCCAAAAGTAGAATTCATGTAATACCGGTTGGCTGCTCTACGTTCGATTATATATAACCCATATTCCTCTTCCGTCTTTTTATTTTCCAATATCTCTACAATTCTTTTTTTTGCTTTCTTCGTATAATCAAATTTGTATTTTACATCATATATGTATATTAATAATTCATATTTCCCTTTCCCCGGATAAAAATAATACTGAAGATACGTTTCCAGTAACATTTGTCTTATTTGAGGAGAATTGTTGTTTTGGTGATAGAAAGCCATATTGTAAAGTAATTTATGGCCTAAATAATATAAATTAGGATATTCGTCTTGTTTAAACATTTTCCTAATTTTAACAATTAAATTCTTTTTTTCTTTTGCACTTAATTTTTCATCTTCAAAAGAAAAAAAATAGTTTCCACCATCTCCCATCGGTTTTTCAATTGAATAGATAGAAACCAAACTATCTATTTGGTGATTGTAGTAAGCAAAAAAATTCTTTTGCTGTGCATGTAAATTACTAACTAAAAATACAACACATACTGTGATTAATATATCCTTTTTCATAATCAATTATTTATTAAAAATCAGTAGGATTAATAATTTTCCACTGCCAATACCAGAACATATTCCGTTTATTAGCATAATCCATAAAATTAGTACTGCTTCCTTCTGTAAAACCTTGCGTACCAAACGGATGAACCAAGCCAAAGGTATGTCCCATCTCATGCGTTAGTGTTTCCCAATTGGTTAATGCAGATTTAAATATAGCAATAGACTTGGTGGTAGCATTAGAAAATCCGGACGTTTGATCCATTTCCCTGTTGTTTATCAGGAAAATAATACGTTCATTTCTTCCAATTGTGTTTCCTTTCGCCTTGTATTTGGTTTCCAATAGATCTCTTATTTTGGATCTATTATTAGTTAAACTATCTAATACAAAGGAAGTTGATGTTATTCTTTCACCACTAATTTCAGATTCTGTAATTTTCAAACTATCAAACTTGTTTTTATTATTATTATTAAGTTGAATAAAAGCCTGATTAAATGAATTTAGATTGAGATAATTTTCTAATGGACTGCCATTTGTGTAATTATTGAAATCTACTTCGCTTGGTGTTGTACCTTGCGGCGTATCGCCGAAAGTTACATTGACTACTTTATAGTTTACAGCATTACTCTTATTTGTAGGTCTAGGCTGACTATAAAAAGTCAATTTTCCTACTATTTTTTTGTTCTTATCATATACAGACAAAGTGTTTTTTGGGGTAGAACCATTAAGTGTTATTTCCAACTCGTAATTTCCGTTTTTGGCTTCGAATATCCCATCATTGTAGAAAGTACCATTGCATTGTATGCGTACTACTGTTAAACCTGTGCTCGACGATTCAAATTTATAATAAACAGAATCCGTTACCGCATTGCTTTCTTTAATTTTCGCCTTGATGGTTACGTCTTCACCACTCCATGTACTCACGCTTGGCACCTGGTAATCAATAGTGGATTTATCGGATTTAAGAATGGTAAGCGGGTCATATTCTTTTTTGAAAGCGCTTAATTTCTGGTCGTCATAAATGTCTATTCCATAGCTGCCATCAAAGCTACCCGAATAAGATTGCCTTTCCGCTAAATCAAACCAAACCGCTTCCGATTCAAATTTTTTCACGCCAATCGTTATCTTTCCGGGAGTGTATTCAAGATCTTGGCTACCACCCAAAATGTCGAAAATGATCTGTATTTTAGACAGATTTATCGAATCAGAATCCTCAAGCGAAGAAATTTCATCCGGCAAATTTGTATCGTCGCTATTCCAATCAGCGATTTGTCGATAGCTACCAGGATGTATTTTCACTTCCAAAGTATCCGACATGCCCATTTTCAGGTCTAATACAGTATAGCGGCTGTCCTTGTCCATTCGCCCATCTATTGTATGGCTGATATCGTACCTGTTAAACGGATTTTCACTCCAGGATAAACGCCTGAAAAATGATTCATTGGCTATCTTCCCGAATGGAATAAAACTACTGTTTTTCTTTGTGACAAAATGATACACAGGCTTTAGGGTTTCCCTATCTAAGATGTTATATTTGTATTTGATGTTTTTCAGTACCGGAATACAGATATACCGGCCTTCGTCCAAAGTTATTTTAGCATTTGGAGAAAAATAATCTTCTGCTGCTGTCGTTTTTACAATTTCTTCTGCCGTTTTATTGTCTACATTTTCGTTGTTTCCTATCTTTTTTATGATAAAATAGAAGCCCAAATCATTTTCTCCATCTCCACCGGACCCACTACCATTACCCTGCGAGATATTATCCGCTAATTCAACGCCGCCCTGCTCATCTATCGTATACGTATTCCCACCCGCATCCGTAACCGTGGCAGGCAAAGCATCCACCACAATATCATGCTTGTTCCCGTCCGCATCTTCTATCGTGACGATGTAGAAAGTAGTTGCAGCGTTCTCCCCGCCTGCAGGGGTATAGCCTGAACTGTTCTTCAGTTCGTCCGGCAGATCATCCCAGGTAGAGGGTTTGATTTGTATCGGGGCAGACGGGTTGATCGTGAAGTTCAGGTACTTCGCTTTGTCATCGTCCGTACGGTCGTCGCCGATGCCGC
>JAITQA010000137.1 GCA_031289145.1 Dysgonamonadaceae bacterium | reverse complement strand
TCCCTCTCTCAAAATATGTTGTCGTCATGTCGACCGGAGCGAAGCGGAGTGGAGACATCCCATGCTAATCGTTAATCACTTAACATGCCGAAAAATCTTCCGAACATGACTGATCGCTTCCCTTTCGGGCAGACTACCCTGCAAACGATTTATTCCACAAGAAAATAGCACCTCAAAAAAAGTTTTAGCCGAAAAAATTCATTTTATAGTAATTCAATTAAATTTGTTTACTTTTGTCGAGTATTTTGAAATGATAAAAAAGTACAGATGAAATTATCTTCTCCGCAAAAGGAAATATATGAAAAAGAGCGCTTAAACGCCATGGAGGCGCAGCGTCTGGCACAGGAAATCGCTTTTGGGCCGGTGGTGTTCCAGGTATCCCGGCTGATGGTGAAATTCGGTATTCTTGAACTGTTGTCGAAAGAAAAAGAAGGACTTACTTTGGAACAGACAGCGGAAAAAACGGACTTATCCCTGTATGCCGTGCAGGTTTTATTGGAAGCTTCGTTGACCATCGGGACAGTCTTGTTGAAAGATGAGCGATTTTTTATCTCCAAAGCAGGTTATTTTCTCCAAAATGACAGGATGGTCAGGGTAAATATGGACTTCAACCACGACGTCAATTATCTTGGCCTGTTCAACCTCGAAGAAGCATTGCTGAACGGGAAACCGGAAGGTTTGAAAGTATTCGGCGATTGGCCTACCATTTATGAAGGGCTTTCTTCTCTTCCGCCGAAAGTGCAGGACAGTTGGTTCGGATTCGACCATTTCTATTCGGACAATGCTTTTGATGCCGCTTTGAAAATTGTTTTCAGCAAACAGCCTGCTTCCTTATTAGACGTGGGCGGAAATACCGGGCGGTGGGCGATGAAATGCGTAAATCATTCTTCTGAAGTCGCTGTGACTGTGATGGATTTGCCCCGGCAACTCGAATTAATGAAAGAAACCATAAAAAATCAGCCGGACGGCGACCGGATTCATGCGCATGCAGCCGACCTGTTGGACAAAAATGTTCCTTTCCCAATCGGTTTCGATGCCATCTGGATGAGCCAATTCCTTGATTGCTTTTCCGAAGAGGAGATAGTCGGTATTTTGTCCCGCGCGGCCGTTTCGATGAATGGAAACAGCCGTTTGTACATTATGGAAACCTTCTGGGACAGGCAGCGTTTCGAGACGGCATCTTATTGTTTGACGCAGATAAGTCCTTATTTCACAGCGATGGCCAATGGAAACAGCAAGATGTATTATTCCGGGGATATGGAGCGTTGTGTCAGAGTGGCAGGATTGGAAATAGAAGCGATTCACGACCATTTAGGCTTGGGACACAGCATTATGGAATGTCGCTTGGCAAAATAAACCGGCGTTTCTACACCGGTTTATGATAGGATTGCCGAAAAATTTTGCGCTTAAAATATATCCGGATGCACCTTTTCCCATTGTAACGTTTCTTCGTCGTGAGGACTACTATCCTTGGCTTTGTGTCCAATAGCGATGATGCAGCCTATTCCGTATGCTAAAGGGATACCCATCAACTCGTGGATATACTGCTCGGAATCCAGACCATCGGCGGTATTCCGTCCGGCAATCTGAATCCAGCAACTTCCCAGACCCAGGTCTTCTGCTTGCAGTTGAATATAAGTAGCGGCAATAGCCGAATCTTCTATGGGTGCGACGCTCTCCGAAGGATTGTTCAGCACAATAACAGCCAAGGCGCATTTCTCGATGGGTGAGGAGCCGGATGACTTACACAAAGACAACTGCTTCAGGACAGCTTCATTTTCTACTAAAACAAAATGCCAGGAACGGTTATTTTTGGCGGTCGGCGCCATCAAAGCGGCCTTCATGATTTGTTCCACTTCTTCCGGCTTCAATTTTTCTTCGGTAAAATACCGGATGCTCCTGCGATTTTTGACTAATTCCGCAAAACTGCTCATTTGTTATTTATATTTAGTTTGCAAAAGTAGTATAATCTTTTGAATAATCAGAATAATCAAGTATATAAATAGTATTAAGACGGTATTCATCAGGTGCAATTCGTTTAATTATTGCACTACGCTTTACCTCGATGTGCCCGCTATTATTCAATAAAAAAATAGCGGGGTTTTTTATTTTACCGCAAAATCATTGCAGTCATTTTTTACGCAAATAACAGTGCTCATTTTTCCCGTTTTTGTGCAATTTTCCCGTTTTTTATTTGTTTTTGGCGGAAATACACTACATTTGCAGTCTTAATTTTAAATAACATCTATAAAAAACAAACGATGAGTCTAAAAATTATTGTATTGGCAAAGCAAGTGCCGGATACAAGAAATGTAGGAAAAGACGCAATGAAAGCCGACGGAACGGTCAACCGCGCCGCTCTTCCCGCCATTTTTAATCCGGAGGACTTGAATGCCTTGGAACAGGCTTTGCGCCTGAAAGATGAATTTCCCGGTTCAACCCTTACGCTGTTAACCATGGGGCCTCCCCGTGCAGCTGACATCATCCGCGAAGGATTGTTCAGAGGAGCGGACAACGGTTATCTGCTTACCGACCGTGTCTTTGCCGGTGCGGATACTTTGGCGACCAGCTATGCGCTGCATGAAGCCATCAAAAAAATCGGAAAATTCGACCTGATTATTTCCGGCCGCCAGGCTATTGACGGCGATACCGCTCAGGTAGGCCCGCAAGTAGCCGAAAAATTGGGAATCTCTCAGATTACCTACGCCGAAGAAATCCGGTCGATTAAGGATGGTAAAATTACCGTAAAACGCCGCTTGGAGCGGGGTGTCGAGATAGTGGAAGGCAAATTGCCCCTCTTGGTGACTGTGAACGGCTCCGCCCCGAATTGCCGGCCAAGGAATGCCCGCTTGATTCAGCAATATAAATATGCAAAAACGGCTTCAGAACGCCAGACCGAGAGCAACGATTATGTAAATATTTGCAACACTCGCGCTTGTATCAACTTGGAGGAATGGAGCGCTGCCGATGTAAATGCCGACCCCAAACAATGCGGATTGTCCGGCTCTCCTACCAAAGTGAAGAAAATTGAAAATGTCGTATTCCAGGCCAAAGAGAGCAAAACCATTGATTCTTCCGACCTGCAGATTGAGGATTTAATAATAGAACTGATTACAAATCACACCATTGGATAATTATGAACAATTTATTTGTATATCTCGAAATAGAAAACGGAAAGGTTGAAGACGTCAGTCTCGAACTCCTTACCAAAGGCCGTACGCTTGCCAACAGTCTGCATTGCAACTTGGAAGCGGTTGCCGCAGGCAGCCAGTTAGATGAAATCGGTGCGCAAGTTTTTCCCTACGGGGTGGATGTCCTCCATCTTTTTGACGACGCCCGCCTGTATCCTTATACTTCCTTGCCGCATACCTCCATCCTGGTGAAACTTTTCGAAAAAGAAAAGCCCCAAATCGCCCTGATGGGCGCTACCAGCATCGGAAGGGACTTGGGCCCCCGGGTTTCTTCGGCTCTATTCAGCGGTTTAACCGCCGACTGCACCGCCTTGGAAATAGGAGATCACGAAGAAAAGAAAGAAGACAAAACCTACACCAATCTGTTGTATCAGATTCGTCCGGCTTTCGGAGGGAATATCGTGGCAACCATCGTCAATCCCGACAACCGGCCGCAAATGGCGACCGTTCGCGAGGGCGTGATGAAAAAAGAAATCTTCGATGCCGCTTACAAGGGACAAACGGTCTCGTACAAAGTGAAAGATTATGTTTCCGCTACCGATTTTGTGGTTGATGTAATCGAACGGCATATAGAAGCCTCCAAAGTGAATATCAAAGGAGCGCCGATTATTGTTGCCGGAGGTTACGGCATGGGGTCGAAAGAAAATTTCCGTTTGTTGCATGATTTGGCAAATACCATCGGTGCAGAAGTAGGCGCTTCCCGTGCAGCCGTAGACGCCGGATACGCAGAACATGAACGCCAAATCGGACAGACCGGGGTTACCGTCCGTCCCAAACTGTACATCGCCTGCGGTATTTCCGGACAAATTCAGCACATCGCAGGCATGCAGGATTCGTCCATGATTATCGCCATCAACAGCGACCCGAACGCGCCCATCAATACCATCGCCGATTACGTGATTACAGGTGAGGTAGAAACGGTGATACCGAAAATGATTAAATACTACAAAAAGAACAGTAAGTAAGTTCATGAAGGTAGATTAAAACAAGATTAAAAACAAGAAAATTATCATGTCAAATTTTTATTTAGATAATCCGTCACTGCGCCACCATTTGCATCATCCTTTGATGCGTCGCATCGTGGAACTGAGAGAACGGAATTACGCCGAAGCAGAAAAATACGATTATGCACCCTTTGATTTCGAAGATGCAATGGACAGTTACGAAAAAGTAATGGAAATTGCCGGTGACGTAATCGGAGAGATAGTTGCGCCCAATGCGGAAGACGTAGACCACACCGGTCCTTCCGTTGTGAACAACCGCGTGGTTTATGCTCCCGGAACAGTCGAGAACCTGAAAGCGACCACCCAGGCCGGTTTGATGGGCCTTTCCATGCCGCGCCGTTACAACGGATTGAACTTTCCGATGGTAGCGTTCATCATGGCTTCGGATATGGCCGCCCGCGCCGACGCCGGATTCTGCAACCTCTGGGCTTTGCAGGACTGCGCCGAAACGCTGTACGAATTTGGAGACGAAGCCCAAAAACAACAGTTTATTCCCCGCGTATGCGCCGGAGAAACCATGTCGATGGACTTGACGGAGCCTGACGCCGGTTCCGACCTGCAAGCTGTGATGCTTCGGGCAACTTACGACGAGGCCAACGATTGCTGGCGCTTAAATGGGGTGAAACGTTTCATCACCAACGGCGATTCCGACATTCACCTGGTTTTGGCGCGTTCGGAAGAAGGCACCAAAGATGGCCGCGGACTTTCGATGTTTATTTATGACAAGCGCGACGGCGGCGTGAATGTGCGCCGCATCGAAAATAAAATGGGTATCAAAGGTTCTCCTACTTGCGAATTGACTTACAAAAATGCAAAAGCGCAACTTTGCGGTTCCCGCAGATTGGGTCTGATTAAATACGTGATGTCGCTGATGAACGGCGCCCGTTTGGGTATTATGGCACAAGCTACCGGTTTGTCGGAAGCCGCTTATCGCGAAGCCATTGCTTATGCCCGCGACCGGAAACAGTTCGGCAAAGCCATTATCGAATTTCCGGCGGTTTATGAGATGATTGCCAATATCAAGGCAAAATTAGACGCTTCACGTGCCATTCTTTACGAAACTTCCCGTTTTGTAGATGTGTACAAGATATTGGAAGACATTGAAAAAGAACGCAAATTGGCGCCGGAAGAAAAAGAAGAATTGAAGAAATATAAAAAATTGGCTGATGCTTTCACCCCGCTCGGTAAAGCGATGAATACCGAGTATGCCAATCAGAATACTTACGATTGTATCCAGATTCACGGCGGTTCGGGTTTCATGAAAGACTATCCATGCGAACGTTACTATCGCGACGCCCGCATTACGAATATTTACGAAGGAACTACCCAGTTGCAGGTTGTAGCCGCCATCCGCCACGTTCTGACGGGAACGTATCTCTCTCAGATGAAAGTTTATCAGGAAGAACAGTTGAATCCCGAATTAGACGGTTTGAAAACCCGTTTGGCAAAGTTAGTTGAAATTTACGAACAGTTGGTTCCGAAAGTAGCCGATACGAAAGACAACGAATACATTGATTTCCAGGCACGCCGCTTGGTGGAAAGCGCCGGTCACATTGTTTTAAGTTACCTTTTGTTGTTGGACGCCAACCGCAATCCCGAAGAATTCTCGCGTTCGGCAGAAGTATATGTTACATTTGCAGAAGCGGAAGTGAAGAAAATCGAAGAATTTATCAATAGTTTCGACGTTAATAGTTTGAAGTATTACAAGCAGGTGTGAGACCTTGCTTGTAGTACCGCAGGTAGAAACAGAGGATATCTTCTCCATGCATTCGGGAACGCCGGAGGCGTTGGTCTGTGAATAACCCCTTGCAAGCGAAGCGTAGCTGGGGGGTAAAAGGATGCTACTTCCTCCTCAACGCTGTAAGCCTTGCCCTTTCTCCGTACAACAGGGCAACTCCTAAAGGAGTTCAGGGGACTGTCAGTCTTTCATTCCCCCGGATAAATCCGGGGGGTATTAACAGGTAACGCCTTTGGTGTTTTGAGTGAACAGGTTCCAAACGTATCCGTTGGAGGGAATTTAATAAGTTATTTAGAAGTCCATTTTTTAGATGAAAACGGACGGTTGATAAGTAGATTTCCTGTTCCATTTGCGCAGGGGGCAGAAATTCCCGAAAGGATTTTAATAATGAAACCTCGTTCTTCAAGGACGTTTACATACAATTATGATTCATTATTGAGATACAGTGAGAATCCGGATAAAACAAAAAAATTGAAAATTGAATACTATATACTACATCAGGCTAATAATGCTGATGGGGAACGTATAAAAATGGGCTTCTACGAACAATCGGTAGAATTTGCAGTACCTTGATTTAAGTTTTGGCCGGTATTGAGAATCAATTATCTCCCGGAAGGATAGTAATATTTCTTCAGAAAGAAATTGACGAACTTGAATCCTTGCCTTTTGTTATCAAGCAAGTAGGAGATAAACCGTGTGGGGTGCAACTCAAATTGTCGTACTCCGTCTTTGCGAAGCCGAAGGCTGAAGCAATCCAGTATCTGCGCCTTTTTGCTGGATTGCTTCAGCTTTCGTTCCTCGCAGTCGTAATGACGCATGCAGTAAAAAACGACAATTTGAAATACACCCTCCGAGTGTATATGATCATTACAAACAAGAGTATCTCAAAATATTTTTTTTTGAAACTTGGAAATGAGAAAAAGCAATTAATCCGATTTAATAATGTAAATTTGCAATATAATTAAAAAATAAATTTACGAAACAGACATAAGATATTATAACTAATACATATTAGCGAAAAGCGTTATTATTGTTTTTGCCTTAGATCCTTCAACACTTTCTAATGTGAGCAAAAAACGAGAAATCAACGCTCAGGTAGGAATACCTGATCCTTTCGGTAGGGACATTGCAAGAATTGAAAGGTTTATTGACACAAAAGGAAACCTGCGACCGGGTGTTTCGGAAAGCGGGTTTGAATATTATTTAATAAATCATCCGGTCAGCCGCCTGCAAAATTCTACTGCTTATGGAAACGAGCAGTACAACTATAATAGAAGCGCTTTGCAGAATTTTAAAAATTTAAAAGAATTATCTAAAGATTGTTGAATATGAAAACAAAGATAAAAATAACAGCAACGCTTGTCAGTCTCCTGTTTTCTTTAGCAGGTGCAAGCGCACAGACGTATTATTACAATACGACAAAAACGTTTTATGAAAGCGGATATACTTATCAATGCGACCGTGAAGCATCCAGAT